>DASWFO010000180.1:0-26491 GCA_036394195.1 Alphaproteobacteria bacterium | reverse complement strand
TCACCCCGGCCAAGCGGCGCAGCCGCGCGAGCCGGGGTCCATGCTGCCACGGGCGAGATGGACCCCGGATCTCGCTTCGCTCGTCCGGGGTGACGAGGGAAAAAGGATCGGGACTCATCTGTTGGCGTCGATCCACTAGGTGTCGACGCGTGGCCAGCCACAGAGAGGACACAGCCAGGCAGCCCGATCGCTTCGTTGATCGGTGATGGGTCTCTACAGGTGCTATTTCTTCAATAATGATGACTACGTCCTCAAGGTCGAGACCGCCGACCATCCCAACGACAACACAGCCCTGGATTGGTGTCTTCTGCTATGGCGTGCCTACCCGCAGTATCGGGCCATCGAGGTGTGGACCGAAGACCGGCTGGTCACCCGGCAGGGCGGCGAGCGGGTTAAGAAATAGCGATAAGCGAGCGACATAAGCGCCGCGCACGACACCCGACGGTCAGGCCGAGCCGCCGTTTTTCGGCTTCTTGGATTCCAGCTCGATCATCGTGTCCGTGGTCTTCGCCAAGCGCTCATAGGCGTCGGCCAGCTGCAGCAAGCGGTCCTTCGCCTCCTGATGCATGTCCGCTGCGGTGACCCTGATCTCCGCCGCTTTGAGCCGGTAGGATTCCGCGCGCTCGGCAGCGGGGCGGCGCGTCAACGACGTGGCCGCCGACGCAGTTATAGAGTTGCCCGATCCGCCGCAGATCGAACATGTCAAGGTCGTGCCGCTCGGGCGCACCGGATGGGGCAGGTCGAAGCGCCGAAGCTGATGATAGAGATCGCACTCCACCGCAAAAGCTTCCGCGGCCGACGGCACCGCGCGGAACAGGAAACCCGAAGATCTCCCGACATACTGCCTCAGCGCATGCGCCAGGTCCCAATCGGAGCGGCCCAGGGCGTCCACGACCTTCAGCGAACCCGCGCGGTCGATCGTTCCCACGACGAAGACGCCAGGGGTGTTGCGCGCGACCTTGTTGTCGATGCTGGAATTGGTGAGGGCATATGGCCCCCTCATCGTAAAAACCGCCATTCCCCCATTCCCCTGACGTCGGGCGGAGAAAATTACTGTAACACCGCCGAACGAAATACCCCGGGAAACACCCTAGTCTGGCGCCGGAAATCCCTGAGGCTGGCTTGACGGCCGGATGCGCCGACGAATGGAACCGGCGACCGCGGCTAAGCCCCCATCCGCGCCAGAGACGCAACGCGGGTGCGCATGATCCAGCCGGCCAGGCGCGACAGCCAGGCGTGCAGCCGCCCCTGCGCGGACAGGCCGATCGCCTTCATCACCATGGCGATGCCGCGCTCGATGTGCTGCGGCTGGTACACGGCGTAGGCGCGGCGCGCATAGGCGCGGCTGAAGCGCTTGCGGTCGTAGCGGGCGGTGGTCTCGTTCGCCGCCCAATAGGCGCAGGCGAGCTCATCGTCTTCGGATTCGAGGATTCGTCCGAGGCCGGTGCGCAACCGGGCCCAGGCGCCGAGCCGCTCCGCCTCCTGATAGCGCTTCATGTGGGTGTAGAAGAGCTTGTAGTGACGCAGCTCGTCGGCGGCGATCTTGGTGCAGATCTGCCGCAGCACCGGCTCGGCTGTCGCATCAGCAAGGGCCGTGTAATAGGAGCTGGTGCCGGTCTCGACGATGCAGCGCGCGATGAGTTCCCCGGTGCGCGTGCCCCGGACCGAGGTGGTCGCATCGAGCGGCAGCTTGAAGCCGTCGTTGAAGCGTTTGAAGGCCGCGTCGAACTTCCACGCCGGATCGGCGAACTCGGCCCAGCGCTGCAGGGCCCGGCCGTGCTGCACCTCTTCCTGCGCCCAGTCGCGCGCCGCCGTCTGGAACTCGGCATCGCCCTGGAAGACGTTCTCGAGATAGATCGCGTAGTCGCCGCCGTTGTGCTCGACGAGGCTCGCCGCCTTCACGATGCGCAGCAGATCCGCGTCGACCTTCCGGGGATCGAACCGGCTCCACGCAATGTCGTCGAGCGTCCAGTGCTTCATCACCCCACCACGCGGACCCCGGCGAAGGCTCCGTCGAGAGCAGCAATCGGCGTATTCACATAGTCTTTATATGACCTTAACCGTACCGGCTTTCAAGTCCGATCCGGTCCGGCCCCGGCTTTGTCCCCACCCGGCGGGTGTTCTTACGGGATCACCAGGGAGAGCTTCGCCTCGGCGATCTCGATCCGGAGCGCCAGGTTCTCGCGGGCGCGGTCATCGGTCGCGGCCACGAGCTCGCGCTGCAGCTCCTCCAGCCGGCCCTGCACCTCGGCCTGGTTGATATCCTTCACCGGCGTTGCCTCTTCGGCGAGCACCGTACAGCGCTCCCCGGTCACTTCGGCGAAGCCGCCCGAGACGAAGATGCGGTCGCTGACCGCCTGGCCGTCGTCGTAGACCTCGATCACGCCGGGGCGCACGGTCGAGATCAGCGGCGCGTGCTCGGGCAACACGCCGAAGTCGCCCTCGGCCCCCGGGACGACGACCATCCCGACCTCGCGCGAGATGAGCAACCGCTCGGGCGAGACCAGCTCGAACTGCAGCTTGTCGGGCATGGATATGCGTCCGTTCCGTCCCGGATCAGGCGGCCTCGGCCGCCATCTTGCGGGCCTTGTCCATCGCCTCTTCGATCGTCCCGACCATGTAGAACGACGATTCCGGCATGTCGTCGCATTCGCCGGCGACGATCTTCTTGAAGCCCTTGATGGTGTCTTCGAGCTTCACGAACACGCCCGGCGTGCCGGTGAACACCTCGGCGACGTGGAACGGCTGCGACAGGAAGCGCTGGATCTTGCGCGCCCGCGACACCGTGAGCTTGTCCTCTTCCGAGAGCTCGTCCATGCCGAGAATGGCGATGATGTCCTGCAGCGACTTGTAGGTCTGCAGCACGCGCTGCACGTCGCGCGCGACCTGGTAGTGCTCGTCGCCGATGACCCGCGGATCGAGCATGCGGCTTGTCGAGTCGAGCGGGTCGACCGCCGGGAAGATGCCAAGCTCGGCGATCTGGCGCGACAACACCGTCGTCGCGTCAAGATGCGCGAATGAGGTGGCCGGCGCCGGGTCGGTCAGGTCGTCGGCGGGCACGTAGATGGCCTGCACCGACGTGATCGAGCCCTTCTTGGTCGAGGTGATGCGCTCCTGCAGGGCGCCCATGTCGGTCGACAATGTCGGCTGATAGCCCACCGCCGAAGGAATGCGGCCGAGCAGCGCCGACACTTCCGAGCCCGCCTGGGTGAAGCGGAAGATGTTGTCGACGAAGAACAGCACGTCCTGGCCCTCTTCATCGCGGAAATACTCGGCGACGGTCAGGCCGCTCAAGCCGACGCGAGCGCGGGCACCCGGCGGCTCGTTCATCTGGCCGTAAACCAGCGCCACTTTGGAGCCCGGGCCGTCGAGCTTGATGACGCCCGATTCCATCATCTCATGATAGAGATCGTTGCCCTCACGCGTGCGCTCGCCGACGCCGGCGAACACCGACACACCGCCATGCGCCTTGGCGACGTTGTTGATCAGTTCCATGATCGTCACGGTCTTGCCGACTCCGGCCCCGCCGAACAGGCCGATCTTTCCGCCCTTGGCATACGGCGCCAGCATATCGATGACCTTGATGCCGGTGATCAGGATCTCGGCTTCTGTCGACTGGTCGACGAAGGGCGGTGCCTGCCTATGGATCGGCGCTGTTTTCTTGGCGTTGACAGGGCCGCGCTCATCGACCGGCTCACC
This sequence comes from Alphaproteobacteria bacterium, assembly GCA_036394195.1. Taxonomy (GTDB): domain Bacteria; phylum Pseudomonadota; class Alphaproteobacteria; order CACIAM-22H2; family CACIAM-22H2; genus DATJPD01. Next base: position 22,792 of record DASWFO010000180.1, on the reverse strand, counting down.
GACGACGTTGATGATGCGTCCGAGCGTCTCGGGACCGACCGGCATGCGGATCGCGTCGCCCGTGTCGACCGCCTGCTGGCCGCGGACCAAGCCGTCGGTCGTGTCCATCGCAATCGTGCGCACCGATTGCTCGCCGAGATGCTGCGCCACTTCAAGAACGAGGGTCTTGCCCTGGTTCTGCACGTTCAGCGCGTTCAGGATCTCCGGCAGGTCGCCGTCGAAGTGGACGTCGACGACCGCACCCAGCACCTGGGTGATACGTCCGATGTTGTTCTTGGCCATGGCTTTTGGCTCCCGAAAAATCAATAGATCGAAGGCGTACGGATCGTGACCCCACCCCCTCCCCATCCCCATCCCTCCCCCATCAAGGGGGAAGGGGAGAAGAGGAAGTGATTCGCCCGAATTTTCCCTCCCCCCTTGCGGGGGAGGGTTAGGGTGGGGGGTATAAAGCACATCATGTTTTCAGATCGCCTCGGCACCGGAGATGATCTCGATCAGCTCCTTGGTGATCGAGGCCTGGCGCGTGCGGTTATATTGCAGAGTGAGCCGTTTGATCATATCGCCGGCGTTGCGAGTGGCATTGTCCATCGCAGTCATGCGCGCTCCCTGCTCGGAGGCGGCATTCTCGAGCAAGGCGCGATAGACCTGCACCGCGAGGTTGCGCGGCAGCAACTCGGCAAGGATCTCGTCCTCGTCCGGCTCGAACTCGTAGACCGCCAGGCCGGCGCCCTCCGGGGCCGGCGCCGCGGCGGCTTCCACCGGGAACGGAATGAGCTGCTGCTTGGTCATGATCTGGCTGATCGCCGACCTGAAGCGGTTGTAGAACAACGTCGCCACGTCGAACTCGCCGGCCTCGAACAACGCCAGGATACGGTCGGTGACACGCTGGGCATCGACGAAGGACAGCCGCTTCTTGCCGACATCTTCGATCGTTTCGACGATGAGCTTCGCGTAGTCGCGGCGGAGCTGGTCGCGGCCCTTGCGGCCGACGCAGAGGATCTTGACGGTCTTGCCCTCGGCAAGGAGCTGACGGATGAACTGCCGCGCCCCGCGCACGATCGTCGAGTTGAAGGCGCCGCAGAGGCCGCGGTCCGAGGTCGCGACGATGACGAGGTGCACCTTGTCGGCGCCCGTTCCAGCGATCAGGCGTGGGCCGCCCTCGTTGCCGGCGACGGCGCCGGCGAGCGAGCCCAGCACGCGGGCCATCCGCTCGGCATAGGGACGCGCCGCCAGCGCCTGCTCCTGGGCGCGGCGGAACTTGGCGGCCGCCACCATCTTCATCGCGGCCGTGATCTTCTGCGTCGATTTGACGCTGGCGATCCGCACACGGAATGTTTTGAGGCTCGGCATGGGGCTTGTGCGTGCCCTTCTCTTATCGACCCGTCATGCCGGCGAAAGCCGGCATCCAGGGCCACCGGCGCGTCGCCGGCCCCTGGACCCCGGCTTTCGCCGGGGTGACGACATGATTGTTCTTACGCGGCATGGCGGCAAACCAGGACTGGAATATCAGGCGAACGACTTGGCAAACCCTTCGAGGATGCCGCTCAACTTCTTCTCCAGGTCCGGCGTCAGCTCACGCTTGTCCCGGATCTCCGCCAGCACGTCCTTATGCGCAGTGCGTATCAGCGACATGAAGGCCTGCTCGAAGCGGGTCACCTGGCCGACGTCGATCCGGTCGAGATAGCCGCGCACGCCGGCGAAAATCGACACGACCTGCTCCTCGACCGGCATCGGCGCGTATTGTGGCTGCTTCAGCAACTCGGTCAGGCGCGAGCCGCGGGCGAGAAGCTTCTGCGTGGAGGCGTCGAGGTCGGAGGCGAACTGGGCGAACGCCGCCATCTCGCGGTACTGCGCCAGCTCGAGCTTGATGCGGCCGGCGACCTGCTTCATCGCCTTGATCTGCGCCGCCGAGCCGACACGGCTCACCGATAGTCCGACGTTAATCGCGGGACGGATACCCTTATAGAAGAGCTCTGTTTCGAGGAAGATCTGGCCGTCGGTGATCGAGATGACATTGGTCGGGATGTAGGCCGACACGTCGCCGGCCTGGGTTTCGATGACCGGCAGTGCCGTGAGTGAGCCCTTGCCCGCCGCGTCGGACATCTTGGCGGCGCGCTCGAGCAGGCGCGAATGCAGATAGAACACGTCGCCCGGATAGGCTTCGCGGCCCGGCGGGCGGCGGAGCAACAGCGACATCTGCCGGTAGGCAACGGCCTGCTTCGACAGGTCGTCGTAGAAGATGACGGCATGCATGCCGTTGTCGCGGAAGAACTCGCCCATGGCGCAGCCGGTATACGGCGCCAGGAACTGCAGCGGCGCCGGCTCGGACGCGGTCGCGGCGACGACGATCGAGTATTCGAGAGCGCCGTAATCCTCGAGCGTCTTGACGATGCGGGCAACGGTCGAGCGCTTCTGGCCGACGCAGACATAGATGCAATAGAGCTTCTTCGACTCGTCGCCCGAGGCGTTGATCGCCTTCTGGTTCAGGATGGTGTCGACGATGACCGCCGTCTTGCCGGTCTGGCGGTCGCCGATGATCAGCTCGCGCTGGCCGCGGCCGATCGGCACCAGGCTGTCGATGGCCTTGAGGCCCGTCTGCATGGGCTCGTGCACGGATTTGCGCGCGATGATGCCCGGGGCCTTCACCTCGACGCGGGTCCGCTTCGCACCCTTGATCGGCCCCTTGCCGTCGATCGGCTCGCCGAGCGCGTCGACCACGCGGCCGAGCAGCTCCTTGCCGATCGGCACCTCGACGATCGCGCCGGTGCGCTTGACGATGTCGCCTTCGCGGATCGTACGGTCGTCGCCGAAAATCACGACGCCGACATTGTCCTCTTCGAGGTTCAGCGCCATGCCGCGGATATTGCCGGGGAATTCGACCATCTCGCCGGCCTGGACCTTGTCGAGCCCGTAGACGCGGGCGATGCCGTCGCCGACCGAGATGACCTGGCCGACCTCCGCCACATCGGCGGCGCTGTCGAACTTGGCGATCTGTTCCTTGAGGATTGCGGAAATTTCCGCGGCCCGAATGTCCATATCAGAGGCCCTTCATCGCGAGTTGCAGGCGTTGCAGTTTGGAAGCGAGCGAAGCATCGACCAGGCGTGAGCCGACCTTCACCTTCAGCCCGCCGAGGAGCTTGGGATCGACATGCATCGACACCGCGACCTTGCCGCCGACGGCGGCGCGGAGCGCCGCATTCACCGACTCGGTCTGAGGAGCCGACAACGGCTTGGCCGACGTGACGTCGGCCGTGATCTCGCCGCGGTGCGCGGCAAGAAGCGCCATATAGGCCTCGATGATGCCGGGCAGCCGATACAGACGGCGGTTGCGAGCGACGAGCCCAACGAACCGGCGGGTGATGTCCGAGACCCCCATTTTCTGGGCGAGCGCCAGGACGGCCTTGGCCTGGTCGGCGCGCGGGATCAGCGGCGAGGAGATCAGGCGTTGCAGGTCGGGACTGTCGGCGATCGCTTTCTTGATCTGACCGAGGTCGGACGCGACCTGGTCGAGCGCCTTGGCCTCGTCGGCCAGCTCATACAGCGCTGTCGCGTATCGACCGGTAAGGCCGGTCAGGAGAGGAGAGTCTGCCGCCACGATGGAATGCTGATCCCCGGGGAGTTGGGCCTCGGGCAGGCGGTCGCCAACGCCTGAAGCCCTTGATGAAACAAACGAACCTTCGGCCGCGGGCGGACGCCCCGGCGAAGGCGGCGGATTGCTACCACAGCAAAATCAGCGATGCAATAACCGGGGCGGGAATTCGGGCGATTTTCCCCCGAAAAATCAACGTCAAGGGCGGTATGGCGGCGCGCCGGCGCGGGCGAATTGCGGCCTCCCCGCGCGGTGGAAAACGACAGGGGCGACGCCCTGGGGCGACGCCCTGATCAAGCCTCGTTGCTGGCCAGCAGCGCGCGCACGATGTTGCGGAGCGTGCCGGGGAGGAAGGGCTTCGGCAAGGTCGCGTTGGCGCCGAACTCGAGGGCATAGTGGAGGGACTTGTCGAGATGCGAATCGCCGCCGCCCGAGATCGCCAGGATCTTCAGATCGCGATGCCAGCGGCGCAGCGAGCGGATCGTCTCGATGCCTTCCTTCCCCGGCATGAAGATGTCGAGGATGACCAGGTCGGGGGTGCGCCGCTGGACCTCGCGTTCGCATTGATGGCCGTCCGCGGCCTCGGCCAGCTCGTGGCCGTCGAGACCGAGAATGGCGGCGATCGAATCGCGGACCGCGGCGTCGTCATCGACGATCAGGATCAGGGCCATGGGCCCACTCCCACAAAGCATACTTAGTGTAAATGTATATTACCTGAAACGAAGGTGCCGCAAATATTTGTGAATACCCAGGCAAGTCGCCGGCAAGACTTAGCCATCATAGAAAACTATAAGGGTCCACGTCGACCTGGATGCGCACGCTCGCCGGCGGCTTGAGCGGCTCGAGCCAGGCCTCGATCGCGGCGTGAAGGTTGGCGTCGCGCCGCGCCTTCATCAGGAAGCGGCGCCGGTGGCGGCCGCGCAGCAGCGCCAGCGGTGCCGGCGCCGGCCCCAGCACCTCGACGCCGTCGCGGTCCGGCGCCGTCGCCGCAAGGCGACGTGCCACCGCGTCGACGGCCTGCGCATCGGGGCCGGCGATGATGAGCGCCGCCAGCTTCCCGAACGGCGGCCAGCCGTGGCGCTGGCGCTCGTCGGCCTCGGCGGCGAGAAAGCCGTCGCGCGACTCGCGGCCGGCGGAGAGGCGGGTCAGCGCCTGCATCACCGGATGCTCGGGCATGTAGGTCTGCAGCAGTGCGCGCCCCGGGCGGTCGCCGCGCCCGGCGCGTCCGGCGACCTGGTGCAGCAGCTGGTAGGTGCGCTCCGCCGCGCGCAGGTCGCCGCCGGCGAGACCGAGATCGGCATCGACGACGCCGACCAAGGTCAGAGTCGGGAAATGATGGCCTTTGGCGACGATCTGCGTGCCGATGAGCAGGTCGATCTCGTGCGCCGTCATGCGGCGCACGAACTCTTCGGCGGCGCGCGGGCCGTCGATGGTATCGCTGGTGACGACGGCGAGCCGCGCCTCGGGGAACAGGGCTGCGGCTTCTTCGGCGACCCGCTCGACCCCGGGCCCGCACGGCACGAAGCTGTCGGCCGCACCGCAGGACGGACACGAGTCCGGGCGGGGTTCCGAATGGCCGCAATGATGGCAGAGCAGCCGGCCGGTGCGGCGGTGCTCGACCAGCCACGAGGTGCAGCTCGGGCAATTCAGCCGGTGGCCGCAGGCGCGGCAGAGCGTCAGCGGCGCGTAGCCGCGCCGGTTCAGGAACAGCATCGCCTGCTCGCCGGCGCTAAGCGTGGCCCGCAGCGCCTCGCGCAAGGTCGGCGACAGGAACGCGTTGCGCGGCGGCGGGTGCTTCCGCAGATCCACGGTGTGGATCTGCGGCAGTGCCGCGCCGCCGTGGCGATCCGGCAGGTGCAGCGCCGCATAGCGGTTGCGCTCGACATTGAGCGTCGTCTCGAGCGACGGGGTCGCCGAGGCGAGCACGGCCGGACACTGGGCGAAGCGCGCGCGCACGATCGCCATGTCGCGGGCGTGGTAGATCACGCCGTCTTCCTGCTTGAATGCCGCCTCGTGCTCTTCGTCGACGACGATCAGCCCGAGGCTGGCGAAGGGAAGAAACAGCGCCGAGCGCGCGCCGACGACGACCTTGGTGCGGCCTTCGGCCACGTCGCGCCAGGTGCGCCGGCGCAGCGCCGGGCCGATCTCCGAATGCCACACCGCCGGCGACGCCCCGAACCGCGTCTTGTAGCGGGCGAACCATTGGGCGCTGAGCGCGATCTCGGGCAGCAGCACCAGGGTCTGGCGGCCGGCGCTGAGGTTGGCGGCGATCGCCTCGAAATAGACCTCGGTCTTGCCCGAGCCGGTCACGCCGTCCAGCAACGTCACCGAGAAGCCGCCGGCCAGCTTGCCGACCAGCGCCGCGGCCGCGGCCGCCTGGTCGGGCGACAGCTCCGGGGCCTGCCCTTGCGCTTCAGGGAGTGGTGCGGCGTTGGGAACCGCCGCGACGGTCTCCACCCACCCAAGGTCGATCAGCGCCCGCACGACGCCGGCGCCGACACCGGCGGCGCGCGCGATCTCCGGAACCGGCCGCGGCGGACCGGCCCGCATCTCCCGCAGCACCCGGACGCGGGCGGCGGTGAGCCTGGGCTTGTCCTCGGGGTCGATGCTGTCGGGGTGCGGCGCCCGGTCCGATAGCCGGGCGAGCGTCGTCGGCCGCGGCGGCTCGAAGGCCGCCGGCACGCTCATCGCCATGCGCAGCACGGCACCCGGTGCGGCGAGCGTATAGGCGGCGACCCAGTCGATGAAGCGGCGCATGTCGGCCGGCATCGGCGGCGCGTCGCAGCGTCGGCTCACCGCCTTCAGCCGGGCCTCCGGCAGCTCGGCGGAGGGCGCTCCGTCCCAGACCACGCCGACGAGATGCCGCCGGCCCAGCGGCACATGGACGAAGTCGCCCGGCTGCAGGCCGAGCTCCGGTGCGGCGCGGTAGTCATATGCCCCCGCGAGCGGCAGCGGCAGAAGGACGCGCAAACGTAACGCGACTCGGCTAGTGTCGGAGTCATGCATCGGTTACACTCTAAACGCCGACTCGGGCGCCGGTCACGGCGCTCGTGGTCTCGCTGAACCGGATCGAGCGCGCATGAAATTCTTCATCGACACCGCCGACGTCGCCGAGATCCGCGATCTCGCCGCGACCGGCTTGGTCGACGGCGTCACCACCAATCCGTCCCTGGTCGCGAAGTCGGGCCGCAAGTTCCTCGACGTGGTGCGGGAGATCTGCGAGCTGGTCGCCGGGCCGGTGAGCGCCGAGGTCACCGCCCTCGATCACGCGACCATGCTGAAGGAAGGCCGCCTGCTGGCGAAGCTCGCGAAGAACGTCACCGTGAAGGTGCCGCTCACACCGGACGGGCTCAAGACCTGCAAGGCCCTTTCGTCCGAGGGCACGATGGTCAACGTCACGCTGTGCTTCTCGCCGGCGCAGGCGATCCTGGCCGCCAAGGCGGGCGCGTCGTTCATCTCGCCCTTCGTCGGCCGTCTCGACGATGTCGGAACCGACGGCATGGCGCTGATCGGCGACATCTGCCAGATCTACAAGCAGTACGCCGGCTTCAAGACCGAAGTCCTGGTCGCCTCGATCCGCCACCCGATGCACATCATCGAGGCGGCCAAGCTCGGCGCGCATGTCTCGACCATGCCGCCGAGCGTGCTGCGGCAGATGTTCCAGCATCCGCTGACCGACAAGGGGCTCGCCGCGTTCCTGGCCGACTGGCAGAAGACCGGCCAGTCGATCCTCGGAGGCTGACAGAATGGCCGACCGCGAAACAGCACCCCGCCAGCGGTCGACCGGCCCCTCGGCCGACGAGGTCGAAGCGTACTTGCGCGACCATCCCGATTTCCTGATCGACCACGCCGACCTGGCGAACCTGCTCGTCCCGCCCGAGGCGAAGCGGGGCCAGGGCGTGATCGACCTGCAGCGCTACATGCTCGAGCGGGTGCGCGGCGACCTCGGTAAGCTGCAGACGCAGCAGAACGAGATCCTGTCCACCTCGCGCAGCAACCTCACCACCCAAAACCGCATCCACGCGAGCGTGCTGGCGATGCTGGGGGCCACGACCCTCGAGCATCTGATCGAGATCATCACCACCGATATCGCGGTTCATCTTGAGGTCGATGCGGTGGCGCTCGGCTTCGAAGCGCTGGACCGGCTGCCGCCGGGCGGCAACCGGACCAGCCTGCGCATCCTGCCGCGCGGCGCCATCGACCGCTTCGTCGGCGCCAACAAGGATATCGCGCTGATCGCCGACTCCGAGCCGGACGCCCAATTGTTCAGCAGTGCCGCAACGCTCGTGCGCTCGCAGGCCCTGATGCGGCTGCAGCTGCGGCGCGACGCGCCGGTCGGCATCCTCGCCTTCGGCTCGCGCACGGCGGGCAAGTTCCACCCGGGCCAGGGGACCGAGCTTCTCAGCTTCCTCGGCAAGGTGGTCGAGCTGACCTTCCGGGGATGGCTCGACCGCACCTGACGACGCCGCCCGCGCCGCCGCCGATTCCGCGGTTCCTGGCGCGGAAAGACGTGGTCGACGCCTTCGAGGCGTGGCGTGCCTGGCTCGCCGTCGAAAAGCGCTGCTCCCGACACACGCTGGCGGCGTACACGCGCGATCTGACCGGCTTCCTCGCCTTCACCGGCAAGCATCTCGGCGGCCCCGCGGCCCTGGCCGACCTGGCAGCGCTGCGCCTGGCCGATTTCCGGGCGTGGCTGGCGGCGCGGCGCGCCGAAGGACTCACCGCCACCTCGAACGCGCGCGCAATCTCGACCTTGCGCAGCTTCTTCCGCTGGCTCGACCGGCACGGCCTCGCGCACAACGCACAGGTGGCGGCACTCCGCACGCCCAAGCTGCCCAAGACGTTGCCGAAGCCCCTCACCGTCCCCGACGCGGCGCGCGTGGTCGAGGAGATCGGCGCGCTGGCCGAGGAGCCGTGGATCGCCGCCCGCGACACCGCGGTGCTGACCCTGCTGTACGGCGCCGGCTTGCGCATCGACGAGGCACTGTCGCTCAACCGCGACGTCCTGCCGCTGCAGGATACGCTGAGCGTCACCGGCAAAGGCCGCAAGCAGCGGATCGTGCCGCTGCTACCGGTGGCCAGAGCGGCCATCGAGGACTACGTCGCGCGCTGCCCCTACCAGGTGCGCGCCGACGGCCCGTTGTTCCTCGGCGCTCGCGGCGGCCGGCTGCGCGCGGAGATCGTGCAGGCGGGCCTGCGCAAGCTGCGCGCCGGTCTCGGCCTGCCGGACACCGCCACGCCGCATGCGCTGCGCCACAGCTTCGCAACCCATCTCCTCGCCCAGGGCGGCGACCTGCGCGCGATCCAGGAGCTGCTCGGGCACGCATCGCTGTCGACGACGCAGCGCTACACCGCCGTCGATGCGGAGCGCCTCATCGAGGTCTACGAAAAGGCCCACCCGCGCGCCTGACCCGGATCGGCGGCGCCGCCGGTCTGCTGAATCATAAATGTGTCCAGCTGCAACAGCATGGCCACTTGCCCGCCTGTGCGCGGGGTTCGCATAACAGAGGATGCCGGACAGCGCCCGCGACGGCCCGCATGCAATCTCGGCGGCACTCGATCACCTGATAAAATCGGTCCACGGCGAACGTGTCAGGCTGCAGGACCTGATCGACGAACTGGGCGGCCGCGCCTTCGCGCTGCTGACCCTCCTCCTGAGCCTGCCCAACGCCGTAGGTCTCGGCGCCATTCCCGGCCTGTCGACCGTGTTCGGCCTGCCGCAGCTCTTCATCGCGCTCCAGCGCGCCCTCGGTTACCGGCGCCCGTGGCTGCCGAAATGGCTGCTGGAGAAATCGATCGCGCGCGCCGACCTGGACCGCGCGATCGAACGCGCCCGACCCTATCTGCGCAAGCTCGAGCGCGTCATGCGGCCGCGCTGGGAAGCCGTGGTCTCGCCGCTCGCCGAGCAGCTGCTGGCGGTGGTGATCGCGACCCTCGCCGTGCTGATCTCCCTGCCCTTGCCGCTGGCCAATCAGCCGGCGGCGGTCGCTATCGCGATCATCACCCTGGGGCTGATCGCACGCGACGGCCTGGTGGTCGCGGTCGGGCTGTGCGCCGCGGCGCTCGCGACCGCATTGGCCGCGGGGATGGTGGTGGGCGGGACCGAAGCGATCCTGGCATTGACCCGCCGCCTGTTCGGCGGCTGACGGTCAGATGTGAATGGCGCGGCCGTCGGCGGCCATGGCGGCTTCCTTCACCGCTTCGCTGAGCGTCGGGTGCGCGTGGCAGGTGCGCGCGATGTCCTCGGCCGAGGCGCCGAACTCCATCGCGAGCACGACCTCGGCGATGAGATGGCCCGCGTCCGGGCCGACGATGTGCACGCCCAGCACTTTGTCGGTCGCCTTGTCGGCGAGGATCTTCACGAACCCGTCGGTCGAATTCATGGCACGGGCGCGGCCGTTGGCGGTGAACGGAAACTTGCCGACCGCGTAGGCGGTGCCCGCCTGCTTCAGCTGCTCCTCGGTCTGGCCGACCGTCGCCGCCTCCGGCCAGGTGTAGACCACGCCGGGGATCGCGTCGTAGTTCACGTGGCCGGCCTGGCCGGCGATGAGCTCGGCGACCGCGACACCTTCGTCCTCGGCCTTGTGGGCCAGCATCGGGCCCGCGATCACGTCGCCGATCGCATAGACGCCCGCGACATTGGTCGTGAAATGCGCATCGGTCACGACGCGGCCGCGATCGTCCAGGGCCACGCCCGATTCCTTGAGGCCGAGACCGTCGGTGTAGGGCCGGCGGCCGATCGACAGCAGCACGACGTCGGTCTCCAGCTTCTCCTCGGCCCCGCCCTTCGCCGGCTCGAGCGTCAGCGCGACACCCTTGTTGGTCGCCTTGGCGCCGGTCACCTTGGTGCCGAGCCTGAAGGTCATGCCCTGCTTGGTGAGGATGCGCTGCATCTGCTGCGACACCTCGTCGTCCATCCCGGGCAGGATGCGGTCGAGGAACTCGACGACCGTGACCGCCGAGCCGAGGCGCTGCCACACCGAGCCCATCTCGAGCCCGATATAGCCGCCGCCGATCACCACCATCCGCTTCGGCACCTCGGGCAGCGACAAGGCACCGGTCGAGGAGACGATGCGCTGCTCGTCGACCTCGACGCCCTTGAGCGGCATCGAATCCGAGCCGGTGGCGATCACGATCGACTTGGTCTTGAACGTCGTTGCCTTGCCATCCTTGCCGTTGACGACAACCGATCCGGCACCGGCGATGCGCCCCGTACCCTCGATGCGGTCGATCTTGTTCTTCTTGAACAGGAACTCGACGCCCTTCGTGTTGGCGGTGACGACCTTGTCCTTGTGGCCCATCATCCCCTTGAGATCGAGTTCGACGCCGCCGACCTTGATGCCGAAGGCCCCCAGGCCGTGCTGCGCCTCTTCGAGCTTCTCGGACGCCTGCAGCAGCGCCTTCGAGGGGATGCAGCCGATGTTGAGGCAGGTGCCGCCGAGGGTGGGCATCTTCTCGACGCACGCCGTCTTCAAGCCCAGCTGCGCGGCGCGGATCGCGCACACATAGCCGCCCGGGCCGCTGCCGATGACGATGAGGTCGTAGGAGGACTCAGCCATGTTCATTTCCTCTCGGCTGCGCCGTCACCCGCTCCCCGGGTGCCGGGGCTTCGCCCCCGCAAAAAAATTCAGCGCTCGCGACTTCTCCCACGAATGGAAAGTGGCTGTGGTGAGAGGTGACGCGATCACATATCCAGGACCAGGCGCTGCGGATCCTCCATGAGCTCCTTGACCCGCACCAGGAACGTCACCGCCTCGCGGCCGTCGACGATGCGGTGGTCGTAGGACAGCGCCAGATACATCATCGGCCGGACCTCGATCTTGTCGCCGACGGCCATCGGCCGCGGCTGGATCTTGTGCATGCCAAGGATGCCCGATTGCGGCGGGTTCAGGATCGGCGTCGACATCAGCGAGCCGAAGATGCCGCCATTGGTGATGGTGAAGGTGCCGCCCGTCATTTCGTCGATCGAGAGCTTGCCGTCGCGCGCCCGCTTGCCGAGATCGGCGATCTTCTTCTCGATCTCGGCGAAGCCCAGCTGATCGGCGTCGCGCACCACGGGCACCACCAGCCCCTGCGGCGTCGAGACCGCGACCGAGATGTCGTAGTGGTTCTTGTAGATGATGTCGTCGCCGTCGATCTCGGCGTTCACCGCCGGCAGCTCCTTCAGCGCGACGATGCAGGCCTTCACGAAAAACGACATGAAGCCGAGCTTGACGCCGTGCTTCTTCTCGAAGGTCTCGTTGTAATGCTTGCGCATCGCCATCACCGCGCTCATGTCCGCCTCGTTGAAGGTGGTGAGCATGGCGGCGGTGTTCTGAGCCTGCTTCAGGCGCTCGGCGATCCGCTTGCGCAGCCGCGTCATCTTCACGCGCTCTTCGCGCGGAGCGAGGTCGCGAGGTGCCGCGGGCGGTGCTTGGACTGGCGCCGGCGCGGGCCTGGCCGCCGCGGCGAGCACGTCGCCCTTGGTCGGCCGCCCGTCCTTTCCGGTCGGCGCGATCGAGGCCGAGTCGACCTTGGTCTCGGCGAGGATCTTGCGCACCGCGGGACCCGGATCCTTGCCGGAGACGACGGCCAGTGCCGGGGCCGGGGCGGCGGCCGGCTTTGGAGCCGCGGCCGGGGCGGCTTTCGCGGCGGCGGGGGCAGCGGCCGGCTTGGCCGCCTTGGCGGGACCCGCTCCTTCGTTCAGGCTGCCGAGGACCGCGCCGACGGCGACCGTCTCGCCCTGCTTGGCGCTGATGGCGCCGATCGTGCCGGAGGTCGGGGCCGGCACCTCGACCGTCACCTTGTCGGTCTCGAGCTCGACCAGCGGCTCATCGGCCGCGACCGCGTCGCCGACATTCTTGAACCATTTGGCGACCGTGGCTTCGGTCACGGACTCGCCAAGTGTCGGCACCTTGATGTCCACGGACATGGATTGTCCCCGCGTTGTCCCGGTGGGAGGTCAGTCTTCTAAAGCGCTGGCGACCAGCTTCGCCTGCTCGGCGCTATGCCGTTTGTAGCTGCCGGTGGCCGTCGCGGCCATTTCCGGCCGGCCGGCATAGCGCGGTCGCTTCGGCTGCAGCTTGGCGCCGGCCAGCACCTCTTCGAGGCGCGGCTCGACGAACTGCCAGTACCCGAAATTCTTCGGCTCTTCCTGGCACCAGACCACGGTCTTGGCGTTCTTATAGCGAACCAGTTCCTTGGTCAGTGCGTTGAACGGGAACGGATAGAGCTGCTCCACCCGCAGGATCACCGTGTCCTTCAGGCCGCGCTTCTCGCGCTCCTCGAACAGGTCGTAATAGACCTTGCCGGTGCAGAGCACGATCCGCTTGACCTTGTCGTCGTCGGGCGGCTGCTTGTCGTCCCACAGCACGCGGTGGAAGGTCGTCTTCGGCCCCATCTCCTCCAGCTTCGAGACCGCGAGCTTGTGCCGCAGCAGCGATTTCGGCGTGAGGATGATCAGCGGCTTGCGGAACGGCCGGTGCATCTGCCGCCGCAGCACGTGGAAGTAGTTCGCCGGCGTGGTGATGTTGCACACCTGAATGTTGTCTTCGGCGGAGGCCGAGAGGTAGCGCTCCGGATGCGCCGAGGAATGCTCCGGCCCCTGGCCCTCGTAGCCGTGCGGCAGCAGCATCACCAGCCCCGACATGCGGAGCCACTTCGACTCGCCCGATGTGATGAACTGGTCGATGATGGTCTGGGCGCCGTTGGCGAAGTCGCCGAACTGCGCCTCCCACAGCACCAGCGTCTTGGGGTCCGCCAGCGAGAAGCCGTAATCGAATCCCAGCACGCCGAATTCGGAGAGCGGGCTGTCGATGATTTCGAACAGCGCCTGGCCTTCCTTGATGTTGGCAAGCGGGACGTATTTCGCCTCGGTCTCCTGGTCGGTCAGCACGCCGTGGCGCTGCGAGAACGTGCCGCGGCCGGAATCCTGGCCGGAGAGGCGCACCGTGAGGCCCTCGGTGAGCAGGGTGCCGAACGCCAGCGCTTCGGCGGTCGACCAGTCGATGCCGGCGCCCGACTCCAGCGCCTTCTTCTTGTTGTCGAGGATGCGCCGCAGCGTGCGATGCAGATGGAAGTCGGCCGGGACCTTGGTCAGCGCCGTCGCGACCTCGCGCAGCCGCTCCATCGGCACCTCGGTGATGCCGCGGCGGTCCTCGCCCGACGCGACCTCGAGGCCGCTCCAGCTGCCTTCGAGCCAGTCGGCCTTGTTCGGCTTGTAGCCGCCCTTGGCGGCCTCGAACTGGCTTTCGAGATGGGCGGTGAACTCGGCGACCACCTTCTCCGGCTCGCCGGGCTGCAACGTGCCCTCGTCGACCAGCTTCTGGGCGTAGATCTGGCGGGTCGTGGGGTGGGCGGCGATCGCCCGGTACATCAGCGGCTGGGTGAACGCCGGCTCGTCCGACTCGTTGTGGCCGTGCCGGCGATAACAGAACATGTCGATGACGACGTCCTTGAGGAACCGCTGGCGGAACTCGGTCGCGATGCGCGCGACATGGACGACCGCCTCGGGATCGTCGCCGTTGACATGGAAGATCGGCGCCATGATCGATTTCGCGACGTCGGTCGGATAGGGCGACGAGCGCGAATATTGCGGCGAGGTCGTGAAGCCGATCTGGTTGTTGACGATGAAGTGCACCGTGCCGCCGGTGCGATAGCCGCGCAACTCCGACAGCATCATCGTCTCGTAGACGATGCCCTGTCCCGCGAACGCCGCGTCGCCGTGCATGAGCAGGCCCATGACCTGGCCCATCTGCTCTTCGCGGCTGAGATCCTTGCGCTGCATCTGCTTGGCGCGGACCTTGCCCAGCGCCACCGGGTTCACGCATTCGAGATGCGACGGATTGGCGGTCAGCGACAGATGGACCTTGGTGCCGTCGAAATCGCGGTCGGACGAGGTGCCGAGATGGTACTTCACGTCGCCCGAGCCCTGCACATCGTCTGGCTGGGCGGCGTTGCCCTGGAACTCGGAGAAGATCGCGGCGAACGGCTTGCCCATGAAGTTCGCCAGCACGTTCAGCCGGCCGCGATGCGGCATGCCGATCACGACTTCGTTGACGCCGAGCTGGCCGCCACGCTTGAGGATCTGCTCCAGCGCCGGGACCATGGCTTCGCTGCCGTCGACGCCGAAGCGCTTGGTGCCGGTGTATTTCTTGTCGAGGAACTGCTCGAAGATCTCGGCCGCGGTCAGGCGCTCCAGGATCGCGCGCTTGCCCTTCTCGGTGAATTCGGTGCGGTTGTGGATCGCCTCGATGCGCTGCTGGATCCAGCTCTTCTGGTCCGGATCGCTCATATGCATGAACTCGACGCCGATCGTTCCGCAATAGGTCTCGCGGAGGATCTGCAGGATCGCGCGCAAGGTCGCGGTCTCGCGGCCCAGCACGCCGTCGATGAAGATCGGGCGGTCGTAGTCGCCCTCGCCGAAGCCGTAGGTCGAAGGATCGAGCTCGGGATGCGGCTCGCGCTTCTCGAGCCCGAGCGGGTCGAGCTTCGCCGCGAGATGGCCGCGGATGCGATAGGCGCGGATCAGCATCAGGGCCCGGACCGAATCGAGGGTCGCGGCGCGGAGCTGTTCGACCGACACCGCATCGGCACTCGCCCCGGCGGCGCCGTTCGCATGGCCGTTGCTCTTCGCTGCCGTCTCGCCGTTCAGGAGGCCGGTCTTGGGCGCCCAGGACGCGCCGCGCAGATCGGCCTCGATCGCCGTCGGGTCGTCGCGCAGCTCGGCGAAGAAGCTTTGCCAGCTCGGATCGACCGAACTCGGGTTCTCCAGATATCGCCGATACAGATCAGCGATGAAACCGGCGTTCGAGCCGTTGAGCAGAGTGGCGATATCCATTTGATTCGGCATAAGAAATACGGGCCATTCCGGCCGTTCTGGCGGCCGGACCCGCCTCCGAAACGTCAGGGGGGGAAGTCCCCAGTATATAGCGTCGGCCGGCTAAGCTTTCATTACTTTCAACATCGTGCTGCCAAGCGAGGCGGGCGATTCAGAGACTTGGAAACCGGCCGACTTCATGGCCTCGATCTTGCTGCGCGCATCGCCCTTCCCGCCCGAGATCACGGCTCCCGCGTGCCCCATGCGGCGGCCCGGCGGGGCGGTCGCCCCGGCGATGAAGCCGACGATGGGCTTCTTGGTCTTGGAGCGGCGATAGAACTCCGCCGCGTCCTCCTCGGCGGTGCCGCCGATCTCGCCGATCATCACGATGCCCTCGGTCTCCGGATCGCCCAGGAACATCTCCAGGCAGTCGATGAAATTGGTGCCGTTCACCGGGTCGCCGCCGATGCCGATGCAGGTGGTCTGGCCGAGCTTGGCCGCCGTGGTCTGCGCGACCGCCTCGTAGGTGAGGGTGCCCGAGCGCGACACGATGCCGATCTTGCCGCGCGAATGGATGTGGCCCGGCATGATGCCGATCTTGCATTCGCCCGGCGTGATCACGCCCGGGCAGTTCGGACCGATGAGGCGCGTCTTGCTGCCGACGAGGGCCCGCTTCACGCGCACCATGTCGAGCACCGGAATGCCCTCGGTGATGCAGACGACCAGCGGCAGCTCGGCGTCGATCGCTTCCACGATCGCGTCGGCCGCAAACGGGGGCGGCACGTAGATCACCGATGCGTTGGCCCCGGTTTTTGCGACCGCCTCGGTGACGGTGTCGAACACCGGCAGGTCGAGATGTTTCGTGCCGCCTTTACCGGGCGTCACACCGCCAACCATCTTGGTGCCGTAGGCGATCGCCTGCTCGGAGTGGAACGTGCCTTGCGCGCCCGTGAACCCCTGGCAGATGACCTTCGTGTCCTTGCCGACCAGGACGCTCATCAGGCAGCCTCCTTCACGGCTTTGACAATCTTCTGGGCGGCGTCGGCGAGATTGTCGGCCGATGTGATCTTCAGCCCGGACTGCTTGAGGATCTTCTTGCCCAGCTCGACATTGGTGCCTTCGAGGCGCACGACCAGCGGCACCTTGAGGCCGATCTCGCGCGCCGCCGCGACGACACCGTCGGCGATCACGTCGCAGCGCATGATGCCGCCGAAGATGTTGACCAGGATCCCCTCGACCTTGGGGTCGGACAGGATGAGCTTGAAGGCGGTGGTGACGCGCTCCTTCGTCGCCCCGCCGCCGACATCGAGGAAGTTCGCGGGGTCGCCGCCGTAGAGCTTGATGATGTCCATGGTCGCCATGGCGAGGCCGGCGCCGTTCACCATGCAGCCGATATTGCCGTCGAGCTTCACGTAGTTCAGCTCGTGCTTGGCGGCCTCGCGCTCGATCGGATCCTCTTCGTCGGCGTCGCGGAGATCCTCGATCTCCTTGTGGCGGAACAGCGCGTTGTCGTCGAAGTTCATCTTGGCGTCCAGCGCGATCACGTCGCCAGAACCGCTCACCACCAGCGGATTGATCTCGATGATCGAGGCGTCGAGCTTGTTGAACGCCTCGTACATGGCGGTCAGGAACTTCACCGCGGCGTTCACCTGCCGGCCTTCGAGTTTCAGGCCGAAGGCGAGGCGCCGGGCATAGAACGGCTGCATGCCGACGACCGGGTCGATCGCCACCTTGAGGATCTTCTCGGGCGACTTGGCCGCGACCTCCTCGATTTCGATGCCGCCTTCGGTCGAGGCCATGGCAGTGACGCGACCGGTGGCGCGGTCGATCAGCATGCCCAGGTAGAGCTCGCGTTTGATGTCGCAGCCCTGCTCGACATAGACGCGCTTGACCTCCCGGCCCTTCGGCCCGGTCTGCTTGGTGACCAGGACCTTGCCGAGCATGGCAGCCGCGTGCTGCTTGGCTTCGGCCGGCGACTTGGCGAGGCGCACGCCGCCCTTGCCGCCGGGATCGTCCTTGAACTTGCCGGCCCCGCGGCCGCCGGCGTGGATCTGCGACTTGACCACGACGACGCTGGTGCCGAGCTCGGAGGCGATCTTCTCCGCTTCTTCCGGCGTGAACGCGACGCCGCCTTTGGGCACCGCGACGCCGAATTTCCCGAGAAGCGCCTTGGCTTGGTATTCATGGATGTTCATGGCGACTGAGGCCTCCCGGGCGGTGTCGTTCTTACTTGAGCTTGCCTTCTTTCTTGAGGATGCCGGCGGCGACGTCGCATAACGTCTTCACTGCGGCGACCGACTTGTCGAACATCGCCTTCTCGTCGGGGTTCAGCTTGATCTCGACGATCTTCTCGACCCCCTTGGCGCCGAGCACCACCGGCACGCCGACGTAAATGTCCTTGAGGCCGTATTGGCCGGTGAGCCACGCGGCGCAGGGCAGCACCCGCTTCTTATCCAGGAGATAGCTCTCGGCCATCGTGATCGCCGAAGCCGCCGGCGCGTAAAAGGCCGAGCCGGTCTTCAGCAGGTTCACGATCTCGGCGCCGCCGTCGCGGGTGCGCTGGACGATCGCGTCGATCTTCTCCTTGGTGGTCCAGCCCATCTGGATGAGGTCGGGGACCGGGATCCCGGCGACGGTCGAATAGCGGATCAGCGGCACCATCGTGTCGCCGTGGCCGCCGAGCACGAACGCGGTCACGTCTTCGACCGAGACCCCGAACTCCCAGGCGAGGAAGGTGCGGAAGCGCGCCGAATCCAAGACCCCGGCCATGCCGACGACCTTGGCATGCGGCAGCCCGGACAGCTCGCGCATCACCCACACCATCACGTCGAGCGGATTGGTGACGACGATGACGAACGCGTTCGGGCAATTCGCCTTGATGTTGTCCGCGACGTTGGCGATCACCTTGGCGTTGATGCCGATGAGGTCGTCGCGGGACATGCCGGGCTTGCGCGGCACGCCGGCGGTGACGATCACCACGTCGGCACCCTTCATCTGCGAAAAATCGTTGGTGCCCTGAATGACCGAGTCGAAATCCTCGACCGGCCCGCTTTGCGCCAGGTCGAGCGCCTTGCCCTGCGGCACACCCTCGACGATGTCGATCAGCACCACGTCGCCGAGATGCTTCAGTGCGGCGAGAAGAGCGAGCGTGCCACCGATCTGGCCGGCACCGACCAGCGCGATCTTGTTACGAGCCATGAGCGACCTCGAGATGACGATCCGGTTTCAGGGGATGTCCGGGGATGTTGATACTTCCGTCCGCGGACCTGCCGGGTGCGACGTTTTCGCGCCCGCACAAAAGTGCGGAAAACTAACGCCAATTTGGCCCGGAGGGCAAGAGCCCGCGTGTAAGCGTGGGGGTCGGGCCAAGGATAGGCAAAACCGGCGAAAACCAACGCCGCAGCACCCGCCAACGCCCATCGCGCCATCCGATCAGGTAATCGTGAGGTGGGCTCGCCTTACGGTGGAATCTCCGGCCTGATATACGCGCGAGCATGTCGGGGGATTCGGCCAAGCGCCATCACCGTCCCACTCTGGCGGCGCTCGCCGTGCTGATGCCGCTGGCCCTCGGCCGGACCGCGCAGGCCCAGATCCAGGTGCCGACCGAGCACGACGACATTCTCGCCGTCTGGGCGGGCAAGTACGATTTCAATGCCAACCGCCATCCGGCGGCCGAATTCGGCGCCGAGTACCGGCCCAGGCTCGACCTGTGGATTTTCCAGCCGATGGTCGGGGCGATGCACACCACGAACGACGCCACGGACGCGTTTGCCGGCTTCAGCACCGATGTGATCTTTTATGACCGCGTGGTGCTTCGGCCTGCCATCGCGGTCAGCGCCTATGCGCGCGGCGCAGCCAAGGACCTGGGATACGGGCTCGAGTTCCGTGAATCAGCCGAGCTCGCCTACCGGTTCGACGACAACTCGCGCCTCGGCATCGAGGCCTATCACCTGTCGAATGCCGGACTCGGCCATCGAAACCCCGGCGAGGAGACGATCGCCATGATCTACTCCCTGCCGACGGCGAAGATCGGCCACTGGCTCGGAGAGTAGCCCTACTCCGCCGGCTTCGCGTGCCGCCCGAAGGCGATGCCCTTCGCTTCGACGCCGAGCCCGGTCAGGATCGCGATCACGACCGCGACCGTGCCCGCGACGAGGGCCAGAGCCAGACCATAATTGCCGCCGTAATGCTGGGCGATGGCGGCCTGGATGGTCGCGTTGGCCGACGCCAGGAGGTTGCCGAGCTGGTAGACGAAGCCCGGGAACGTGCCGCGCGCGTCGTCGGGGGACAGCTCGTTCAGATGGACCGGGATCACGCCCCAGGCGCCCTGCACCATCACCTGCATGAGGAAGGCGCCCAGCGCCAGCAGCACCGGGTCGGCGCTGAAGGCCCATAGCGGCAGCACCGGTAGCGACAGCAAGGCGGCGATCACGATCATCCGGCGGCGGCCGATGCGCTCGGAGAGCGTACCGGCGCCGATGCCGCCGATGATGGCGCCGATATTGTAGATGACCGCGATGGTCCCGACGGCGTGCGGCGACAGATGGTGCTGGACCTGCAGGAAGGTCGGGTAAAGGTCCTGCGTCCCGTGGCTGAAGAAATTGAACGCCGTCATCAGCAGCACGGCATAGATGCCGAGCTGCCAGTTCCTCCGCAGGATCGCCAGGGTGCCGCCGCGCTCCGGCGCCGTCCGGCGCCAGCTCGGCGATTCCGGGACCTTGCGCCGGATGTAGAGGACGAGCAGCGCCGGCAGCACGCCGATCATGAACATACCGCGCCAGCCGATGTACTGAAACAGCGCGCCATAGACGATCGAGGCGATGAAATATCCCGTCGGGTAGCCGGATTGCAGCAAGCCCGACACGAAGCCGCGGGCTTTCACCGGGATCGATTCCATGGTGAGCGAGGCGCCGACGCCCCATTCGCCGCCCATGGCGATGCCGTACAGGGCCCGCAGGATCAGCAGAACGGTGAGGCTCGGCGCGAACGCCGAGGCGAATTCGATCACCGAGTACGTGGCCACGTCGATCATCAGGGTCGGGCGGCGGCCGAACCGGTCGGCGGCGCGGCCGAAGAGAAACGCGCCGATGGGGCGCATGGCGAGGGTGAGCAGGATCGCGAAGGTGACGTCCGCGATCTGGGTCTGGAATTCCTCAGCGATGTCCCGGATGACGAACACCAGGAGGAAAAAGTCGAACGCATCGAGCGTCCAGCCGAGGAAACTCGCGACCACGACGTGTTTCTGCTCGCTCGTCCACCCCGACAAGGCCGCGATGCGCATCACCGTCTCCGATTTGAGGGAAGCTGTGGTTGTGTCGTGCTGAGTTGAAAGTTGAGCGTCTACTCCGGCTCCGACTGCCGCTCGAGCGCCGCCACGTCGCGGATGATCAGCCGTCCGGCCTGGAAGCGGATGAGCTTCGCGTCCTGCCATTCGCGGAGTTGCTTGTTGACGCTCTCGCGCGAGCGGCCGACCAGGTTGCCGAGCTCGCGCTGCGACAGCTTGAGGCTGATCTCCCGGCCCCCAGGGGCGGCCTGGCCATGCGCTTCGCCGAGACGCAGCAGCGTTTTCGCCAACCGGGCGCGAAGGTCGAGGAACAGCAGATCCTGCACCTGTTCGCTGGTTTTGCGCAGCCGCTCGCACAGCACGGCGAGCAGGCGGATGCATAGCGCCGGGCGCGCCTCCAGGAACGGCACGAAGTCGCGGCGGTCGATGACCAGCAGTTCGCATGCCGCGATCGCCACCGCATCGGCGCTGCGCGCCTTGCCGTCGAGCAGCGCGATCTCGCCGAACACTTCGCCGGGGTTGATGATGTTGAGGACGATCTCCTTGCCGGAGACGGAGGGTGAGGTGATTTTCACCTCACCGCTGAGCACCGCCACCAGCCCGTGACCGGGGTCGCCCTGGCGGAAGATGACGGCTCCCGCCTTGTGCCGCTGAACCCGGGCGCGGGTGAGAAGTCCGTCCACCTCGGCCTCGCTGAGATGCCGGAATAGAAAGTGGCCGGCCAGCGCCTGCCGTTTGTCAATTGGCTGTAGGCCGCCGCCGGCGCGGCTGGCCGCTGGCACCGCCATAGGACCTCCCCCGAGCCCCGGACACCGGGATCAGGTCCTTCATACGACGATTTGCGGAGCCGGACTAGATTTGCGGAGCCGGACTGGATTTGCAGAGCCGGACTGGGCGAGCCTTCCCAGGCCGGCGCCGCCCCCGGGTCTCAGCAGACGGCCAGCGAATAGCGGCCCAGGCCGGACGCTTCTTTTCGCCCACGAAGCGGCGGTTTCGACCGGGCAAACGCCTCGGTGTCCCGGAGCATCGCGCCGAACCCCTGCGGGTCGTGGCACATATAGTCCGCCACCACACAAACGATCCCGAGCGCGAACAACGTCACCATCAACATGGTCCACCCCGCTTTCGGCGATGATCCTTCCTGCTTAACACAAGCCGGAACCGGCACCTGTGAACCAGTTCACAAGGCCCTGCGTGTGGCCGACATATTCTGTGCTACGACTTAGACCGTAGGTGCGTTCGGGCGGCTTTAAGAGCTTCAGCAACAACGTGCCGACGCCCGGGCGCCGCGACGGGGAGACCCCGAATGAAGCGGCGCGAATTCCTTGGCGCAGTTGCCGGCGCGGCGGCCGCCTGGCCGCTTTC
Source organism: Alphaproteobacteria bacterium (assembly GCA_036394195.1). Taxonomy (GTDB): domain Bacteria; phylum Pseudomonadota; class Alphaproteobacteria; order CACIAM-22H2; family CACIAM-22H2; genus DATJPD01. Next base: position 757 of record DASWFO010000180.1, on the reverse strand, counting down.
GGTCCGCGCCCAGAAACCGGCGCTCGTGGGTTTCTTGCAGCCGGGGTCGCCGGCCGATTCTGGCCACTACGTCGCCGCATTTCTCGCCGGCTTGGGGGAGACCGGGCACCGCGAGGGCGACAGTTTCGGGATCGAATACCGGTGGGCGGAGGGGCGGTACGAGCAACTGCCGCAGCTGGCGGCCGACCTGGTCGCGCGCGGCGTCGCAGTGATCGCGGCCGGCGGACCGCCCGCCGTTCTCGCGGCCAAGTCCGCGACCTCGACGGTCCCGATCGTCTTCATCAGCGACGACGTCGTTTCGCAGGGCCTCGTCGGCAGTCTGAGCCGCCCGGGCGGCAATCTCACCGGCGTCTCGGTGTTCGAAACCGGCGCGATCTGGGGCAAACGCCTCGGACTGCTGCATGAGCTGATACCGGGTGCGGACCCGATCGCCATGCTCGTCGACCCGGAAAAGGGCGCGGAGCTGGCGACGAGAGAAACCGTTGCGGCGGCGGGCGCGCTCGGAATGCGAATCTCATTCGTGACGACGGCGACGGATCGGAACATTGAGGAGGCGTTTGCGTCGGCGAGCCGGCGCGGATTCGACGCCTTCATCTTCAGCAGTCAGCCGTTCTTCACGGTCCGGCATGACGCGATTGTCGCGCTGGCGGCCCGGTATGCAGTGCCGGCAATGTACGGCTGGCCCGAATACGTCGCGGCGGGCGGGTTGATCAGCTACGGGAGCAGGCTAAGCGACGCGTGGCATCAACTCGGCGTC
>DASWFO010000179.1:0-53946 GCA_036394195.1 Alphaproteobacteria bacterium | reverse complement strand
GGGACGCGGGAGGTGTCGGTGACGCCATCGGGCCGTGCCTTGATCGTTGCCACTTTGGCGGCCGCCATTGCCGGCCTCGTCACGCCGGTGCGCGCCCAGTCCTCGCAGAACCAATCCTCTCAGAACCCGTCCTATCCGAATCGCCCGATCAGGATCCTGAACGGATTTTCCGGCGGCGGCGGATCCGATGCGCTGCTCCACGTGATGGCGCCGAAACTGTCCGAGCGGCTCGGCCAGCCGGTTGTGGTGGAGCTGCGCTCGGGTGCCAGCGGCATGGTGGCCAACGATGCGGTCGCCAAGGCGCCGCCGGACGGCTATCTCCTGGTTCTGCTCACCGGCGCCTTCATGACCCAGGCCGCGGTCGAGAAGAAGCTGCCCTATGACCCGGTCCGCGATTTCGCCATGCTGTCCACCGTCACGTACCATCCCTTCGTCGTGACGGTGATCCCGCAATCGCCGTTCGGGACGCTCGCCGACTTCATCGCCTTCGCGAAGGCCCATCCCGGCACGCTCAATTACGGTTCGGTCGGTATCGGTAGCCTGCACCATCTGGCGAGCGAGCTGTTCAGCGCCATGACCGGGATCGATATGGTCCACGTGCCGTTCCGCGGCAGTGCGGCGCTGGAGACCGATCTGCGCGGCGCGCGGATCGACGTCGTGTTCACCAGCATGCCGTCCATGCTGCCGAAAATTAGGGACGGCTCGTTCCGTCCGCTCGCGATTACGGTGCCGGCGGGATCCCCCTTCCTGCCCGACGTGCCGCCCGTATCAGCCACCGCGCCGGGCTATGACGTCACCTCGTTTTTCGGCCTGGTGACGACGGCACGCACACCGAGCGCGGTCACCGAGCGGCTGAACCAGGAGATCCGTCGCGTGCTCGACGTGCCCGATATTCGCCAACGGTTCTTCGATCAGGGTGTCGAGCCGCAGCCGAGCACGCCGGAGGAGATGCGTGTTTATGTCGAAGGCCAGATCGCGAATTGGAAGAAGGTCGTCGAAGAGCGGAAAATCGAAGTCCAGTAGCCGCCGGCTTGAATCGCCCCGACCGGCGGTTTACGCTTGCGGAAAGGGCAACCGTAGATTGAACGCGCCGGTTCACGGCGTGTGACCGGGAGGAAGCGATGCGGGTTCAGCGTCTGTGGCTCGTTCTGGTTGCCGCCGCGGCGGCGTTTCTCCTGCACGCCGTCTGGTCGCCCTGGTCACGGGCCCAAACCGCTGGACAGCCCGGCGCCCTGACCGGCCAGGTGACCTCGCAGGGCGAAGGCGCCATGGAAGGCGTCGTCGTCACCGCCAAGCGCGCCGGCTCGACGATCTCGGTCTCGGTGATCAGCGACCGGGAGGGCCGCTACAGCTTTCCTGCCGGCCGGCTGGAGCCCGGCCAATACACGCTTCGCATCCGCGCCGTCGGCTACGACCTCGACGGCCGCGCCAGCACCGACGTGACCGCCGGCAAGACCGCGACTGCCGACCTCAAGCTGCGCCCGACGCGCAACCTCAGCGCCCAGCTCACGAATGCCGAATGGATGCTGAGCATGCCGGGCACGGAGGACCAGAAGGCGCAATACCTCAATTGCGTCAGTTGTCACACCCTCGAGCGGATCGTGCGCTCCGCGCACGATCCCGACGAATTCACCCAGACCATGGCGCGGATGGCGCAATACGCGCAGGTCAGCCAGCCGATCAAGCCGCAGCGCCGGGTCGATCAGAGCTATGGCGAGAACCCGGAGCGATTCCGCAAGCACGCGGAGCACGCCGCCTCGATCAACCTCAGCGCTGCCGAGCAGTGGCAGTATCCGCTGAAGACCCTGCCGCGGCCCAAAGGCCGCGCGACCCGGGTCATCATCACCGAATACGACCTGCCGCGCGACACGATCGAGCCGCATGACGTCATCGTCGGTCAGGACGGCATGGTTTGGTATTCCAATTTCGGCGAGGAGTTTCTCGGCAAGCTCGATCCCAAGACCGGCAAGCACACGGAATACGCTTTGCCGCTGCTGAAGCCGGGATCCCCCGAGGGCTCGCTCGACCTCGAGCAGGCCAAGGACGGCACGTTCTATCTCGGCATGATGTACCAGGGCGCCGTCGCCAGGTTCGATCCGAAGGCCGAGAAGTTCCAGATCTTCGCGCTGCCGCCGGAGTTCAACGACGATGTGGCGCAGCTGAACATGGTCACCATGCGCTTCGATGTCGACGGCAAGCTGTGGGTGGACAGCGCCGGACGGCAGGACATGTTCCGGCTCGACCTGAAGTCGGGCAAGTACGAGCATTTCGACCCGCTTGCCGCCCTTCCCGGCGGCAAGAAGGGCCATTCGATCTATGACAACGCCGCCGATTCGCAGAACAATCTTTACCTCACCGATTTCCAGGCCCACTACGTGCTGCGCATCGATGCCAAGACCGGCAACACCACCTACTACCAGACGCCGACCCTGCTCGCCCGGCCGCGCCGCGTGCGGATGGACGACCAGGACCGGCTGTGGTTCGCCGAGTACCGGGGCAACAAGATCGGTATGTTCAACACCAAGACCGAGAAGTTCCAGGAGTGGACCCTGCCCACGCCGTGGACCGGGCCGTACTACGTAACCTGGGACAAGAACGGCGAGCTGTGGACCGGCGGCATGACCACCGATCGCGTCGTGCGGGTCGACCCCAAGAGTGGGGAGGCGATCGAATATCTGATGCCGCGCGACACGAATATCCGCCGGGTGTTCGTCGACAACTCGACCACGCCGGTCACGTTCTGGACCGGCAGCAACCACGGTGCTTCGATCGTCAAAGTCGAGCCGCTGGACTAGCCGCCGGAGCGGCCCGCGGCTCACAAACGCCGCGAATCACGCGGCGTGGCGGATGACCCGGGTTCCGGGAAGATGGACCGTCACGCGGCATCCCTTGTGCGGTTCGCTGGCCACGATCAAATCGCCGCCGTGCATCTCGACCATCATTCGGGCGAGGGGCAGGCCGAGCCCCGTTCCGGCGTGGCGCCGGGTCAGCGGGCTCTCGATTTGACCGAAAGGCGACAACGCCACCGGGATGTCCTCCTCGCGCATGCCGATCCCGGTGTCGCTGACAACGAATTCCACGTCACCGCTCAGACGAACGGCTGCGGTCAGATCGACGTTCCCGCCGCGCGGGGTGAATTTCGCCGCGTTGCCCAGAAGATTGATCAGAACCTGTTTGAGCTTGGTGCGGTCGGCGCGCAGCTCCAGCCGTGTGGCATCGAGGCGGCCGAGCAGCTCGACACCCGCGGCGTCGCATAGCGGCCGGGCGACATGCAGGCACTCATCGATGAGCTCGCCGGCGTCGACCGTCTCCTCGTGGAGCGGTTCCGTGCCGCTCTCGATCTTGGCGATGTCCAGGATCCGGCTGATGATCGCCAGCAGGTGACGGCCGCTGGCGTCGATGTCCCCCACGTATTCCACGTATTTTGAGTTGCCCAGCGGGCCGAAGGTTTGCTCCAGCATGACCTGGGAAAACCCGATGATCGCGTTGAGCGGGGTCCTCAGTTCGTGGCTCATCGTCCACACGAACCGCGACTTTGCTTCGCTGGCCGCCTCGGCGAGGACGGTCTTCTGGCTCAGCTCGAGGGTCCGCTCCCGGACTCGCTCTTCCAGTCCCTCGTTCAGTCGCTTCAACTCGATCGCGGCGACCTGCAGCTGGGCGTTGGTTTGACGCAGCATCGACTCGCGATCCTTTTCGCGAAGGATCATCTCGTCAAAGGCGCGAATGACCAGGCCGAGTTCGTCGGTGCGGCGCAGACCGACCGGCTGCTTGTCGCCGGTGGCGGCGGAATGGCGTATGGCGCCGAGCAACAGGCGGAGCGGCGTGCCAACCATGAGCCGGAAGCCGATGGTTGCCGCCAGGAGCGCGCAGAGAAAGGCCACCGTGACCACCGAAATCGCGAGTGCCGCCTCTAATCGCTGGGCCTCGCGCAGCTCGATGGCGGTGAAGCGCACGAGCAAGGAACCGGTCTCAGCACCGCGCACCGGCAGGACGAGCTCGCCGACCCCCTCCCGATCGACACAGCCTTGGGCCGGCGGCAGGGCGGCCAGGAGAGCGCCATCGGCATCTCGCAGCTCCGCGCAAAACAAGGCGCGATCCGCCGCCAGCGGTGCCAGAAGGTCCTGCGCCAATACCCGGTCGCTGCGCGGATCGTGGCGTGCCAGTGCACCCGCGGCGCGGGCCGCCTGGCTGCCGATGCGCCGGGCCAGCGCATCCTGATCCATGCGCAGCTGGAGATGCACCAGGTAGCCGATTCCCGGGACGGCCAGACACAGGAAGACCGGCACCAGGATCAGCAGAAACTTGACCAGCAGGCTCCGCGACCGCGGGCTCCACGGTAGAAAGTCGTGCGTCCCGCGGGAGACCTGCTGCGTCATCAATCCGTCGTGCTGACCTTGCCGTCAGCGATCATCTTGTCCAGGAGTTGATGGTTGCCGACTTCGGTTTGGAACACGACGTAACCATTGCCCTTGCGGGCCATGTAAAGATCGAGATTGATGTCTTTCCCCTGGGCATCCCGGAAATCGAAACACAGCACGTAATGCGGGCCCATGGTGAAGATCATCGGGTGGGCGGTCACGGGATGCAGCACCAGCGCTTCGCCTTTTTTCTCGTCGAGATATAAGAACGCCCCGTCGACCAGTTGTTGGTCCAGATAGGTTTGCATGGCGGCCTGCAGGCTGGCCTTGGTGCTCAAGTCCAGGCTCCACGCCGGGGTGGACCCCAGGCCGAGCAGCAGAACAAGGATCAGGGACCGTGTGAGATGCTTGATGCGCGGCATGGCCGATCTCCTCAAAGCGCAAGGGAGAGGCAGTGTCCGCGATTGGCTTTAAGCCTCGGTTAACGCTTTTCTCATCATGCCGCCAGCCTTTAGCGGCTAAACGCTTGGCTCAATGGCCTATTTCGAGGCGGCATGCAGCTCATCCGACCGAAGACCATATGGCCGGCGGCTGGGTCAGCAGCTTGGCGGCGGCCTGCAGAACCTGCCGGAGCTGCCTCCCGGTCGGCGGGTGCGGACAGCGTGATCCGGACCGTGTTGACCATCGAGCCGTCCCCCGCCGCCGATCGCCGACAGGCACAACGCATCCGTGCGTCGGCCGCTCGGCTGGAATATGCCGACATCAAGACCCGACTGCTCGCCATTGCCCGCGCCTACGACCGGATGGCGCGGCGGCGCGAAGAGCTTGGAGGCTAGCGAGTGCTGCTGGTCGCTGATTCTCGCCGCGTAGGCTAAGCCCTGACTTCCTGGCGCTGGAACGCGACGTAGGTGATCGCGAACAGGACGATCGCCGAGGCGATCAGCCCGGTGATCTGCGGCCACACCAGCAGCAGGCTCTGGCCGAACGGCAGCGGCGTGCCGCGCAGCGCGCCCACCAGCTGAGCCGGGAAGACCAGACCCAGCGCCCGCGTGCTGGGATTGAGCAGGGCCTGGACGGCTTCGGCGTAGAGCGTGTTGGGCGACAGGCGGGCGAGCGTCAGCTGCATCTGAAGCTGCTCGACGCTGGGGACGCCGAACACGATCATTGTGTCCGAGGGCAGAACCGCCTGGGGGATGAACTGCGCCAACATCGGCCACAGTACGCTGAGCAGCAGCCACAGCCCGAGCGCGCACAGCGCCGAGGTCGCGGCGGAGCGGAACAGGACCGAGAACAGGATCGCCGCGGCGAGCCAGACCCCGGCATAGGCGATCGAGACCGCGAGAAACACCAAGCCGCGGGCGACTTCCTCGCCGCTCGGCGGCACGCCGAGAAGCAGCAGGCCCAGCCCGACGATCAGGAGCCACAGCGCCACCAGGCTCACGGCTATCGTGGCGAGGCTGGCCAGGAATTTTCCGAACAGCAGCGCGTCGCGGTAGATCGGCTGCGCCAGAACGCGGCTGAGCGTGCGCCGGTTGAACTCGCTGTTCACGGCGTCGAAGCCGAGGCCGATTGCGACCAGCGGGATCAGGAAGCCGAGCAGGCCGACGAAGGCCGGCAGCGGATCGCGCGCCAAGGTGAACAGCCGGAGGAACAGGAACGGATCCTGCGCCGCCACGCTGCGCAGGTCCTGGATCGCGCTGTACACCGCCGCCATGCCGAACAGCAGCACCAGCCATTCGAGCACGCGCATGCGGGCCCCGCCGAGATGATCGGCGAACTCCTTGAGGAAGACCGCGCCCAGCCCGGTCCAGGGCGAGCCCTCACGCCGCGCGGCTGGCGGCTTCGAAATAGCTTCGATAGATGGCATCGAGACTCGGCTCCTCGACATTCAGACGCAGCAGCCGTCCGCCGGCTTCGGTCACCCGGCGCGCGACGTCGGCGCGCAGATCGCGGTCGGCGAGCACCCGGAAGATGCCGCCGTCGCCCGGAACGATCCGGCGCGCCCCTGGGATGCCGGCCAGTGCTGCGGACAGGTTGGTCCCTTCGGCCTCGACCACCGTGGTGTGGCCGCCGCCCAGCACCTTCTGGGCGAGCTCCGGCACCGTGCCGAGGAGCGCGATCTTCCCATGGTTGAACAGCGCCACGCGGTCGCAGATCCGCTGCACTTGGTCCAAGAGGTGCGAGGACAGCACCACCGCGACGTTGTGCGCCTTGAGGTCGCGGATCAGCTCCAGGATCTCGTGGGTCGCCTGCGGATCGAGGCCGGAGGTCGGTTCGTCGAGGATCGCGACCTCGGCTTTCTTCAGCACGATCTCCGCCAGCCCCAGGCGGCGGCGCATGCCGTGCGAGAACGTCCCGACCTTGCGGTCGGCAACGGGACTGAGCTTGACGCGCTCGAGTCCCTCGGCGATCCGCGTCTCGGCTTCGGCGCGGTCGAGCCCCGCGAGCCGCGCCGTGTAACGGAGATTCTGGCGCGCCGTCATGTTGTCGTAGAAGCCCACCGAATCCGGCATATAGCCGACGCGCCGCTTGACCTGCAGCGGTTGCCGCGCCGGGTCGTAGCCCAGCACGTGCACGGTGCCGTCGGTCTTGTCGGTAAGGCCCAGCAGCATCAGGATCGTGGTCGTCTTGCCGGCGCCGTTCGGGCCGAGCACGCCGAAAATCTCGCCGCGCCCGATGCGAAGATCGATGCCGTCGACGGCGGTGAGGGCGCCGTAGCGCTTGGTCAGGCCGCGTGCTTCGATGACCGGTTCGGCCATGGCTAGCGCCGCCCGAAGCGGGCGACGGCACCCACCACGACCAGCAGCGCAATCGCAATGACCGCGAGGCCGGCAATACCCCACATGGTCGACGTGGTCACGGTGACCCGGAAATCGGCGGCGCTGGAATCGCCTTTGGCGTTGGCGCGGAAGTTGGTCATGTAGTCGCCGGCGATCGCCTTCGCCGCCGGCGTCACCATGGCCTGCACGTCGCGACTCTCGTTGGGCTCCAGCCGGTCGATCTTCTTGGGATTGAATTCGACCTTCCAGTCGGTCGGCGGCGTCGAGCTGAGGTCGACATCTTCGGCAGGGGCACTGCCGTCGTTTGTGACGGCGAGCGCGAACTGGGCGGTATTACCGGCTTCGGCCTGGCCGCTCAGCCGGCCGTCTTTGCCGCTCAGCCGGAGCTTCGGCTGCCCGGTGATGTGCATGCCGAGCATGGTCTCGGCAGAGGCGCCTTCGGCCGTGACGTGAACATTGACGTCGTAATCGCCCGCGGCGGCGGTGCCGGGCGGCTGCACTTTGATCTTGAGGTCCTTGGTCTGGCCGGCGTCGATCGGGATCGAGGTGATCTCCTGCGAGCCGTAGTTCTCGGTGAACGAGGTCTGGAAGTTCCGCGGCGCGTCGGCGCCGAGGCTCACGACCAGGGTCTTGCCGCTGTCGTTGCCGACCGTCACCGTGTATTCGAAGCTCGATTTCGGCGTACCGACCAGGGACGGCAGCTTGGTCTTGAGGCTGAGCTTGGCCGGCAGGTCGCCGCCGCCGAGCATGACGCGCAGCGGCAGGTCGGCGCTGATCGTGGCCCCCTTGGCATGGAGCACGATCGGCGCAGCGCCCGATTTAGCGTCAGCCGGCACCTCGAGGCGGAAGTCGAGGCTCACCGATTCGTTGGGGGCGGCCATCGCCGCCGCGATCGGCTGGCCGCCGCCGAGGAATTCGCCCTTCCAGCCGTCGGGAACCCCGCTGGCCGAAAGCATCACCTGCTCGGGCGGCAGGTTGGCGTTCTGCAGCTTGAGCTTGATTGTGGTGGTCTCACCGCCCCGGACCGTCCGTCCCGGATATTCGGTGATCAGCCACAAGCCCTTCATGTTGGACAATTCGGCCGCAGAGGCCGGCCAGCCACAGGTCAGCACCATGAGGCAGAAACAGACAGACGTAGTAATCAGGCGACGCATTGTGACCCCCGGCGTCTTTTTCGTTAATCTTTGGCGGTCCGCGGCCGTTTGCTGCGGAAGGCCGGATCGCTACCCAAGAAATTGGGCGAAAATTTGACGCAGAGCATTACCCTTTGTCCATGTCCTTCTGCATGTCTGGTTAAAACGGCAGCCCGACGTCTGCGACCGCCAGCCCGGCCAGGATGACGAACAGCACGGCAACAGCGGCCCGGATCGCCTTCAGCGGCAGGCGCGCCGCCGCGGCGTCGCCCAGCAGCACGACCGGAACATTGGCCAGCAGCATGCCGATGGTGGTCCCGGCGACGACCGCGATCAGCGCCTTGTACTGCGCGGCCAGGGCCACGGTCGCGATCTGGGTCTTGTCGCCGATCTCGATCAGGAAGAAGGCGATGAGGGTGGCCGGGAACACGCCGTAACGCTCGCCCGGAAAGGTGCGGCCCTTGGCCAGCTTGTCCGGGATCAACGCCCAGACCGCCATGGCGAGGAAGGAGAGGCCGAGCGCCCAGCGCATCCACGGCCCGCTCAGGAACGCGCTTATATAGGTGCCGGCCAGCCCGGCGAGCGCGTGATTGCACAACGTCGCGCCGAAGATTCCGGCGATGATCGGCAGCGGCCGGCGGAACCGGGTCGCCAGCACCAGCGCCAGCAGTTGTGTCTTGTCGCCAATCTCGGCGAGCGCCACGACACCGATCGACACGAGAAAGGCTTCCATGAGACGTCTGGGGCCGGACGGCGTGTGACCATTGGCCTCGGCACCCCCGTCCGACCCTCGGAACGGTTGCCGATGCCAAAGGTCTCGCCATGTCCGTTGGGGGTCGACGACTCTTAAAGTCGATCGACCCGACGGGACCGTTTCGCGCCATGGCGCCTTTGCGCTGCCGCAATGGGCCAAGTGTGTTGACGCGAACCCCTCGCAACAACGAGGGCGGCTACTCCCCAGTGACGGCGCCGTGTGTACCACCCGCGCGTGTGACCGGCAATGCTCGTGATATTCCCGCCGGCGCTCCGCCTCACGAAGGCGTGACCCGGCGTCAGTCGAGGCGGAATCCCTTGGCGCGGATGAAGGCGCCGAAATCGGCGCGCTCGGGCCGCGAATACTGGCGCGCTTTGTCTTCGGACCAGCCATAGGCCGCCGCCGCGCCGTAATCCTCGACATAGCGCTGCCGGGCGTAAGGCTGCACGGCCGCGCGGCGCCGGTCGTAGTCCTCGATGCGCCGGCGCAGATCGGCCTCGTCGAAACGGTTCTCGTGCACGCTGACGGACAGCGGCAGGCGCGGGCTCACGCGGCCCGCCGTCGCTGGCCAACCGAGCCCGAGACCGGCCACGGGAAAGACATGATCGGGAAGGCCCAGCACGCCGCTGACTGTGGCGGCGTGATTGCGGATCGCACTGATCGCGCAGCAGCCGAGGCCGGCGGCTTCCGCTGCGATGACGAACGCGCCGAGCACGATGCCGGCATCGACTGCGGCGTTGAAGAACGCATCCAGGTGATCGTTCGGGAACGGCCGCTCGCGCCACAGATGGATCTGGCGCTGGCGCCGGTTGTTGCCGCAGAAGACCAGCAGCACCGGGGCCGCCGCGGCCCACGGGTTGTCGGGAAGGAGCTCGTGGAGCTTGCGGCGCGCCGCCGCGTCCTCGACGATGACAATGTCGCGCTGCTGCAGATCGCTCTTGGTCGGCGCCGACAGCGCCACGGCGCACAGCAGCCGGACGAGGTCGCGATCGACCGGCCGTTCGGAAAACGCGCGATGCGAGCGATGGGCGGCTTGCGCTGCGAGTGCTGGCAGACCGGGGGTTGCGCTGTCGACCGGCACATCCTCGCCGAAGCGGTGACGCAGGACCGACGCAAGCTCCTCCGCCGTGGTGCCGCTGGCTGCGGTCATGCTCTCCTCCTTGCAAGGTTCATATCTAATGTCATCGCGAGCGAAGCGAAGCAATCCAGGTCGGCCCGGTAGATTGCTTCGTCGCCCGGCGCTGCAGGGGGCGCCCCCGGCAGAAGATTGGGCTCCTCGCAATGACGGACATCTGACGCCGCGCCACGTTCCACCCCGACGGCGCGTATGTTACCGTCGGTCCCACCGCATGACCGCACTTCCCGCGCCAGGCTCGGCGGTCGCCGAGCAGCTTGCCCGCATCGCCGCCGGCCTCAGCGCCGAGCGGCTGCCTGGAGCGTTGCGCCAGCGCTGCCTCGATCTGGTCCTCGATATCGGCGGCCTCTGCGTCGCGGCGCGCCGCGAGCCCTATGTGCGCGCATTGATCGACAGCGCCGACGGCGACGGGCCATGCACCGCGGTCGGTCATGCGCGGCGGTTCAGCGCGGCCGAAGCGGCGCTGATCAACGGCACCGCGGCGCATGGCGAAGATTTCGACGACACGTTCGAGGGCGGGCCGGTGCATGCCGGGGCGGTGGTCGTGCCGGCGGTGATCGCGGCGGCCGAACGCTACGGCCGCGACGGTGAAGCGGCGCTGATCGGCATCGCCGTCGGCGTCGAGGTGTGCTGCCGGCTCAGTCTCGTGACGCCGCAGCTGATCCATCGTGCCGGATTTCATCCGACCGCCGTGCTGGGCACCATGGCCGCCGCCCTTGGCGTGGGCGTAGCGCTGGGCCTCAGCCCGCGGCAGCTGGTCGATGCGCAGGGCATCGCCGGAAGCATGGCCGGCGGCATCATCGAATACCTGGCGGAAGGGGCGTGGACCAAGCGCCTGCACCCGGGCTGGTCGGCGCAGGCCGGCCTGCGCGCCGCCCTCGCGGCGCGCGCCGGCTTCGTCGGCCCGCGCACTGTCTTCGACGGCGTGCACGGGTTCTTCCACGGGTTCGCCAACACCAGCGACGGCAACTATGCGGCCCTGCTCGGCGGCTTCGGCGAAACCTGGCTCGCCGAGACCGTGGCGTTCAAGCCGTATGCGTGCGGCACGATGACGCACCCCTATATCGATTGCGCGCGCCGACTCGCCCTGCGCGGCATCCGCGCCGACGACATCGAGGAGATGGTCTGCGAAGTCGCCAAGGGGACAGTTCATCGGCTATGGGAGCCGCTGGAGGCCAAGCATCGCCCGCCCAACGGCTATGCCGGCAAGTTCAGCGGCCCGTTCTGCATCGCGGTCTCGTTCCTGACCGGCGACGCCGGGCTCGGCGCCTTCACCGATGAGCGGGCGCAGGATCCCAAGATCCGGGCGCTGGCGGCCAAAGTGCGCTTTCGGATCGATCCGCAGAATCCGTATCCGAGCGAATATACCGGCCACATCTTGGCCCGGCTGCGCGACGGCCGGGTGGTCGAGGAGCGGCAGCCTTATTTGCGCGGCGGCGCGCACGAGCCGCTGCCGCGCGCCGACCTCGAGGCGAAGTTCAAGGGCAACGTGGCCTTCGGCGGCTGGTCGCCGGCGGAGGCGGCGGCCGGGCTGGACGCAGCCAACCGCGTGTTCGCCGGCCCACTCGACCTGTCGGCGTTCCGGCGATGACCGATCTCGCGGCCGAGCTGGCCGGGCGCGTGGCCCTCGTCACCGGGGCGGCGCGGAACATCGGCCGCGCGATCGCGCTCGAGCTCGCCGCCGCCGGCGCCGCCGTGGTCGTCAACGCGCGCTCGGCGCGGGCCGAGCTCGACGCGGTGGCGGCCGAGATCGTCGTGAGCGGCGGCCGGTCGCTCGCCGTTCTCGCCGACATCACCGACGGCGAGGCGGTGACGGCGATGATGTCGGCGGTGCGGCGCGAATTCGGCGGGCTCGATATCCTGGTCAACAACGCATCGGTGCGCGCCGAGGCGCCGATCGAGGAGATCGACGAGGACGAATGGCATCGCGTGCTGAGCGTGACGCTCGACGGCGCGTTCCTGTGCGTGAAGGCGGGCCTCCCGGACCTGCGGGCCTCGGCCGCGGGGCGCATCGTCAACCTGGGCGGGCTCACCGGGCACACCGGGACCGACCGGCGCGTCCATGTGGTCACCGCGAAGGCCGGCATCGTCGGGTTCACCCGCGCCCTGGCGCACGAGCTCGGGCCCGACGGCATTCCCGTCAACTGCGTGGTCCCCGGCCTGATCGAGACCGCGCGCGGCGCGTCCTCCGGCACCGCGGCGCATCGCCGCGAGCGCAAGACCCTGGTGCCGGGTGCCGGCCTGCCCCAGGACGTGGCAGCAATGGTGCGCCATCTCTGCGGGCCGGCCGGGCGGTTCATCACCGGCCAGGCGATCCACGTGAACGGCGGCGCGTTTCTCGGCTGATGCGGGATTCGCGGCGTCTGGTTCTCGCCACAATGCGATGTTAGACCAGCCGCGTGGCAAAGCAGCGTAAGTCCGAGTCGCGCCGCGACGGCGACGGTCCCCCGCGGCAAGCCGGCCGGCGCAACGGGGTATGGCGATGGGTCCTGAAGTGGATCCTGGTGCTCGGCATCTGGGCCGTCGTCGTGGTCGCGATCATGATCGCGTGGTTCGCCTACGACCTGCCCGACGTTTCGGGCATCAATAACTTCAATCGCCGGCCGAGCCTGACCTTCGTCTCCGCCGACGGGCAGCCGATCGCCACCTACGGCGATATCTACGCCGGTGCGGTCGGGCTCAATCAGATGTCGCCGTGGCTGCCGAAGGCCGTGCTCGCGACCGAAGACCGGCGCTTCTACGGCCATTTCGGCGTCGACCTCGTCGGGCTGGCCCGGGCGAGCTTCGTCAACCTCCGCGCGCGCCGCATCGTGCAAGGCGGCAGCACGATCAGCCAGCAGCTGGCGAAGAACGTGTTTCTGTCGCCGGAGCGCAGCTTCCGTCGCAAGGTGCAGGAAGTGCTGCTGGCCTTGTGGCTAGAGCACAAGTTCAGCAAGGACCAGATCCTGACGATCTACCTGAACCGGGTTTATCTCGGCGCCGGCACGTACGGGGTCGAGGCGGCGGCGCAGCGCTATTTCGGCAAGCCGGCGTCGCAGCTGACGGCCCACGAGGCGGCGGTCATCGCCGGGCTGCTGAAGGCCCCGTCGCGGTTTTCACCGGCGGCCGATCCGGACCGCGCCCGCGCCCGCGCGCACGACGTCCTCAACAACCTGGTCGAGGCGGGCTACATGCAGCCGCAGGACGCGGCGGCGGCGGAGCGGCAGCCGCTCCGCGTCGCGGTCGCCACCCATGGCCGCTTCGCGCGCTATTTCACCGACTGGCTCGCCGACACGGTGCCGGGTTTTGCCGGCTTCGTCGATCGTGATCTCACGATCATCACCACGCTGGATTCGCGCCTGCAGCGCGTGGCGGAGGACAATGTTGCGCGGCACCTGAGCAAGGACGGACCGCGGCTGCATGCGAGTCAGGGCGCATTCGTGGCGCTTTCGACCGACGGTGCCGTGCGCGCGATGGTCGGCGGGCGCGACTACGCCGACAGCCAGTTCAACCGCGCGACCGACGGGCATCGTCAGCCGGGCTCGGCGTTCAAGCCGTTCGTGTTCCTCGCGGCGGTCGAAGGCGGCATGCAGCCGGACGACCGGTTCTCCGACGGCCCGGTCACGATCGGCGATTGGAGCCCGCATAATTTCGACAGCGTTCAGCATGGCATGATCACCGCCCGCGAGGCGCTGGCGCGCTCGGTCAATACGGCCACCGTGCGCGTGGCGCAGCAGACCGGCATCGACCGTGTCGTCGCGGTCGCCAGCCGTCTCGGCATCGGCTCGCCGCTTCGGCGGGATCTCGCGACGGCCCTGGGCGCGTCGGAGGTGACGTTGCTCGAGCTGACGGCCGCCTTCGCGCCGTTCTCCAACGGCGGCAACGGCGTGCTCCCCTACGCGATCACCGAGATCCGCGACGCCCAGGGCAACATCGTTTATCGGCGCGAAGGCTCGGGGCCGGGCCGGGTGATCCTGCGTCAGCCGCTGGTGGCGATGACCAACATGCTGCAGGCCGTCGTGCAGGAAGGGACCGGGCGCGCGGCGATGCTCGATCGCCCGACCGCCGGCAAGACCGGCACCAGCCAGGATTTCCGCGACGCGTGGTTCGTCGGCTTCACCGCCGATTACGTGGCCGGCGTGTGGCTCGGCAACGACAACGGCGAGCCGATGCTGCGCGTCACCGGCGGCAACCTGCCGGCGCGGATCTGGCACGATGTCATGATGGAGGCGGAGCGCGGACAGCCGTCGAAGGCGCTGCCGGGGGCGCCGGGCTTCATGGATTTCCTGCCGTCGTTCCTGACCGGCCGGTCGTCGTCGGCGCCGACGGCGGCGTCCTCGTCCCCGGGGGCCGCGACCTACAAGCCGCTGCTGAACCTCGATCCCTATAATCGTCCGGGTGCGGCACCGCCGCCTTGATCTCTGTCAGCCGTGGCGCAGCAGGCGCGGGCCGTGACGGTTCAACCATAGCCGGGGCGTGTCGATGTCGCCGACCAGCTCGGCGACCAGCCGCCAGAAGCGCTTGCCGTGGTTGAGATGAACCAAGTGGGCCACCTCGTGCGCGACGACGTAATCGAGGACGAAGGGCGGCGCCAGCACCAGCCGCCACGAATAGGCGAGTCTACCGTCCGGCGAGCAGCTGCCCCAGCGGCTGCGCGGATCGCCGAGGCGCACGCCCCGGATCTGCTGGCCGATGCGTTCGGCCAGCTCCCGCGACCGGCGCGTCAGGATCTCGCGCGCGTGGCTTTTGATCCAGTCGCGCACGCGGCGCGGCAGATGCTCGGGATTGCCGCCGACCAGCAGGGCGGTCCCGTCGCGCCGCGTCGCAATGTTGCCGGCGACGTGGCGGATCAGCAGGTTCTCGCCGCCGATGTCGATTGTCGCACCATCCGTGAAAGGCGTCGGTGGCGGCAGGGCGGCGAGGCGCCGCGCCACCCAGCGGCTCTTGTCGCGGGCGAACCGCAGGCCCTCGGCCAGGCCGACGCCGCGCGGCAGGATCAGCTCGACCGGCAGATTGGGCGGGGCAGACGGATCGACGCGAAGGTAAAGACGCCGCGCCCGGCGCGAACGGCGCACGGCCAGCGGAACGGACCGCCCCTCGATCTCCAGTACCGCGGGTGGCGATTCGTGCGACTCGGGACGAACGAGCACCGCATTTGATACAGCGGAAGCCGAGCGGCCGGCAAGTCGGCGGAGTTTCATGGCGGCGCGTCCGCCACCAGAACCGTGACCGGCAGCTCGCGGAAAATCTCCTCGGCCGCGAAGCCCGCGCGGGACCGCTTGATCGAGGCGCCGCTCAGGATATCGGTGAATCCGTCGGGCAGGTGCCGCGGCGCCGCGATCGTCGTGTCGTGCCAGGATTCGACCGCGGGACAGAGCTCGTCCGCCCGCGCCGCCAGCCGGGTGAACTGGCGGCCGGCGGCGACCACCATCGCCTGTCCGCGGATGCGACGCGCAAACGCGATGATATGCCCGGACGCCGCTCCGGAGACCGCGAGCTTCTCATAGCTGCCGTCGGCGAACAGACGTGGCACCCGGCGCCGGGCCCCGAGGATGGCCGAAATCAGGTGCAGCTTGATCTGTCCGTTGCGCCACCGCGCGCGCAGCTCTTCGAGCTGCCCGCGGAGCTGATTGGCGTCCGGCAGCGACTGCAGCATCTGGCATCGACGGGCGAAGTCGACCGGCCGCCGGTTGTCGGGATCGACCAGGCTCAGATCCCACAGCTCGCAGCCCTGATAGATGTCGGGGATGCCCGACAACGTGAGCTTCAGCACGGTCTGCGAGAGGCTGTTCAGGGCGCCCAGCCGCGCCACCAGCGCTTGGAACGGCGCGAAGTCCTTGAGGAACGGTCCCTCGGCGTCCAGCAGCCGGTCGACGAACCGGCCGCAGCCGTCCTCGTATTCGGCGTTCGGCTGGAACCAGCTGGTGCGCTCCTTGGCCTCGCGGAGCGCTTTGACGACATACGCCTTGAGCCGTTCGCCGAAGCGGCGGATATCATCCGGATCGGCGGCCGGGGCGGCGTTCAGCTCCTGCGGCCAGGCGCCGACCAGCGTCTGATAGATCAAATACTCGTCGTTCGCCGACGGGATTCGCTCGGCAGACGGGGGCTCGCCGTGGAGCGTCGTCCATCGCGCCACGTGGCGCTGCCACATATCGGGAATTTCGGACAGCACATCGAGGCGCGTGCGGGCGTCTTCGCCGCGCTTGGTGTCGTGGGTCGCGGTCGCCAGCAGGGATTTTGGCCACAGCAGCCGCCGCTCGGCGATGCGGCGATGGAACGTCGCCAGGGGCAGCCCGAACCGGCGGGGGTCGCCGCCCACCTCGTTCAGCGAGAGCAGGCGGCAATACCGGTAGAAGACGGTGTCTTCCAGAGATTTCGCCATGACCGGTGCGGTGAATTGCTGGAACCGCATCGCGAACAGAAGGATGTCCGCGCGGCCGGCTGGTGCCGACCGGCCGGTGAGTTCCGCGGTCAAGGCGCGGCGCACGAACGTGAACAAGGCCGGGTTGCGCGCCCCGTTCCGCCGGCGCGCCTCGGCCACCGCACCGGCGATGATGCGCCGGTCGTCGGCGGTCACGCCGCGCGGATTGACATAGGTGCGATAGACCGGGAACGCCGCCGCCACGTCGCGCAGGATCGGCCGCAGCAGATCGGCGCTATAGGCGCCGCGCCGCGACAGCCGCTCTGCAATCCTCGCAAGGCGGGCCGCGAGCGCGTTGAGCTCGCCGCCGAACAGACTCTCGATGATCTGGCGCTTGGTCGTGAACAGGAGCTCGTCGAAGTCGATCTCGCGCCCGATGAACTCGGCGTAGATGTCATCGAGCGGCGTCTCGTCGCGCGGATCGACGAACACGCCATTGAGCAGATTGGTGAACTCGTAGCCGGTTGTGCCGTCGACGCCCCAATCGGCGCGCAGCTTCTCGTCCTCGGCCAGGATCTTTTCGACGATGATGTAGCAGGGCGGTGCCTTGCGCCCGGGCTGGCGCTGCTTAACGAAGCTGCGCAGCCGTCGGCAATATTGCGCCGGATCCGCGAGTCCGTCGACATGGTCGAGCCGGAGTCCGTGCACATGATCGTCGGCGATCAGATCGCCGATGCGTTTGTGACAGGCCGCGAACACCTCGGGCCGCTCCATCCTGAGGCTGGCCAACTGATTGATGTCGAAAAAGCGCCGGTAATTGATCCGCTGCGCCGCTTCCCGCCACGGCGCCAGCACATAGACCTCGCGCTTGAGCAGGCGCCGAAACTCGCCGCGCTCCCGGGAGAATGCCGCGGCACTCTCGGCGAGGAGCTTTGCGACCGGCGGCCTGGCGGTAAGGCGGGCCAGCTCCGCTTTCAGAGCGGCGACCCGCCGCCGACGCTGGTCCGGCGATCCTATGCCGCGGCCCTCGAACACCGCCGTGAACGACCGGGCGAGCTCCGAAAGGGACGTGTGGTCGGCACCGTCGAGGCTGCCAATGTCGCTCCGCAGGCCGAAGGCTAGAATGTCGGCGTAATCGGCCGGCCGGACCGGAAACCGGTTCTCGAAGTAGACGACGTAAAAGGCACCCTGCGCCGCGTCGAATTCCAGCTTCAGCTCGCCGCGCGCGAGCACCGCTTCGACGGAATCGCCCAGCACCGGCATCAAAATCCGTCCCTTGAGGTCGGGGGCCGCCGGCGGATCCCAATCGATGTCGAACGTCTCCGCATGCGGGGAGTCCTGTCCCCACTCCAGGACATCGACCCACCACGCGTTGCGCGTGCCGGCGATCCCCATGTGATTGGGCACGAAGTCGACGACGGCGCGCATGCCGAGCCGGTGCAGGGCGGCGCTCAGCCGGGCGAATCCCTCTTCGCCGCCGAGCTCGGGATTGAGCCGTTCGAAGCTCGTCGTGTCGTAGCCGTGCGTGCTGCCCGGCTGCGCCTCGAAAATCGGCGACAGATAGAGATGGCTGACGCCGAGCTCGTGCAGATAAGGCAGCACCGCCTCGGCATCGGCGAAGGTGAACCGGCTGTGGAGCTGCAGGCGATAGGTCGCGCGCGGCACCCCGACGTCCGCGGGCGGCTGGGCTTTGGCGCGGGGCCGCTCTTCGCGCAGCACGGCGAGCCGCTTCTGCACGACCGGATCGTCGAAGATCTCGCGCAGCGTGCGCGGCAGCTTGCGGCGCCAGTTCGGGTGCTCGTCGACGGTTCCCGGCACGTTCACCGGCTCGAGCGCGCCGATCAGGTCCTCGATCTGCGCCATCACCAGCCGCGCCGGTGTGCGGGCGAGGAAGCGGTGCGCCTGCTCGACCGGGACCTTGGATCCGGCGGCGGGCAGGCCGGCGGCGCGGAGCGCTTCGGCGAGCTGCCGCCGCGCCGCCTTGCGCTCGGCGCGATCGGCTTTGACCAGAGCCGCGTCGGGATACAGCGCGAGCTTCTCCCGCATGTCGATGTCGTGGCCGCTCCAGTACCCGGCGAGCGTCGGCAGGTCGTGGGTGGTGATGGTGCCGAGCGCGTCCTTGGCCCAGCGCTCGGGGGCGCGGAAACGGCCGTCGCGCTCGCGGGCGAAGTAGAGGACCTCATAGGAGAGGATGCCGCGCTCGTTCAGCTGCTCGCGGAAGCCCGCCGGCACGGTACCGAGATCTTCGCCGACGACGAGGCAGCGGTTGCGCACGCTCTCCAGCGCCACCAGGCCCAGCAGGTCGTCGAGCGGATAGCGGACATAGGCGCCGGCGGCGGGGCGGGCGCCATTGGGGACCCAGAACAGCCGCTTGAAGCCCAGCACATGGTCGATGCGCAAGGCGCCGGCGTGGCGCATGTTGGCGCGCAGCATCTCGATGATCGGTTGATAGGCGAGCTGGCGCAGCCGCCGCGGATTGGGCGGCAGCAGGCCCCAGTTCTGGCCGTTCATGTTGTACGTATCGGGGGGTGCGCCGATGCTCCAGCCGTCGACCAGGATGTCCTGGGTCGCCCAGGCGTCGGCCCCGTCCGGATCGAACCCGACGGCAAGGTCCTGATAGAGGCCGACCTCCATCAGGGATTCCCGCGCGTGCGCCGCGGCGCGGCCGAGCTGGTGGTCGGCCTGCCACTGCAGATATTCGTGGAACTCGATCCGCGGCAGGTGGGCCTTCGCGAATTCGGCGACGGCTTTCGAGGTCGGGTCGCGCAGCTCCGCCGGCCAGCTTCGCCAGTGCCGCTGGTTCTCGTCCTGCGCGCCGCGCACCTCGCGCAGGACGTTGAAGGTCGCGAACCGCCGCAGCGCCGTGCCGCCCCGCTGCTGGAACCGGCGGAAGGATTGGGTGCGCACATCTTCCAGCCGCGGCAGGTGCTGGGTGCGAAACCAGTCGTACAGCAGCTCCAACACCTGATACTTGCGCCGCGCCACCTCGCCGTAAGCGACGAGCGGTGTCTGCCGAAGCTCGTCGAGTGCGCGGCGGAACTCGGCGCTCCCGACCAGCGCCTGCGCCGCAGCACTTTCGCTGAAATCGTCGATGGTTTCAGGGTCGAGATAGAGCGTGTTCAGGAACAGCCGGCTGCTCGGCGAATAGGGGCTGGCGCGCTCCGGCTCGTCGGGAAACAGCGCGTGCAGCGGATTGAGCCCGATCGCCGCGGCGTCCGCCTGTGCGGCGCGGTCGACCAGATCCTTGAGGTCGGTGAAGTCGCCGATCCCCCAGTTGCGCTCGGAGCGCAGCGCATAGAGCTGCACGGCGAGCCCCCAGGCGCCGCGGCGCTCCTGCAGGACCGGCGGCAGATACGCGCGTGGCGGGGCGACAATGACGGTCGACGCCGCCTCTTGGCGCGTCCGGCCGAGCCAGCGCAGGACGAGGCGGTGGTAGCCGAGCTCCAGCTTTTCGCCGATGGTGAGCTTGCGCCGGCTGGCGGCGCGGTCATCGCCCACGGCCTTTGCCGGAGCGAGCTCGGCGATATTGCCGTGCCCGTGGTGCCGCGTGCCGTTCTCCTCGATGATGTCCCATTCGAAGAGCTCGGCGGCGTCCGGGACGGCGACCTCGACGGTCAGCGCCCGATCGGAGCGGCGGACCACCACCGGGTCGAGGATCGCATGCGCTTCCGCATGTTCGAGGGCCTCGAGGCGGCGGCGCGCGTCACCGTTCGGGCCCGGACCGCCGAGCGCGTCCCACAGCGCGCGCAGGGTTTCCTCGGGAACGGCGCGGTCCCGGCCGGTTTGGTCGGCATAGTGCGCCTCCAGGCCGAGGCGGCGGTTCAGTTGTTCGTCAAGGGCCGACATCAGCGCCCCGCCCGTGCATCGTCGATGAACCAGCCGACGAACCACGGCGGCAGGTTCTGCAGCGGCGCCCGATTGATGCCGGCGCGGCTCGTCGTCCACAGCGACCGACCGGCCGCCGTCACAGCGGCGGCCCCGCTCGGCTGATCGGCCAGCTGGGCGACCAGCTGCAGCCGCGCGCCGTCGCCGAGCACCCAGCGGACCGTCAGCAGGGTGCGGTCGATGACGTTGTACGCGGCCTGACCGCCCGGGACCTGGGCCAGCCGCGGCCGCAGCTCGGTGCGCCGCACGGCGATCAGGCTCCGGCAATGCTCGAGCCACTCGCGATGCGTGGCTGCGGAGCGCTTCGCCCAATCGAGGCAGGACTGTTTGTGGGTCGCGGCGGCGACCGGGTCGGGAATCCGCTGGCGTGCCGCCGGATCGGCGAACGCCGGGAAGCGTGCGAATTCCTCCCGCCGCCCGTTGCGCACCGCATCGGCGAGCTTGCCGTGGAAGTCGGCGAAGAAACAGAACGGCTCCTCGGCGCCGTACTCTTCGCCCATGAACAGCAGCGGCACGCTGGGTGCGAGCAGCAGGATGGCGCTGAGCGCTTTGAGGGCCGCGGGCGACGCCAAGGCGGTCAGGCGTTCGCCGAACGCCCGGTTGCCGACTTGGTCGTGATTCTGGATGAAGTTGACGAAGGCCAGCGGTGGCAGCTTGGCGCTCGGCTCGCCGCGCGCCTTGCCGCGATACGGCGATTTTTCTCCTTGGTAGACGAAGCCCTCGGCCAGCGCCCGGCCGAGCCGCTCCACCGGCTGGTCGGCATAGTCGGCGTAATAGCCGCCGGTCTCGCCCGTCAGGACGACATGCGCCGCATGGTGGAAGTCGTCGTTCCATTGCGCCGTGTAGTGGCGCGGCGTGCCGTCCGGGTTGCGGGTGAGCAGCCGGGCGGAGTTGTCGTCGTTCTCCAGCACCAGGTGAACCTGGCGTCCGGGCTCGGTGCGGGTGCGCACCGAGCGCGCGATCTCCTGCAGGATATTTGGCTCGCTGTCGTCGATGATCTCGTGCACGGCGTCGAAGCGCAGCCCGTCGAACCGGTATTCCTGGATCCAGTAGAGCGCGTTGTGGATGTAGAAGTCGCGCACCGGACGCTGCCGGTAGTCGATCGCGGCGCCCCACGGCGTGCGCCGGCGGTCGGTGAAGAACTGCGGCGCATAGCTGTGTAGATAATTCCCGTCCGGCCCGAAGTGGTTGTAGACCACGTCGAGGAAGACCATCATGCCGCGCTCATGGGCGGCGTCGATCAGGGCTTTCAGCTGGTCGGGCGTGCCGTAGCGCGCGTCGGGTGCAAAGGGCAGCACGCCGTCGTACCCCCAGTTCCAGCGCCCGGGAAAATCCGCGATCGGCATCAGCTCGATCGCGGTGATGCCGATCTGCGCCAGCGTCTCCAGCCGCTCGCGCACGCCGTCGAACGTGCCGGCCGGCGAGAACGTCCCGACATGCAGCTCGTAGAGGACCGTCTCGTGCCACGCACAGCCGCGCCAGCCCGGACTGCGCCAGCGATAGCGCGCGGGATCGACGACGACGCTCGCGTCGTGAACGTCCTTGTCCTGCTGCCTGGACGCCGGGTCGGGCACGCGCAGGCCGCCGCTCAGCTCGTACCGGTAACGATGGCCCGGTGCCGCCTCGCGCGTGGTGAGATCGAACCAGCCGTCGCCGACGGCCGGCATCGGGATCGCCTGCCCCGCCGGCTCGAGAACCAGCGAAACCGCCGTCTGGCCGGGCGCCCACAGGCGGAAGCGGACGCTCCCGTCGTCAAGGCATGCCCCGAAGGGCATCTGGTGAACGAAGCCCACCATGGTCAGCCCTCTTCCTGCATCATGAACATAATCAGGGATCGGCCGGGAGCCGAATAGACCTCGCCCAGCGCGTGATGGGTCGGGCCCGCCTTCAGCTGCGGCTCCGTCGTGTCGAGCACGCGCGTCCAGCCCTTGCTCGTCGGCAGGGTGGGGAGCACGAAGTCGACCTTGTCGTAATAGGCGTTGAGCACGATCAGGAGGGCCGCGTCGGTTTCCGGAATGCCGGTGTCGCCGATATCCGGACCGGCGCGGCCGTTGAGGAACAGGCCGACGCAGTGCGCCTTCGCGTCCTGCCATTTCTCGGGCTTCATCTCCTGGCCCTGCGGCGCATACCAGCAGATATCGACGAGCCCCTCGGACGATGCATCGCGCCCATGCAGATATCGCCGCCGGCGCAGGACAGGATGCGCCTTGCGGAGTTCGATCAGCCGGCGGACGAACGCGGCGAGCTCCTGGTTCCCCGGCTTGGTCGCCGTCGCCCAGTCCAGCCAGCTGATCTCGCTGTCCTGGCAATACGCATTGTTGTTGCCCGATTGAGTGCGGCCGACTTCGTCGCCGGCAAGAACCATCGGCAGGCCCTGCGATAGCAGCAGAGTCGACAGCATGTTCCGCTTTTGACGCTCGCGGAGTGCGACGATGTTCGGATCGTCGCTCGGCCCTTCGACGCCGCAATTCCAGCTCAGGTTGTCGTCGTGGCCATCCTTGTTGTTCTCGAGGTTGGCCTCGTTGTGCTTCGCGTTGTACGACACGAGGTCGTGCAGGGTGAATCCGTCGTGGGACGTGACATAGTTCACGGTGGCCCACGGCCGGCGGCCGCGGCGGTCGAAGATGTCGGCCGAGCCGGCCAGCCTCGCGGCGAGCTCGGGCAGAACGCCCTCGTCGCCCTTCCAGAAGCGCCGCACCGCGTCGCGATAGCGGTCGTTCCATTCCGACCAGCCCGGTGGGAAGCTGCCCAGCCGATATCCGCCCGGGCCGACATCCCACGGCTCGGCGATGAGCTTGACGTGCTGGAGGGCCGGGGCCTGGCGGATGGCGTCGAAGAAGCCGCTGCCGGGGTCGAACCCGTCGGGATCGCGGGCCAGGGTTGCGGCGAGGTCGAAGCGAAATCCGTCGACGTGCATGTCCTGGACCCAGTAGTGCAGAGAGTCGAGCACCATCTGCAACACCCGGGGATGACTAAGGTTCAGCGTATTCCCCGTCCCCGTGTAATTGACGTAGTAACGGGGGTCTTCCGGCACCAGCCGGTAGTAGGAGAGATTGTCGAGGCCGCGGAAGCAGAGGGTCGGTCCGAGATGGTTGCCCTCGGCGGTGTGGTTGTAGACGACATCGAGGATCACCTCGATGCCCGCGTCGTGCAGCCGCGCCACCATGGTCTTGAATTCCGAGACGACCCCGGTGGACAGATAGCGCATCTCCGGCGCGAAGAAGCCGATCGTGTTGTATCCCCAGTAGTTGCGCAGGCCCTTGGTCGTGAAATGCCGGTCGTCGATGAAGGCGTGCACCGGCATCAGCTCGACCGTGGTGACGCCGAGGCTCTTCAGGTACTCGACGATCGGCTGGGCGGCGAGGCCGGCGAAGGTGCCGCGCAGCGGCACCGGCAGGGCCGGGTGCTGCATGGTGAAGCCGCGCACGTGCAGCTCGTAGATGATCGAGTTCGCCGCGGGCGTTGCGACGCGCCGATCCTCGCTCCACGCATAGGACGTGTCGACGACCTGGCACTTCGGCATCACCCGCGCGCTGTCCCGGCGGTCGAACACCAGGTCTTCGCGCGCCGAGCCGACGCGGTATCCGAAGATCGCGTCCGAATGCCGGACGTTGCCGATCAACGCCTTGGCATAAGGGTCGAGCAGCAGCTTGTGCGGGTTGAAGC
This sequence comes from Alphaproteobacteria bacterium, assembly GCA_036394195.1. Taxonomy (GTDB): domain Bacteria; phylum Pseudomonadota; class Alphaproteobacteria; order CACIAM-22H2; family CACIAM-22H2; genus DATJPD01. The sequence continues at coordinate 29,895 of DASWFO010000179.1, read as the reverse complement.
GCTGTCCCCGGCGCGGGTCGTAGGGGCCGTAGGCGCGATAGCCGTACAGCGTGCCGGGCGTCGAGTCCGGCAGGTAGCCGTGCCACACCTCGTCGGTGTATTCCGGCAGCGGCACCCGGTCGATCTCGCGCGTCCCGGTGGCATCGAACAGGCACAGCTCGATGCGGTCGGCGTTGGCCGAGAAGACCGCGAAGTTGACGCCCTTGCCGTCCCACGTCGCACCCAGCGGATAGGGCCGTCCGGGCCAGATCCGCGCGTGCGCCGCCTTCGTCATCAGCGTGCCGAGGCTGCCGAGCGAGCGCAGCGGGGGCATGGAGCGTCAGAACCTCCCCGATCTTCCGGCTCTCTCTGCGAAGCCGTTTACGGACACCACTCCAGGATCAGCGTGGCCAAGGGGGGCAAGGTGAGCTCCACCGAATGCGGGCGGCCATGGGAGGGCCGCTGTGCCGTCGCGACGCCGCCGGCGTTGCCCACATTGCTACCGCCGTAGATGGCGGAGTCGGTATTGACGCGCTCGAGATAACGGCCGGCATTCGGCACGCCCAGCCGATAGTTCCGGCGGACCACCGGGGTGAAACTGCAGACGACGACGACGAGGCGGTCGCCGTCGCGATTGCGCCGCAGGAACGACAACACGCTGTTGTCGGTATCGCTCGCCTCGATCCATTCGAAGCCGGGCGGCTCGCAATCCAGCTCATGCAGCGCCGGGCTGCCGCGATAGAGCTTGTTGAGATCGCGCACCAAGTCCTGGACGCCGCGATGCAGCGGATCCGACAGCAGATGCCAGTCGAGGCTGGTGTCGTGGTTCCACTCGCGCTCCTGTCCGAACTCGCCGCCCATGAACAGGAGCTTCTTGCCGGGATGGCTGAACATGAAGCCGAAATAGGCCCTGAGGTTGGCGAATTTCTGCCAGCGGTCGCCCGGCATGCGGGTGATCAGCGAGCCCTTGCCGTGCACGACCTCGTCGTGGCTCAGCGGCAGGACGAAGTTCTCGCTGAATGCGTAGAGCAGCCCGAAGGTGAGGTCGTGATGGTGGAAGCGGCGGTAGACCGGTTCGCGCGACATGTAGCGCAGCGTGTCGTGCATCCAGCCCATGTTCCACTTGTAGCCGAAGCCCAGGCCGCCCACGTAGGTCGGCCGCGACACGGCGGCCCAGGCGGTCGATTCCTCGGCCACCGTGGTCGTTCCGGGATGCTCGGCGAACACCAGCTCGTTCATCCGGCGCAGGAACGCCGTGGCATCGATGTTTTCGTTTCCGCCGTACCGGTTCGGAACCCATTCGCCAGGCTTGCGGCTGTAATCGAGATAGAGCATCGACGCCACCGCGTCGACGCGCAGCCCGTCGATGTGATAGCGGTCGAGCCAGAACAACGCGTTCGCAATCAGGAAATTGCTCACCTCGTTGCGGCCGTAGTTGTAGATCAGGGTGTTCCAGTCCTGATGGAATCCCTGCCGGGGATCGGCATGCTCGTAGAGGGCGGTGCCGTCGAACCGCGCCAGGCCGTGCGCGTCGGTGGGGAAATGTCCCGGCACCCAGTCGATCAGCACGCCGATTCCAGCCTCGTGAAACCGGTCGACCAGGGCTCGGAATTCGTCGGGCGTGCCGAAGCGGCTGGTCGGCGCGTAGAGGCCGATCGGCTGATAGCCCCAGGACCCGTCGAACGGATATTCGCTGATCGGCAGGAGCTCGACATGGGTGAAGCCCATGTCCTTGATGTAAGGGACCAGCCGGTCGCCCAGCTCGCCGTAGCGGAGCGGCCGCCCGCCCTCTTCCGGGACCCGCGCCCACGATCCGAGGTGGCACTCGTAGATCGACAGCGGCGCCGTGCGGGCGTTCGCCCGTGCCCGCGATGTCATCCAGAGGCTGTCCCGCCAGCGATACTCTTCGCCGAGAGTCGCCACGATCGACGCGGTCCGGGGCGGATGTTCCGCGCGCAGGCCGAACGGATCGGACTTGAGCGGCAGCAACGTGCCGTCGGCGCCCCTGATCTCGTATTTGTACAGCTCGCCGGCATCGAGGCCGGGGATGAAGACCTCCCAGATGCCGGCCTCGACGCGCCGGCGCATCACGTGGTAGCGCCCGTCCCAATTGTTGAACGGCCCGACCACGCTCACGCGCCGGGCGTTCGGCGCCCACACCGCGAAGGTGACGCCGGCCACGCCTTCGATGGTGCGCGGATGGGCGCCGAGCTTTTCGTAGGCCCTGAGATGCCGGCCCTCGGCCCATAGATAGAGATCCAGCTCACCCAGCACCGGCGGAAAGCGGTACGGGTCCTCCACGTCGACGGTCCGCCCGGCGCTCTCGCGTCGCAGCCGATAGCGAAAGCGCTCCTTGCGCCCCGTCCGCCCGACGAAAAATCCGTCCGGATGGACGCGGTCGAGCTCGGCGACGACGGCACCCGTCGACGCATCGATCACCCATACCCGCGCCGCACCGGGCTGGAAGCTGCGGACGATGACCTCGTCGCTCTCGCCGTCGCGGTGCATGCCGAGGAAATAAAACGGGTTGTCGTGCTCGCCGCGGACCACCGCGTCGATCTGGCCGCGCACCTCGCTGTCGCTGAGACCTCGCCCCGTCGCCGGTTCGGTCCGCCGTCGCGTCTCGCCGGGGAGGAATTCGTCACGCTGCGGCAAGTGTTCCCTCCTTCGGCCGGCGGAGTGCGTCGAGGACTTCTATCAGGCCCGTCACCGGGATGCGGATCCAGTTCGGCCGGTTGGCGGCTTCGTAGCAGGTCTCGTACAGTACCTTGTAAAGCAAGAAGAAGCTCAATGCGCGCCGCAGCTCGGTCACGTCGGCCGGCCAGCTGATGCAATCGCCGATCGCCGCCGTATAGCCGTCCAGGAAAGCATCTTGGACGAGCTTTTTCCACTCCATGGCATAGGGCAACAGCTTTTCGAACCCGTCCGGGTCGCGGTCGGCAAGGTTGTACAACGCCGACCATGCGGCGTATTGGATCGACCGCAGCATGCCGGCGACGTCCCGCAGTGGCGATGACTTGGCGCGGCGCTCGGCCACGGGCCGCGTCGGCTCGCCCTCGAAATCGATGATCTGGTAGTCGTCCTTCACGACCAGGACCTGGCCCAGATGCAGGTCGCCGTGGATGCGCGTTTTCATGGTGCGCAGCGGCTCATCGGTGAGGGCGCGGATGCGCTCCACGCACTCGCGCTGCCGGTCGAGCGCGGCGCGAACCTGGGCCGTCGCCGGCGTCGGGGGGGCGTCGGCGTATTTGCGCAAGGCGCTGAACGCGCCTTCGACCATCGCCAAGGCGCCGCGCCGCCACTGCGTCATGTCGGCACCGGTGATCGGCTCGGGTGCAAAGGCCGGATCCTGGCTGTCGGTGGCAAGGGCTCGGTGGAGCTCTGCGATCCGCCGCGCGAGGACGCGGATCTGATTGAGGTAAACGGCGTGCCGCTCGCTGCCCGGCATGGGTTCGGCTTTGGGATCCATCTGACGCATCCCGTCGAACACCCGGTCGAGATAGTCCATAGCGTGCATCCAGCCGTCGCCCTGGCTGCGCATGAACTCCTGCAGGACGGCCAGCGCCCATTTGGTGCCGTCCCGCTCCACGTATTCGATCGAGCCGAACAGCTTCGGCGTGTTCGGATAGCCGGCCACTTCGGTCAGGAAGCGGGACATCTCGACCTCCGGATGCTCGCCGTCCGCGAGGCGCCGGTACGCCTTGAGGATCATCTGGTCGTTGATCGTCACTGAGCTGTTGCTTTGTTCGCCGCCGACCCGCCGGGTCTGGGTTTCCGGGACGATCTCGAGTGCTGCGAACGCGGAGGTCGAGTGGCTCACGACCCGTCCGCCCTCGCTGTCGATATCCTTGCCCTGCCGGATCAGATCGACCGCGGCGAGGGCAAATTGCTCGGTGGCGGTCGCTTCGTACACCGCCCCCACTTTGGAACGGCGGCGCACTTTGGCCAGCATGTAGGGCAGGAGCGGCCAGTTCATCGTGCCGGCGTTGTCGTCCCAGGAGACGGCCAGCGGCAGGAAGTAACGCTGGTGGTCGGACGATGCGAGCTCGATTAGGGTCTGCAGCAGAACGAAGCTGCCCTTGTCGTTCGTCACCTCGGGTGTGGCGCAGATCCGGGCGCGGACGATCCGGTCGTTCTTCGCCGAGAACCAGCGCTGTTTGCTCAGGTAGGCGGGCAGCACGTCGGTCTCGAGCTCGCGGGCCTCGCGGCCGCTCCACACGCTGCGCCAGCCGTCTTTCATCACGAGCGTGATGAAATCGGGCAGCGGAGGCGGCGCCTCGACGTGCCAATGCGGCATCTGCGCCGCCTGCGGCAGCACGAACCAGTGGAAGCCGTAGGCTGGCAAGGTGATCAGGTAGGGCAGGTCGCCGATCGGCGGGAAGGCGCTGCGTCCCAGCATCTCCACCGGGACCCGGGGCTTGAACTGGACGAGATCGAGCTCAACGGCCTGTGCCGAGTGCGAGAGATTGGCCACGCACAGGATCGCCTCGTCGTCCGCCTCGCGCAGATAGGCGAGGATCTTGCGGTTGCCGGGATAGAGGAAGCGCAGGCCGCCGACGCGCAGCGCCTTGTTCTGTTGGCGCATCGACAACAGGCGCTTCATCCAGTTGAGAAGGCTCGCCTGGCTGCGCGTCTGCGCCTCGACATTCACAGCTTCGTAGCTGTAGAGCGGGTCCATGATCGGCGGCAGGAACAGGTGCGATGGGTCCGCGCGCGAGAAGCCGCCGTTGCGGTCGGGTGACCACTGCATGGGTGTCCGCACGCCGTCGCGGTCGCCGAGATAGACGTTGTCGCCCATGCCGATCTCGTCGCCGTAATACATGATCGGCGTTCCCGGCATTGAGAACAGCAGGCTGTTCATGAGCTCGATCTTGCGCCGGTCGTTGTCCAGCAGCGGCGCCAGGCGGCGGCGGATGCCGAGATTGAGCCGCGCCTTCTTGTCGACCGCGAAGAAATTCCACAGGTAGTCGCGCTCGCGGTTGGTCACCATCTCGAGCGTCAGCTCGTCGTGGTTGCGCAGGAAGATTCCCCAGCCGCAGTTTTCCGGCACGTCGGGCGTCTGTCGCATGATGTCGGTGATCGGATGGCGATCCTCCTGGGCGATCGCCATGTACATCCGCGGCATGAGCGGGAAGTGGAAGCACATATGGCATTCGTCGCCGTTGCCGAAATAGGCGGCGACGTCCTCCGGCCATTGATTGGCTTCGGCGAGCAGGAGCCGGTCGGGGTAATGCGCGTCAATTTCGGCGCGGATCTTGCGGATGATCTCGTGCGTCTCGGGCAGGTTCTCGCAGTTTGTCCCTTCGCGCTCCGCGAGATAGGGAATGGCGTCGAGCCGCACGCCGTCGACGCCCATATCCAGCCAGAAGCGCATGACGCTGATCACCTCGCGCAGCACGCGCGGATTGTCGAAGTTCAGGTCCGGTTGGTGGGAATAGAAGCGGTGCCAGTAATAGGCCTGTGCGACCGGGTCCCAGGCCCAGTTCGATTTCTCGGTATCGACGAAGATGATCCGGGCATCCTTGTATTTCTGGTCGGTGTCGCTCCACACGTAGAAGTCACGGTAGACCGAGCCTTTCTTGGCGCGCCGCGCGCGCTGGAACCAGCGATGCTGGTCGGACGTGTGGTTGATCACCAGCTCCGTGATCACGCGGATGCCGCGATCGTGGCATTCCTTCACCAGGCACTTGAAGTCGCGCATGGTGCCGTAAGCGGGATTCACCGCGCGATAGGCCGCAATGTCGTAGCCGTCGTCGCGCAGCGGCGAGGGATAGAACGGCAGGAGCCAGATGGCGGTGACGCCGAGGTCCTGCAGATAATCGAGCTTGCTGATCAGGCCGGGAAAATCGCCGATGCCGTCGCCGTTCGAGTCGCAGAACGATTTGACGTGCACCTCGTAGATGACCGCGTTCTTGAACCAGAATCGGTCGGTGCGATCGATCATGCTCCCGCTCCCAGCCGCCAGACCGCCGCCGGGTTGACGCGCGGGTCGAGCCACACTTGTTGGTGTTTGCCGTGCCAGGTGAACGCCTGGCCGGTGAACAGGTCCTCGGCGCGCAGGCTGGCGTGATCCGGCAGGCCGAATTCCCAGAGCGGGATTTCGAAGCGGCTCCCCCGTCCGAACACCGGGTCGAGATTGACCGCCACCAGGATCACGTTGTCGCGGGTCCGGGTCGCCTTGCCGTAGACCAGGATGTGGTCGTCGTCGGCGTTGTAGAACCTGAGGTTGCGGAAATCGTGCAGCGCCGGGTTCTGGTGGCGGATGCGGTTCAGCTGCGCGATGTACTCGCGGATGTGGCCCGGCTGGTCCCAGTTGCGCGGCTTGATCTCGTATTTCTCGGAATCAAGATACTCCTCGCGCCCCGGCAGGGGGGCCGCCTCGCAGAGCTCGAAGCCGCTATAGATGCCATAGGCGCTGGCCAGGGTGGCGGCGAGGGCGACCCGCATCATGAACGCCGGCCGACCGCCGGTCTGGAGGATCAACGGGTTGATGTCCGGCGTGTTGACGAAGAAGTTCGGTCGGAAATACTCCTTCGCATCGGTCTGGGTGAGCTCGGTCAGATACTCGACGAACTCCTGCTTGGTGTTACGCCACGTGAAGTACGTGTAGGACTGGCTGAAGCCGATCTTGGCCAGCGTCTTCATCATCTTCGGTTTGGTGAACGCTTCGGCGAGGAAGATCACGTCCGGGTGGCGGGCGCGGATGTCGCCGATCATCCATTCCCAGAACGTCACCGGCTTGGTGTGCGGATTGTCGACGCGGAAGATCCTGACGCCCTGGCCGATCCAGAACTCGACCACGTCGCGCAGCGCGTGCCAGAGGTCCGGAAACCCGTGATAGAAATTCGGATTGACGATGTCTTCGTATTTCTTCGGCGGGTTCTCGGCGAACCTGAGGCTGCCGTCGGGGCGCCAGTCGAACCAATCCGGATGCTCCTTGACCCACGGATGGTCGAGCGAGCACTGCACCGCGAAGTCGAGCGCCAGCTCGATCCCGTGCTCGTGCGCCGCACGCACCAGCCGCCGGAAGTCCTCGAGCGTGCCGAGGTCGGGATGCACGGCCGTGTGACCGCCGGCCTCGGAGCCGATGGCATACGGGCTGCCCGGATCGTTCGGGCCGGCGACGATGCTGTTGTTGCGGCCCTTGCGGTTGGTGCGGCCGATCGGGTGGATCGGCGGAAAATAGAGGACGTCGAAGCCCAGGTCGCGCACATATGGCAGGCAGCGGATCACGTCGTCGAAGGTGCCGCTGCGTCCCGCGTGGTCGGTCTGTGACCGCGGGAACAGCTCGTACCAGCTGGAATATCGGGCGGCGAGGCGGTCCACGACGACCTGGAGCTCGCGCGGATAGCGCGTGAGCTCGCTGCGCTCGCCGTAGCGCCGCATGATGTCGCGCAGCTCTTCGGATAGCAGCAGCTTTTCCAGCTCCGCCGGCTGATCGATGAGTGTCTCGGCGCGGCCCAGTAGGGTCATCATGAGCTGGCGCGCCGCACCCCGGCAGCGCGCCAGGGTCATTTTCGCGAGCTCGACCCCCTCGTGCAGCTCGAGCTTGATGCCCTGGCCGGCATCCCGCTTCTTGATCAGCTCGGCCCGCCATGACTCGAAGCGGTCGCGCCACGCCTCGATCGTGTACGCGTAGGTGGCGTTTCGCGTCAGTGGCACGGTGCCGCGCCAGCGGTCGTTGTCGACGAAAATCATCGGCGCTTCGCGCCAGTCGCGCTCGTCCGCGTCTTTGTACTTGACGCACGCCGCGATCTTGTCGTGGCCGTCGATGAAGATGTCGGCCAAGACTTCGAGCACGTCGCCGACGATGCGCTTGGCCGGATAGCGGCCGCCTTCGATCTCCGGCTCGACGTTCTGGACGGTCAGGCGGTTCTGGGCCAGGCGGCGCAGCAGCTTGTCGGCCGTCGCATCGGCCGGCGCCACCGCGCTCTCGTCGGTCACCGCCTCGGCCTGGAAGACCCTAAGCTCGAGCGGCTGCAGGACAAGCGTTTGGCCGGGTTCGAGCAGCACCGGTGTCCGCAGCGGCGTGGTGTCGGCAAACTCGCCGAAACGGCCGCCGGTCTCGCTGACGAGCGCGCCGGAGTCGGCCGGGTGCGCCGCCGCCGCATCGCTGTTGAGCAGGAGCAGGGCCGCGGACTCGGAGTCCAGCGGATGGTCGCCGCTCAGCCGCAGCAGCCCGAGTACGGGCTGGTTCGGCGCGGTGATCCGCCTCTCGGTACCCTCGCGGTTCAGCGGTGGGGACCGCCCCCGCAGGACGTTCACCGCGGCGATAAACTCGCTCAGATCGACGCGCGGCTGCTCCCAGTCCTCGGGGCGCATGCGCACCGCGTCGAGCGTGCGCGCGAAGCCATATTCGGTGCCGACCGGCATCATCCAGCCGGCGGAAAAACAGGCGGCGAACAGGACGTGGAATTTAAGCCGTCCTTCGAGCGAGACCTGGCTGCCGGCGGCGGGATCGGCGGCGATGCGCGGGGCGTCCTGGATCTCGGGAAAGGTGATGGTGGGTGCCACCCGGCGCAGCCGCTCCTGCTGGTCCAACGCCCAGTCGGACCGGAAGTCCCACCATCTTGCGCTGTTGAAGATGTAGTCGAAGCCGGCACCCGCCAATGCTTCCGCCGCCTCGACCGGTGCCCCGATCGTGTCGGCGATGAACCACGGCGACACGTCGCCATGCGGGGCCGCGAGCAGATCCCGCCAGACATCGGCCGGTGCAAGATGCGCCGACTTGCCGACGAAGCCGCCGAAGCCCTGCGCCAGATAGTGCCGGATGACGCGCGCCCAGAATTCCAGCAGCTCCTCGCGGATGGCCGGGTCGCCGTAGTTCAGGCCGACGATATCCGTCCACGCGCCGCGCCCGGCGTTCGCCCCGTCGCCGGGGCGCGTCCAGCGCGGATGCTCGGCCAGCAGCCGGGAATCGCGGGCGAGCGTTGCGATCGGCAGATCCATGATCGCGCGCAGGCCGTGATCGTCGGCCGTGGCGACGAAGCGCCGCAGACTTTCGTTTCCCTCGCCCACCGGGTCCGGGCCGGCGAATGCCGGATTCAGGCGAAACGGGTCGTTGACGGCATAAAGGCTGCGGCTGGCGCCGGTCTCGAAAAACGCGTTCACATAGACGCTGTCGAAACCCATCGCGGCGATGCGCGGCAGATGCTGGGTCCACGCCGCGACCGAGCCGATCAGGCGCGGAAACAGGTTGTAGATTCGCGGGCCCAGTCGCGTCACCGCGGCCGGCTCTGCCGCGGACGACCATTGCGGCCGCTTGTCCCGGCGGTCTGCGATGTCGGTGTCATGCGGGGGCGAATGGGCCATGCGGACCAGAAAAGCCCAGGTGGAAACCCAAGAGACGCGAGGTGACGCGCCGCCGTTGGCCGGCTTTATGGGCCAAACCGCGCCTCGGCTCGTAAACGCGGCGGCGGTTGTTTCGTTCCCGCAATAACTTAGGTGTCGAGCGGCGGCCGCCTCGGGCTGGCCGGCCGGGGGCGACGGCCGAGGGGGAGTATTTTCATCGTGCCGGAACCACTTACCCCAGGGCGGCGTTTCATGGCTGTCGATGCGGCTGCCCGCCGCGCGGTGCTGTTGATAACGCCAGTAATTGGGCCGGCGAGCGTGGCCCAAGGGAAGCGGAGATGGTGTGGAAAATGGCCAGCAAGACGACCAGCGAGCTTGACGAACTGCGCGACGAACTCGGCGAGCTGCGCGCCGAGCTCAAGCGGCTGATGAAGGCGGTCAACCAGGACGCCGAAGACACCGTCGGTGTTGCGAGCGGGATCGCCCGCCAGGTCCAGCGCATTGCCGGAGATCTCGAAGACACCGCCAAACGGACTTACGACCGTCTGTCGGATTCCGTGTCGGAGGGTGCCCAGCAGTACGGCCGGTCAATCGAGAAAGCGATTACGGATCATCCCTTCGGCGCCGCGACCATCGCGCTCGCCGCGGGTGTGATCCTGAGTCGATTTCTTGACCGGAGCCGCTGAGCCCCCGAACATGGACGAGCTTCGAGTGCTCCTCGCTGCAACGCACGCCGAGGGGCGCTCGATCGTCGATCGCCTGGAACGCGGGGTCGTTTATACGGTGGTTTTCGGCGTGATGGCATTCGCCTGCGCCTTCACCATCGTGGCCTTCCTGGGCATCGCGGTCTACGCGGCCGCCCTGCCGGATTACGGCCCGATCGGCGCCGCCTGCTTCGCGGCGCTGGGTGCCGCGGTGCTGATGGTTGTGCTCCTGCTCACCATGCGCTGGCTCATGGCAGCGCGCTCGGCCCCGCCGCGGGCCCAACCTCGTGAGGCGGCGATGGCCGGCTTTCCGAACGCCGCCCAGTTCCAGCAGCCGAAAACGGTTTGGGACCTGGTGATGCTGGTGGCGGCCGGCGTCATCGCGGGACTCGCCCAGAAACAACGCTGATCTCTGGCCGGGACGCGCGGCCGGCGCCGCGCCGGTGAGGCGCGACGCCGGGGCGGAGTTGCCTTAGCGGAAGTTCAGCGGAACCACGACGTTGAAGCTGGCCGGCGGGGGCGGCGGGGCGTACACCACCGGCGGCGGCGCGTAGTAATAGCCGGGCGCGTAACCGTACCCGTAGTAGCCGTAATGCGGCCGCCCCCATCCGCCATGCTCGCGCCACTCATGCTCGCGCCATTCGTGTTCGCGCCATTCATGGCCGCGCCACTCTCCGCGTCCGCCGTACCAGCCGTCATGGGCGAACGCCGGCGTGCTGGCGAGCGTGATGGTGCCGAGACCGGCCACGAGAACGGCGGCCGCGAGCAGCTTGTGGACAAGGCGGGATTTCGCGTTGCGTGTCAGTGTCGTCATGGGCCCCTCCTTTCAGGGGCTCCCCCCGATTGCTCCATGGGGGAGTTCACCCCGATAACGGCTGCGGGCAAATTTTTCTTCCCTGCGGCATTCCGCCCATTTACCAAAGACTTGACCCCGATCAGGGACGGCCACAGCTTGATCACATGGGAAACATTGTCGCGGTAACCGGCGGCGGTCAGGGCCTCGGCCGCGCGGTCGCCCTGCAGTTTGCCCAGGCGGGCTACGCGGTGTCGGTGGCCGACACGATCGAGGATGCCGGTCACGAGATTGTGCAGCGGGTGCAGGCCCTGGGGACGAAGGCCATGTTCATGCGGACCGATGTCGCGGAGGCCGGCGACGTCGAGGCGTGGATGCAGGCGACCGCTGCGACCCTCGGCTCGCCCGATGTGCTGATCAACAATGCCGGGATTTCGCGCAACGCCCCGTTTCTGGAGCTGAAGCCGGCGGACTTCGACCGCGTCATCGCGGTCAATCTGCGCGGCGCATTCCTGTGCGCGCAGGCCGCCGCCCGGCGGATGGCCGAGGGCGGCCGGGGTGGGGCCGTCATCAACGTCGCGTCGACCCGTGCGTTCATGTCAGAGCCGGGGACCGAAGCCTACACCGCCTCGAAAGGCGGCATCGTGGCGCTGACGCATGCGCTGGCGATCAGCCTCGGGCCGCAGCGCATCCGCGTCAATTGCGTCAGTCCGGGCTGGATCGAAACCCGCGACTGGCAGTTTTCGGGACGCGCCAAGCTGCCGGTGCATTCGACCGCCGACCGCGAGCAGCATCCGGTCGGCCGCGTCGGCAAGCCGGAGGACGTCGCGGAGGCGTGCCTGTTCCTGGCGCGCGCCGGATTCATCACCGGTCAGAACCTGATCATCGACGGCGGCATGACCGTGAAGATGATCTACGCGGAGTAAGCGGCCCCGCCGCCGTCCCTCGTCCTACAGCAGCGCCATCCAGAACAGCGCGACCGCCACCGCGGCCACCTCAAGCCGGCGCGCTTGGTATCAAGACGCATCGCGGTCACCGGGGCTGTAGAAGCTGCGGAAGACGTCACCGAGCGGCTGGTCGCTGCCCTCGGCGAGGGCGAGGACCACCGCGGCCAGCGCCTTGATTCGGGCATCGACATGCGGTCGTCCGGTCTGGATGGTCGCGAGAAGATTGGCGGCCAGCTTGAGGTCTGCGATGGGGTCGTTCATGGCCGGCCCCTATTTGAGTCCGGCCATGGCTGGCGGCGACGTGAGCGGCATCAGCCGCGCTCCCATCAGGGGGAGATGCAGGAGCTGGCGCTGCTCGGGCGATAGCTCGGGCCACAATTGGGCGACGGCCGGCGTCAAGGTATGCAGCGCATCGAGACGGGCACTCGCGAGTGTTTCTTGCAGAACGAGTTGCGCCGGCAGGTCGGCGGGCTCGGGAGTTGCCTGCGCGCGGTCGCAGACCTGCATGATCGGTTCGACCGCGCCCTGCGCCGATTTCACGAAGTGTTGCCAGGCCGGCTGCTGATCGTTTCGCAGCCGCATTCTCTTCTGGGTGAAGGCTGTCCAGCCGGCAAGCAGGGCCGGCGCGTCCTGGCACAGGCGGGGGAGGGTCACCTGCGGACCCTGGAGTTCATTGTCTACCAACGCAACGACCAGCGCTGCGACGAGTGAGGCAAAAGTCGACACGGCGAATTGGGACATCTTCGAGTGCGGCATGTGATGAGACCTCCTGGTCGGCGTCCGTATTCCCCTGGAGCGGTCCCCCAATTTTCAAAAGAGCGTCGGTCACGCTGGTCCTACGTCCCCCTCTAGCGCCTCATGCTCCAGCAGATTCGACTATGTTTGCGCATGGTCGAGCAAAGCTCGGCGTCGTCATTGAGCCTCAATACACGCATTGGCTGTTCCTTTCCTTCGCACGGGGAGTCTGGCCGCAACCGGCTGCGGGTCATGCTGGATCGCGGAGTATCCGCTCAGGGCGCTGCCGGTGCGGGAGCGTCGGTGTCCGGGATATCCGGGCTGATGATGCGCAGAGGCTCGGACTTGGCCCGTCCACCAGTCTTGCCCTCCTCAACCACCTTGGCGCGCCGTTGCGCCTGCATGCTGCGGAGGGATGCGTAGTAGTCGAGAGAAGTTTTCTCGAGCGTGTCGGTCGTCTCCAGCATCTCGGCTCGCCCGTCGACGGCATCGCCGGCGCCGCCCGGCACGAAGTTCAGCGGATTGGCCACGAAGCCGACGATTTTTCCGATGGAGTCCCGGACGTTCGACGGCCCGAAGATCGGCAGCTGCACGGCCGGCCCCGGGCCGGCTCCCCAGACGCCCAAGGTCTGCCCGAAATCGGCCTCGTGATAGGGGCGGTCCCAGTCGGTCGCGACGTCGAAGAACCCCGCCCCGCCGACCGTGGTGTTGATGACGAAGCGCTGCGTGGTCACCCAGGCGCGGCTGAAATTCGCCTGCAGGGTGTCGTTCACCAGAATTCCGGGCTCTTTGAGATTGGAGACGAAGTTGTGAACGCTCTTCCGCACGCGCTCCGGCACATGGTTCTGGTAGGCGCGGGCCACCGGTTGCAAAGCGTTGCGGTCGACCCACTGGTTTCCGGAGAAGATGACGCGGTTGGTCGGTTCGGCCGGGTCGTTGGCACGCTCATACGCCGCGCGCGCCTCCGGGTCGGCTGGAGCGTGCGCACAGGCGGCGAGAAACAGGACCGACGCAACGGACAGACCACGGGGCGTGAGCATGCTTGTTCCTTTTCGGTGTGCCGAGGTGGCGCGTGGCTACAGAAGCAAAGTGGCGACGGCACAGATGGCGACGCCGGCACCGGCGGCCAGCCAGGTCATGAGCGCAGATCGCGCACCGGACGGCGCGCCGAGCCGGTGCTGACCTGGGCTGAAAAAAGACTGCTGCCGCATTCGGATTTCCCCCTGGCTGGGTGGCTTCGACCGGCGTCAGACCGACCGAAGAGCCGCAGACTACGCCTCGAAAAAATAAAACGCAACGGTATCGTTTCGTTTTTTTACAGGACCCCCCGGCGGCGTGCTAGACAGGGGTGCCTAGAATAGGAACCGCACATGCCGCCCAAGACGAAAACACTTCCCGCCAAGCCCGCTGGACCGAAACGGCGTCGGTACGGCGGCCGGCCCTCGCTGGAGGAAGCAAAACAACTGCACGGCCGCATCCTCGATGCGGCCGCTGAACTTTTTTTTAAGCGTGGCTACGGCGAGACCAGCATCGAAGCGATTGCGGCCCAGGCCGGCATCGGCAAGCTGACGCTGTATCGTCGCTTTCCTGACAAGGCCGCCTTGTTCAAGGCGGTGGTGATGCGCCTTTTCGACCAGTGGTGGGCGGCAGTCACGGAAGTCGACGCGAGCCAGGGAACCCCGTCCGATGTCCTGATGGCGACGGGACGGCGGCTGCTGAGCATCGTCCTGTCGCCGACCGCGCTCGCCTTGCACCGGATCCTGTTCGCCGAGGCGTCGCGCTTGCCCGAGGTCTGCGCGCTCATGTATGGCTCCCGCAAGACCGAGGAGGAGGAACGTCGGGATCCGATCCGCAACATGCTCCACCGGCTTGTGGCGCAGGGCGCAGTGCGCGGCGACGATATCGGCTTCCTCGACCAGCACTTCATACACATGATCATCGGTCGGCCGCTCCGACATGCCCTGTTGGGGGCACCGCCGATGACCGTCGCCGCCCGGGAGGAGCATATTCGTAAAACCGTCGAGCTGTTTTTGCACGGTGCGGCCACGTCGTCGCGTCACTCATGAGCCATCGAAGAAATGTCCGTCGGGGACGAGCGCTGCAGATCCGCGACGAGATGCCTGGCGCCGATGCGGATGCCCGTCTTGGCGGCGTCGAGATATCCGACACTGGCGGTGACGTCGCGCGCGTCCGGCGTCTGCCGCGTGATGTAGGCGTAGAGCAGGTCTCCGTCCACGGCATCTGACAGCTCGACCGCATAGGAGACCGAGCCGAAGAACGTGCCGTTGCGGTCGGTGGCTTCGAGGGCGGTGTTGACGACGACGGCTACGGGAGCGAGATGCGACACCGTCGACAGCACCGGCGTGCTCGTCTCGATCCCGGTCAGGGTGAGGTGCAGCCGCGCCGTCCCAGGTGCGCGTTCGTTGGTGAGTTCGTAACGCTTGCCCAGGATCTCGGTGAACTTTCTCACCATGTAGTCGGCGACGATCTTGCGGTCGTCGGCCGACACCGAACCGAACTGGGCATCGGGCCCAGTGTAGATCGTGACCGGGTCGATCATCAGCTTGGAGTAGCCCGCGAGGTCGCTCGTGCCGTGGTACTGAAACGGCTTCTCCGCTTCGCGGGCCGGCCGCAGCTGAGCTGCCGAGCCCAATTCTTGATACGCGACTGGGGTGGATCCACAGCCGGGCAGCGCGAGCATGGCGCCGAGCGCCAGAGCCGGCCCAACAGCACGGCGGATGGAGAATGCTTCGTCAAAGTCACGGTGCATGGTTGATCTCCCGATGATTGATCAAAGCCCGGCGACGCCGAGGGGCGTGGCCGCACATGATGTTCAATGATAGCTTGATGTTCAACGATAACTGATCAATGATCACTTATCGTGGCAACCTAGCAGCGCAGGCGTCCGCGTCAAGGGACAAACCGCGATAAATCGCAGCACCGGCGGTCATCGGAGATCGCGGCGGCGGATGCGTCCGCGTCGTTACCGCTATAGACTCGCCGCGACGAACAGCACTCGGAGGTGACGACCAGCTATGGCACCGGCCAAGACGAAACCCAGTGCCCGCACCTATACGATCTCGCTGACCAACCGAAAGCCGCGCGGCAGCGGGCACGAGCGCCTCGCCGAAATCCTGGTCGCGGCGAAGGAGCTCTTTCTCGAGCAGGGCGTCGAGAACGTCACAACCCGCAAGATCGCCGAGCGGGTCGGCATCTCGCAGACCGCGCTGTTCACCTACTACAGCAGCAAGGACAAGATCCTCGCGCGTCTGATCCAGGACGCGTTCGCCGAGCTCGGCCGCATGGTCGCCGGGTTGGGCGCCGAGGCCGCCGACACGCGGGACTGGTTCCGGCGCTGCGTCGCCGGCTATGTCCGCTTCGGCCTCAAGTATCCGAACGAATATCGGCTCGCCTTCATGGTCATGAGGCCGTGGCAGGGGGCAATCGGGTTTCCACTGTTCCTGGAGCTCGAAAAGCGGGTCGCCGAGGCGATGGAGGAGGGCGTGCTGCGTCGTGATCTTGGGTCGCCGAGGCTGGTCGCGCAGACGCTGTGGGCATCGATGCACGGTTTGACGTCCTTGCTCATTGCGCGCCCGCGGCCGCGTTTCCCCTGGGAAGACGTCGAGGATCTCGTCCGCACGCAGACGGAGATGCTGCTGACCGGCCTCCTCGCCGAGCGCTAGGACCGCGCTTCACCTCAAGGGGCGACCGTCGCGGCGCAGGGTTTGTCCGCCAGCCGCGTGCGACTCTGTCATGCGCACACCCATCGATCCCACCGCGGCAGACGCGGCGAAATCCGTGCCGGACTGGCTCTACGCCCTCGAGGCGGCGTCCGAGGAAGACCTGCAACGGAGAGAGGCGCGCGAAGATTTCTGGTGGGGGGTCTCGATCGCGATCGGGTGCGCGGCGCTGGCGGGCGCGGCATGGCTCTCATAGGGTTCGACTGGGGGCCGATCATGATGCCCTTCGACGGCGAGCCGAGCCTGGAGGAAGCTCTTGCCGATCCGGTCGTCACCGCGATGATGCGGGCCGATCGCGTGGACCCTCAGAGTCTCAAAACAACCCTGATGGACCTTGCCCAGAGGCTCGCCGGCGACGCGCACCCCGAGCATATTGATCACACCGGCGACGCGACGATGCGATAAGCAGTACAATGCCAGCGCCGAAGGTGAATGACAGGAGCGTCAAATGCGCGTTGCGATGATTGTCGCCGTTGCGGGATGTCTCTGCATGGCGACTGCGGATGCCTGGGCGCAGGCGTCGCCCGATCTGTGGCGCGGATGCGCCGACGGCCGCACCCCCGATGCCAGCATCACCGCCTGCTCGACCATTATCCAGGCGGGGCAAGAGCGCCCGGATCACCTCGCCGGTGCCTATCTCAATCGCGGCTTGTCGCATGCGGCGAAGGACGAGTACGCGCCCGCCATCGCCGACTACACCAAGGCGCTCGAGCTCAATCCGAGCCTGGCGGCCGCCTTGGACGCCCGCGGGACCGCCTATGGCGAGCAGAAGCAATACGATCGGGCGATGGCCGATTTCGCCGAAGCCATCCGCGTGAAGCCGGACGACGCCGACGCCTGGGCCGGGCGATGTTTCTACCGTGCCGCGGCCGATCGGTTGCCGGAGGCGCTGGCCGATTGCAACGAGTCCGTGCGCCGCCATCCGGACGACGTCGAGGCGCTCAACAGCCGCGGCTTCGTCTACCTCAAAATGAAACGCTACGACCAGGCGCTCGCGGACTACGACGCCGCGATCAAAGCCGATCCGAAAATCGCATCGTCGTTCTACGGCCGCGGCCTGGCCAAGCGCGCCACGGGCGATGCGGCCGGCGCCCAGGCGGACATGGCCGCGGCGACCCAGCTCGAGCCGGACGTGGCGGCGGATTTCGAGGGCTACGGGCTGCGCTGAGCAACACTGGCCTCAGCGCAAATAGGCCTTCTCGAACTCGCGCAAGCGGGCGTCGCCTTGCAGCGCAAACACCTCGCCGACCGAGGCGATGTCGGTCTCCACGCCGGCAATGCCGCCATCGGCAATGATGCGGCGAAACACGTCCCGCATGGCGGCGACGGCGGCCCGAATGGCGTGGTTGCCGCAGATGATCAGCCCGACCTTGCCGAGGGCCGCGATGTCGGCGAAGGACAGCTTCGGATAGCTGGTGGGGACGAGCACCAACGGCACGCGCCCGGGCCAGGCGCGACAAAACGCGAGAATCTCGTCCGGCGCCGTCTGCTTGCTGTGGATCAGCACCGCATCGGCCCCGGCGTCGGCGTAAGCCTCGCCGCGACGGAGCGCCTCGTCCTGGCCCAGGCCCGCGATTAGCGCCTCGGTGCGCGCCACCACCAGCGCGCCACCGGCCGCGGCGCGCGCCGCCGCGAGCTTGCCGCAGAACTCGCCGACCGGCACCAGCTCCTGCCGCCCGCCGGCGCGCAGGCTGGAATCCTTGGGGAACGTCTTGTCCTCCATGACGACCGCCGCCACGCCGGCCGCCACGTAGCGCGGGACGGCGTAGGCCACGTTCACGGCGTTGCCGAAGCCGGTGTCGATATCGGCGACAACCGGGGCATCCTGCACCTCGCCGATCGCGCGCATCATGTCGAGATGCGTGTCCATGGACAGGATATTGGCATCGGGCACGGCGTAGGAGGCGGACAGCTCGAAGCCGCTCCCCCAGATCGCGTCGAAGCCGGCCATGGCGGCGAGCTTCGCGGCGAGCGGGTTGTGCGCGGCCATGGCGAGCGCCGGCCGGTGGACATTCAGCTTGGCGCGTAGGGCGCTCGCCTTCGGATGGTGGTCGGGCATGTTTCGATCCTCCTCAATAGGGAGCTAGCCGCCATTCGGGGCGGTGATGCCGAGGACACCGGCAATCAGCAAGATGAGCCCGCCCAATGCAAGTTCGCCGATGATATTGCGGCGCAGCCGTGCGGCAACCGCCGGCTCGTTCGGCGCAAGGTTCGGCACGAGCCGCCACCGGTTCTCGGCCGCCAGCATCAGCATGATCAGGAGAAGGCCGACCTTGGCGGCGAGCAGTCCGGCGAAGGCACCCGTCAGAAGATCCTCGACGCTGTCAACGAGCAGCCCTGTGTTCACAATTCCACTGAGCACGAGGACGGCCACCGCCAGCTGCGCCAGATTGCCAAATCGCACACCGGTTCGGCGGGCAAGCGCGAGCTCGGTCACCGTCCCGGCACGCCGCGCCTGCCATAAAAGGAGCGAGAACGGCAGGAGACCGCCGAGCCAGCTTGCGGCCGCCAGCATGTGTGCGGCATGAACCGAAAGATGCAGCGGACCCAGTGCGCTGGGGTCAGCCCCCGCATGGCCGAGCCAGGCAGCCGAAATCAGAACGGCGCCGGCAAGGGCCAGACCGGTCGCGTTCAGCCAACGCTGTTTGAGGTTCATGTCTGGAATGGCCAGCGCACACACGTTCAGGAGGAGTGCGGCCGCGACCGCAATCCGGATCTGCCAGACGCGACCGGCGTATGTCTCGAAAAGCAGAGTGCCGAAAGCGCCGCTGCGCCAGGCTTCGTCAAGCGGGCCCTCGGTCATGTCCGCCGCCTGGAGCACCAGCCAGACGGCGCCGGAGACCATCGTTGCGGCCAAGGACACGGCAATCAGCGGCACCGCCCAGCGCGGTCGGTGCCGGGCTGCGGCCGGGCTCGTCGCAGAGACGTCCGGGTCGGCCAGGAGCCACAGGAAGAGCAGGGCGCCGAATGTCTGCACTGCCGCGGCAAAGTGAACCGCGCGCGTCACAGCCAGGACGTAGTTTATGGTCGTGGCTCCGAAGGGCTGCGCCGAGGAAGCGTCATGGCTCGACGTGGAAGGGGAATGTCCCGTTGGTCCGATGGGTATCGACGGACATCACGCGCCAGCTCACGCGATAGAGGCCGGGTGTGAGGCGGGGCAGGGAGACGCGAATTTCGGTGTGGTCCTCCGGATTGACGCGGGGGTTGCGGAGGTCGACCTGATTGCCCTCCGCATCCGTGATCCGGCATTGGACGAATGATGGTTCGATCGTCTCGCTGAACCAGAGGTGCATCTCGGCCGGGAGGTCGGCGACCGTGACGGTCCCGCCGACCGGCGGGGTCGCGCGCTTCAGCTGCGCATGGGCCGCGAGCTGCGTCGACCCCAGACATAACGCCGCCGCCAGCGGCGCCGCCCATAAAGCAATGCGCTTCACGTCTTCATTCCCGAGGTCCAGCCCTGTCGGCCGTTCGCTGTCGCAGCAACGAGTTCCGGGTTGAGCGACGGCGAAGCCTTACCTATCATCGCGCGAACGGCATCACGCCGCAATTCGCAAAGGGGGGAATATCATGAGCGTCCGGTTTTCGCGGCTGCGAGCCGTTCTGTCCGTGCTCGCGGTGGCGGCGATGCTGACCGCCTGCACGAGAGCGCCGGAGGAGCCGTGGGAATCCGCGCAGGTTCTGGGCGTGCCGCCCAACGGCGCCGACATGTTCCAGCTCAATACCCTCGACAGCTTCAAAAAATACTCCCGGGTCAAGAATTTCGAGATCGTCGGTCACTCCTATTTGCGCGGGCCCTGGGTCAACCCCGCCTTCAGCCATGTCGGCATGGCCATCAACACCATGCGCATCTGCGACAACAAGACGGCGTTTCTCGCCGGCTACAATCCGATCGTCTTCGGCGTGCTGATCGTTGACGTCAGCAATCCCGCCGACATGAAGCCGCTGTCCTTCATCCCCGGCCATCCGGGGACCAAGAACACGTATCTGAGAGTGAGCTGCGCGCGCAATGTTCTGGCGTTCGATCACAGCGGCGAGCAGCCGAACAACCTGACCGGGGCCCGCCCGGTGCAGTCCAATCCCAGCAAGCCCGCGCCCGGTGCGCGCCTGCTGTCGGGCGTGTCGTTCTATGACGTGTCCGATCCGCGCACCCCCAAGCTGCTGGGCGATTGGCTCAACCCCGGGGGCCTCACCCACGGGATGGAGATGGACGATTCCTACGTGTACGTGTGCGGCACGGCAGCCGAATCGAAGCCTGAGATTCAGGTCGAGGAGCTGAATATCATCAACTACGACACGCCGTCGAAGCCGACGACGGCCGCGCGCTTTCACATCACGGGTCAGCACAAAGGGGAGAATTTCTCGGAGCTCAACCGGAAAAACCCCAATGGCAGCGATCAGATGATCACCTGCCACGAGATCCAGAAAGACAATGATCGCCTCTATGTCGCTTATCGCGACGAGGGCATCGTGGTGCTGGACATCACCGACCCGTCGAAGCCGAAGCGGATCGACGGCGGCTTCGACTACTCGCCGCCGTTCAATGGCGATCCGGGCCTGCCACGCGAGGGGTGCTGCCCCGGCGCCCACACGTTCATGCCGGCGCATCACACCTCGGAATTGCCGACGATTGCGGTGCTGACAGACGAGCATTTCAGCTGCCCGCCGGGCTTTGGCCGCATCCTCGATATCACCTATCTCGACCGCATCACGTTGCTCTCGACCTATCACATCCGCGGCGTCGACGATCAGTACGACTTCGACAAAAAGAAGTTCATCTGCCCGGAGGGCTCGCAGGAATCGGCGCACATGGCCGAATTCGATCACCGATTACGGGACGGCAATCTCTTTTATCAGGCTTGGTACAACCAGGGCCTGCGGGCCATCGATATCTCGAACCCGTTCGCGCCGCGCGAGGTGGGCTACTACATATCGCCGGATTTCACGATCGACGTGCCGGGGCAGAAGGGCCGCCACACGCGCGAGCCTTACCCCGACTGGAACTCCGACCTGATCTATGTGACCGACGGCAACGGCGGCGGCCTCACCGTGCTCCGTTACACCGGCCCCTTGCCGACGACGCCGCCTATCCCGGCGCTGCGCTGATAGTCCGGTGAGGTGAACAGATAAAGTTAGGGATTGCGGAGACGGTAGCTGACCATCCGCGGCCGACACGGAGGTCCGCTAACTGCCACAAGCAGACGTCGGGCAGGCCGATCATTCCGATGCAGCGCACTCGCCACACCATCCTCTACTGGTCCGGCTTGTAGCCGGACGCTGCGAGCTGGTGCCAACACAGGTTCTCGTCGCCCGAGATCGCCGCCTGTGCCGCCGCGCGGAGTCGGATCATCGCCTGCTGACGCAGGCCGATCCCTGGGAATTTGCGCGGCCATGATGGGAGCGCTTGTGCGGCGGCGCGGACTGCCGCGGCGCAAGGTACCGCTGGCGGACTCGCTGTGGCGATGCGCGGCAGAACGGCCGCAAGGATGCTGCTGAGAATGCGCTGAATTGCGCGTCGGCGAGGCAGAGAGGTGGTTGTCATGACACTCATTCCATACGACAGGTTCAGAAAAAAGGCGGCCGGCGGGTTCACCTGCCGGCCGCCGGACCGCGCTCATGGCCGGACGATTGCCTGGCGTGAGAGTCTCACCACGTCCTGCTTCAGGAGGTAGATCGACACCGCCAGGAGGACCACGTCCTTCATCAGGAAGGGCACGTTGCCGGTCATCGCCGGAAAGCCGCCCGCCGCCTGATCCCACCCGTCGGGCATGAACGGGATGATGGTGACGGTCCCGATGAAGGTCGCGGTCGAGCCGAGGGCGCCGAGGATGCCGGCCCGCTTGTCCCAGAAGCCCAGAAGCAGGAGGGTGCCGGTCGTCCACTCCGACGCGCCGAGGAACCAGCTGGCCCCGCCGTGGCCGAACACAGGATAGAGCCAGAAGATCAGCGGACCGTTGCTGATGAACGGGACCAGTCTCTCGAACTCGTACTCGAACCACTTCTGGTAGCCGAAGAACGCGAAGATGATCACCATCGCGGCGCGCAGGACGTGATAGTCGAGGTCGCTTCGGAACACGTCCGACCTGGCAACCGCATTGATGAGCGAGTTGATGACCCCATTCTGCTGTTGATGGATCTGCTGTTGATAGATTTTGCTGAGCGAGCTCATGGTTGCACTCCTTTATGACGGGCCGACCCGCCCGCCCGCGTTAAAGCGCGGGCGGGCATGTGGCGGACGCTTCAGGCGGCCGCCGGGAAGTCGAGCGTTGTGTCGTTGATACGGTTGAAGACGTTGGTGAAGGTGATCACGGCCAGGGCCAGGCTGATGTCCACCAGCTGCGCGTCGGTGTAGCCGGCGCCTCTGACGGCCGCGTATTCCTTGTCACTGATCGTGCCGCGGGTCAGGACCAGCAGTCGCACGAAGCGCGCCAAGGCGTCGTGTCTGGCGTCACCCGTAGTCTGGCCGGCGCGGATCTGCCGGATTGCGTCGGCCTTCAGGCCGGCGAGTTTGCTGAGCATGGCGTGGGCCGCCTCGCAGTAGTCGCAGCCGACGGCCGCGCTGACGGCAAGCTTGATCACCTCCTGCTCCTGCTTACTCAGTAAGCCAGCCGCGAGGACCGCATCGGCGTTCAGTATGGCCTTGAGGGCGGCCGGTCCATGAGCACCGATCGCGGCGAAGGTGTTCGGCACCTTGCCGGCCGCCTTCTTGATTTGTGCAAAGACTTCCGCCGTGGCGCCGGTGGCGGTTTCGACGGCGGGGGTGGGAAGGCGAGACATGATTACACTCCTTGGTTCGAGGCCGGCCGGAAAGGCTGGCCTACCGATGAGAGTAATCTATGCCGTGGGATTGAGACTTTCGATGTTATATTGTCTCGATAATATGCTCGCCAGTATCAAACCGGGCTGGAAACCGTTCACTCTAAGCGGAAGGGTCTACGCCGCGACCGAGGAACGAGCGAAATTTTCCACTTCGTGAAGGATTATGCCCTCGAGCGGGCCGGCCTCGGTGCGCCAGGGAGCCGCCTCGATGGCCTTGCGAGTGTCGGCGTAACCCGCCTCCCACCGCTTGCGAATACCGGCGGGCGTGAAATCAACGTCCTTCGTGTGGCCCTCATTGTCGAGGCGCGGAGCCAGTAGGCGGACGACGTGCATGCGAGTGAAACAACCGTATTCAGCCAGCTGGCGAACGGCCTGGCTGTCGCGGAGCTCCGGAGGGATGTACTCCACAAGCTGCCTGATGACGTGACGGAGCTGATGGATCTGCGTCTGCCGCGCAATGTCCTTCATGACCCGGCTGGAGTATTGGATCTCTTTCTGGCGGTGCAGGACGTCCCAGATTGTCTCGGGCTCGGGCCCGACGGGATTCCACATGTGAACGGCAAAGATCAACGAATTACGGCGGGGGATCTCGTCGAAAACGACTTCGGTCGGCGTGTTCGAGAGGATTCCGCCGTCCCAGTAGAGTTCGCCGTCGATGCGGACGGCAGGAAAGGCGGGCGGCAACGCGCCGGATGCCATGATGTGCTTGACGCCGATTTCGCCCTCGCGCGCGTCGAAGTATTGCATACGGCCGGTGCGCACATGCGCGGCACCGACGGTGAGCCGAGGTATGCACCGGTTTATGAGCGGGAAGTCGACCAGCTCGAGCAGCGTCCGCTTGAGCGGAGCGGTCGAGTAATAGCCCGCGCGGTCAGCGCCAAGGTGGATGTGTGGGCCTAGAAACGCCAGAAGATTCGGCTCGAAGAAACCAGGAATCCCCTGGCTCAGTGCTTTCCAGTAGGACAACGAGTGGGCCGCCTGCGCCCAGGCCGACCAGCCGTGCCATGGGGCTTTGTCCGCCACTCGGTCCCAGAATTCCTTGAGGCGTGACACACGGTTTTCGGCTTTGTTTCCCGCAATCAGGCTTGCGTTAATGGCGCCGATCGACGTGCCAATCACCCAATCGGGCTCGATTCCCGCTTCGTGTAACGCCTCATACACACCGGCCTGGTACGCACCGAGCGCCCCGCCGCCCTGGAAAACGAGGACGGTCTGGGCCGCCCCGGCGACCGATTGTTTGATCGGGTGGAGGGTGTCTTGCGATGGCGTTGTCATTTGGAGCTCCTGACGGGGGAACGCGGCACGACCACGTCGGCGTACACATGACCTGGCAGCGTAGCAACTTCAAAACAATGCCGGCTCCCGTGCGGACGAGAGACGCCGAGCTGCATCGGACAGAGGCTGGCTTTCCCGGGCTGCTCAATGCTCAGGCTGCCGGAACAGGTGGCTATATCGAGGAGAAGCACGCCGGCGAGCGCGATGAGCGTGCCGCGCCGCCATTGCCGACGCCGGAACTGAGGCGAGCCAACCATCGCAATCGCCGCGAACTCGTGCACGGATGCTGCGAGCCGAAAAAATCTCCATCTAAAGTCGTCTGGGAACCTCATTCGTCATTCCTGACTGGCGCGGCATTTCGTCCCAATATTCTGCGTCAGCCGGCCACCGTCTCCACGAGCAAGAAACCGTACGCGGCGGCGAATGCTGTGAGGGTCGCGATTGCGCTAAGTCGCTCTGCTCGGCTCCAACGCGTCCAATCGCGCTTCAGGTAGCGCATCGGCTGCTGGCCGTTGCCGGTGAGTGCTAGTGCTGAGTACAGCATACGGGACATGAGGCACCCCTTGGTCTAATAAGGCAAACCGCTGCATGTCATATGCACCCGTGACTTGAGACCTTCGATCGCATAAGATGTCGATTTAATGCTTGTTCGTCTCATGTGGTGAGGGCCAAGTGTCTCCGTCACCGCCCCTGGACTGGCTGAGCCGGCTTCTCGACATGATGCCGGTGCGCGGGCATCTCGACCTGCGCTGCTTCTATGGCGCGCCGTGGCGGATCGATCAGGCCGCCTCGGAACCGGGCGAGATCGCGTATCACGCCGTGCTCGGCGGCTCGGCCGTGCTGGACGACCCGAGGGGCGGGCCGCCGCAGCGCCTGCTGCCGGGCGACATCCTGCTTCTGCCAAACGGAGATGCGCACCGCCTGCACGACGGCAGCGGTGCGCGGCCTATCGCGGCGCGCGAACGCGCGGCCCTCAACGTCACCATCAGCGAGAACGCCGGCACCGGCGATCGGCTGGACATGCTGTGCGGCCGCTTCGTGCTCACGCCGCCGCACGACCGTTTTCTGCGCGACTATATGCCGGGCCGCCTCGTGGTGCATGCGGCCGACCACAGCGCCGCCACCGCGGGCCCCGGAACCGGCGCGCAGCTCGCGGGCCTGGTGTCGCTGATGCGGAGCGAGTCCGCCGGCGAGAATCTCGGCGGGCGCGCCATGCTGAATGCGCTGTCGACGGCCCTGTTCGCGTTGACGTTGCGCTTCGCCAGCGAAGCGAAGGAGCCGCCGGCCGGGCTGCTGGCACTCGTCGGCCATCCCCGCCTGGCGCCGGCCTTGGCGGCGATGTTCAACGAGCCGGCACGCGCCTGGTCGCTGCCGGAGCTGGCGCGCCTGTGCAACATGTCGCGGGCCACTCTCGTGCGCCATTTTCAGGAGAGCCTGGGCCGTTCGGCTAGCGAGCTGTTGACCGACATCCGGATGACCTTGGCCGCCAACCAATTACGCAAGTCGTCGATGTCCACCGCCGCTGTCGCGGACGCGGTCGGCTACCAGTCCGAGGCTGCGTTCCAGCGTGCCTTCAAGCAGCGCATGGGTATGACGCCGGCCCAGTGGCGCCGCGCCGCTCCATCGAGCTAGGGCGCATCAAGCCCAGGGCCGTCGGCACAGCCGCGCGGAATCGGCGGGTCGCGCTCCGCTACTCGAACAACCGACGGAGCGGGATGTCCTCCCACGGTTCGGTCGTCAGCCCGTGCGACTGGTTCCGCTGCTGATCGGCCGGATCGAACGGATCCGTCTGATCGGTCCGGTGCGTGACCTCGCCTAGCAGGATATTGAAGCCGAACGGCGGCCGCGGCCCCGGTACCGTCGTAAGCTGGTCTCCAATGGGCGTCGCGACGACGGCCCCACCGCGCACGACCGTGACATCCAGCGGCGAGCTATCCGCCGCCCGCGCGGCAGTGCTGCCCGCCAGCAACGTCACCGCAACGATCAGCGCGCGGATCGCGAGCTTTGCCTTCTCCCGACGCGAAGCAATCCGTGGATCGATCAGGATCCGAGGGTCATGTAGGTCGGACATCGAGGTTCTCCTTCAGGCACAGATGGCGTGACGCGCTGGCTCGATCAGGTGCAGGGCCGTCGGCGCAGCCGCGCGGGATCAATCAGCGATCGCTTGAGCCCGAGATCCGCTAGCAGGCGCCGGTCGAGCGCCGCCAGCGCGGCCCGGTCGAGCGCCCTTTCGCGGTGACGCGCGAACGCACGCGCCGAACGCTGCAGAAGCTGCCGGGCGGCGGTCAAAATCCGCTCGACGCCGCCAGTGCGGTGGAGGGATTGAGTTGAAACATCGAAAGAGCGTGTGGTCATGGGGGACTCGTCTGAGACACAGCCGCGCGGGCGTGGTCGCCCGCGCGGCTTCGGGTTACTTGGCGAAATTCTGGACCTTGTCGAACCAGTGCCAGCAGCCCTCATCGTCGCCGGCGGCCGCCGCGTTCTGGGCCGCCTGCAGCAGCGCCTTCTTGGTCGTCTGGGTGTCCATGCGGTCTTTGCCCTGAATGCGGAGCTCGACATTGTCCAAGGTCTTTTCCACGGCGTTGGAGCAGGCATCGGGGTCATGGTTCAGCAGCGCCTGCTGGTGCACGCTCGACATCGGCGACGGCGGCGGCGCCTTGGTGTAGGGGTTCTGTTGCGCGAGCGCGCCGGTCGCGCTGGCGGCCAAGACGGCGATCATGGCTAGCGTTGCAAGACTTGGTTTCAACATGGGCGTGCACTCCTTCTTGTGAGGTCGGCGCCGCGGGGGTGGCCAACCGGAGAGTGTCATCTACGCCAGATAGTTGATATTATCGATGCTTGTATGGCTTGAAAATATGCTCAATCGTATCTTTGTGGATTATAGAGCCGAAAGGCTCGCGCCGAGAGCCCGAACGCGCCAATGCGTCCCGCTTCGCAGACCGGATCGGCCGCGCACTCCGCGTTGGCGGTCAAGGCAAAGGAGATGGGCGGGACGCCGCTCGAGACGAACGAGCATATAAGCGGGCTTTACGATGTCTCCTCAGGGAGGACCTCGATGACGATCTGTGAGTTGCATGAGCAACCCTACGAGATGTGCCATGAGTACCCTTAGACAACACGTGATCCTGGCCGATCACTACGTCTCCCTGTCGGACGCCGCCGAGGACTTCGCGACGTTCCAGTTCTATCACGAGCTGGCGCTCCACCATCTGCATGAGGCGCACAAGCACGACCTCGACGGTGTGCTTGTCCAGCGGCCGGTCGCGCAGCTGCGCGAGCTCGTCGAGCAGCACCCGCACTGACGGCCGACTGCGAAGGGGCCTGACGATGTCGCTGCGTCTCACCGACGCGGAGATGCGTCGGTCGCCCGGTGCGGCGGATCATCGACCTTCGCGCCCAGATTGGTCGCCAGATAATCCGAGAAAGCGCGAACCTTGAGCGACGGCCGCGGGCCGGCGGGATACAGCGCGTGCACATCGACCGAGTCCAGCTCGTAGTCCGCCAGGATCTGACGGACCTCGCCGCGTTCGATCTCGGCCCGGCACATCCATCGCGACACGACGGCAATGCCGAGAGCGGCCTTCACCGAGGCGGTCACACCTTCGGCGGACGCGACCTGAACCCGGCCTTCGACGACAACCGAGGTTACGGCACCCGCCCGCCGGAAGCTCCAGCCAGACCGCGCCGACAGCCCCGGCCCGACGATGCAGTCGTGCTGCGAAAGATCGGCGAGCGTCTGCGGAACGCCGCGCTGCGCCAGATACGCCGGCGCCGCAATCACCAGCCGCGGCGCCGACCCCAGCAGGCGGGCGCCGAAACCGGAATCGACGAGACGGCCCAGGCGCAGCGCCATGTCAGCCCCTTCCGCCACCAGGTCGTCGGTTCGATCGGAAATCAGGAACTCGACCTTCAGCTGCGGATGCCGCGCCAGGAACGTCGGTAGACGCGGGATGACCTCGCGCGTGCCGAATGCCCCGGACATGACGACCCGCAGCACGCCATGAAGGCTGTCGACACCGCGCGCCGCGTGGGTCGCTTCGTCCAACTCGCCGAGTATCCGTCGCGCGCGATCGAGAAAGACGGCACCGGCATCGGTGGGAGTGACCTGGCGGGTGGTCCGCAGCAGGAGCTTGACGCCGACGCGTGTCTCTAGGCTCGCGACTATGCGCGACACCGAGGGCTGAGACAGCCCGAACTCGCGGGCGGCCTTGGAAAAACTGCCGGTTTCGGCCGCCCGGACGAATACGGACAGTTCCTGGAGCCGATCACTCATTCGCTGTATGTATAAGTGATCTACATAGACAGCGTCTACTGGATATCCGGTGAATAGGTCATTTCTCCTTATGCCGGCCGATGAGTGCCCGGCCCGAAACAAGGAGAGATCCGATGAGCCTGCAAGACCGCCTCGACGCTTTCAAAGCCGATTTCGAAGCCGGCAAGCCGCCCTACAACGTCTCGGCGCAGGTGGTCACGACCATGCACCGCGCGACCGCAGAGCTGATCGTCTCCGGGCAGGCCGAGCGCGCCAAGAAGGCCGGCGATGTCGCACCAACCTTCACCCTGAGCGACCAGGACGGAAACCAAGTCAGCTCGGCCGCCCTGCTGGCGCAGGGCCCGCTGGTCGCGACGTTCTATCGCGGCGTCTGGTGTCCCTACTGCAACATGGAGCTGCAGGCGATCCAGGAAGCGGTGCCCGAGATCACCGCGCGCGGCGCCAAGGTGGTCGCGATCTCGCCGCAAACGGCACCCAACAGCCGCAAGTCGGCGCGCCAGAACAAACTCGCGTTCCCGATCCTCAGCGATGAGGGCGGCAAGGTCGGCGCTGCGTTCGGGCTGCGCTTCCAGCTGCCCCACTATCTGGTCGATCTCTACAAGAGCCTGAAGAACGACCTACCGACGTTCAACGCCGACCCGTCATGGACGCTGCCGATGCCGGCGCGCTACGTGATCGGGACCGACGGCGTGATCGCCTACGCCGAGGTCAATCCCGACTACACCAAGCGGCCCGACCCGTCCGAGCTGCTGCCGGTCCTCGACCGGCTCGCGAAGCAGCGCGTTGCCTGAGGCGGGGCGCTGCGACGCCGATCGTCTTCGACACGGCGTCGCCGCCACCGATCGCTACCATCCTCGAACACCCAACCAACGGCTTTCGCTATGAGCAACACCGCCAGCAAACTCTTTCAGCCGGTGTGGGTCGGCCCGTATCAGCTCTCCCACCGCGTCGTGATGGCGCCGCTGACGCGCATGCGCTCCGAGCGGGGCGATGTCCCTGGAGACCTGATGGTCGAGTACTACCGCCAGCGCGCGTCCGCGGGCGGTCTGATCATCTCCGAAGCGACGCCGGTCTCGATCCGCGGCTACGGCTATGCTGGAGCGCCCGGCATCTATGCCGATCGTCAGATCGGCGGATGGCGGCGCGTGACCGAAACCGTGCACGCAAAAGGCGGGCGAATCTTCCTGCAGCTGTGGCATGTGGGCCGCCAGTCGCACCCCGACCTGCAGCCGAACGGCGAGGCGCCGGTTGCGCCGTCGGCCATCCGGGCGGACGGCCATGCCTATAGCAGAAACGGCGAGGTGCCGTTCTCGATGCCGCGCGCACTCGAGCTGCACGAAAT
>DASWFO010000178.1:0-12240 GCA_036394195.1 Alphaproteobacteria bacterium | reverse complement strand
GGGCGCGCCGCCACGACGTGCGCGAGGATGTCCGCGTTTATCGCGCCATCGTCCGCTTCCGCGGCCGCAAGGCGATCGCGGTCGCTGTCATCGCGGTGGCCGCGCTGATCGCCCTGCCTTATCTCATCGACGAGGGCGGATTGCTAAGCTCGCTGGTGATCACCGGCATCCTGTTCATCGGCGTGCTCGGCCTCGACGTGCTCATGGGTTACGCCGGCCAGGTGAGTCTCGGCCAGGCGGCGTTCCTCGCCATCGGCGGCTACACCGCCGCCATCCTGGCCACGACCTACGGCCTGTCGCCGCTGCTCGGCACCCTCGCCGGCATGGTCGTGTCGCTGGCCTGCGCGATCGGCCTCGCCCTGGTGACGATGCGGTTGCGCGGCGCCTATCTGGCACTGGCGACGCTGAGTTTCGGCCTCCTGGTCGATTCGATCACGGTCGGGCTGGACATCACCGGTGGGCCGTCGGGCTTGGTCGGGATCCCGTCGTTCTCCGTCGGCGCGATCAGCTTCGACACCCAGACCTCGATGTATTACCTGGTGCTCGGCATCATCATCGTACTGATCGCCGGCCTGCTCGGCGGCATGCGCTCGAGCTTCGGCCGGGCACTGCAGGCGATCCGCACCGACCAGACCGCAGCAGCGGCCCTCGGCATCGACGTGCCGAGGCACAAGATGGCGGCGTTCGCGATCAGTGCCGTGCTCGGCTCGCTGTCCGGCAGCCTCTACGCATTCGACTTCCATTTCCTGTCGCCGGAGATGGTCAGCACGCCGCGGTCGTTCGAGATGATCGCGATGCAGGTCGTGGGCGGCGAAGGCATGCTGGTCGGCGGTCTCCTCGGCTCGGCGCTGATCACCTTGCTGCCGACCATCTTCCAGCCGCTGGCCGCCTATAAGACTTTGGCCGAAGGCGCCATCCTCGTGCTCGCCTTCCAATACATGCCGGACGGCATTGTGGGCACCTTGATGCGCTGGCTCATCGCGGAGCGCGGCGAAGCGGCCCCGAGTGCCCGCCTGGCCGCGAAGGGTCAGGCGCAATGAGCACCGCACCAGCGCTCGCCGGAACCGCCCTCAGCAAGACGTTCGGCGGCCTTAAGGCGGTCAACAACGTGACTTTCGCGGTGCCGGCCGGCAGCCTGACCGCGCTGATCGGCCCGAACGGCGCTGGCAAGACGACGCTGTTTAACCTGGTCACCAACCTGTTCCCGCCCGATACCGGCGAGGTGACCTATTTCGGTGTCCCGCTCGCCCACCGGTCGCCGAGCGACATCGCCGGCCTCGGCCTGCTGCGCACCTTCCAGACCGCCCGCGTCTTCCCGGGCATGACGGCGCTCGAGAATGTGCTGGTCGGCGCGCACCGCCAGGTGAAAGCCCAGGCCTGGAAGCAGATGCTGTGGCTCGGCGCCGCGCGACACGAAGAGCACCGGCTGATCGAGCAGGCCGACGCCCTCCTCGACCTGGTCGGGCTGGCGGCGTTCCGCGACACCGCAGCGACAAGCCTCCCGATGGGGGCGCAGAAGCTGATCGAGGTGTGCCGGGCGCTGATGGCGCGGCCGCGCCTGCTGCTGCTGGATGAGCCCGCCGCCGGCCTCAACGACGCCGAGACCGCCGAGCTGGCGGCGCTGCTGCGCGCCGTCCGCGACACCGGGATCACGATCATGGTGGTCGAGCACAATATGTCGCTGGTCATGAACGTCGCCGACGAGGTGATTGTGCTCGATCTCGGCAGCCTGATAGCCCGCGGCACGCCGGCCGAGGTCCAGCGCGACGGGCGGGTCATCGAGGCCTATCTCGGCCTCGAGCACGAGGCGCATTGAGATGCTGGAGATCCTCTGATGTTGGAGATTAGAGGCCTCAGCACCGGCTACAGCGACGCTGACGTGCTGCACGGCATCGACCTGCGGGTCGACGCCGGACAGATCGTGGCGCTGATCGGCGCCAACGGTGCCGGCAAGACCTCGCTGGCCAAGACCATTTCCGGACTGTTGCCGGCGCGGCAGGGGCAGATCCTGCTGCAGGGGCAGCGGATCGACGGGCTGTCGCCTCGCGAGCGGGTGCAACTCGGCATCTCGCACGTGCCCGAAGGCCGGCAGATGATCGCCGGCCTGACGGTGGCGGAAAATCTCCGCCTCGGCGCCTATGCGCAGCGCCGCACCCTGGGCGAGGCCGGCATCGTCCGGCGCATGCAGGACGTCTGCAAGCTGTTCCCGGTGCTCGCCGAGCGCCCGGACGAGATGGCCGGCAACCTGTCGGGCGGCCAGCAGCAAATGCTGGCGATTGCGCGCGCCCTCATGGTCGAGCCGCGGTTCCTGCTTCTCGACGAGCCGTCGCTCGGCCTCTCGCCGGCATTGGTCTCGGAGATCTTCAGGCTGATCTCGGGCCTGCGCTCGCGCGGCATCGCGATCCTGCTCTCGGAACAGAACGCGCGCATGAGCCTCGCCATCGCCGACCGCGCTTACGTCATCGAAATGGGCCGCGTCGTCATGCAGGGCTCCGGACAGGATCTGCTGCGCAACTCGGAGGTCGCCGAGCGCTACCTCGGCGTCGGCAAGGCGGTCGACAGCGACAAACGCAGCCGCGAAGCCCGCCACGATACGCTCGTGCGCGGGCTGACGAAGATTTTGAGCGCTTAAACTAAGCCGACCCACCCTCTTTCATCATGCCCGCGAAAGCGGGCATCCATCGCGCCGCTGAACCATGGATTCCCGCGTTCGCGGGAATGACGGACAAGAGAAACGCGCCGGCCCTACCCCCGTCCCACGAACGGCATCTTGGTCGCCATGACCGTGACGAAGAGGATGTTCGACTCGAGCGGCAGGTTGGCCATGTGCAGGATCGTCTTCGCCACATCGTTCACGTCCATGCGCGGCTCGACCATCATGGTGCCGTTGGGCTGCGGGACGCCCTTGGCCATCCGCTCGGTCATCTCGGTGGCGGCGTTGCCGATGTCGATCTGGCCAACCGCGATGTCGTATTTGCGGCCGTCGAGTGCCGCCGATTTCGTCAGCCCGGTGACGCCGTGCTTGGTCGCGGTATAGGGAGCTGAAAAAGGTCGCGGCGCGTGCGCCGAGATCGAGCCATTGTTGATGATCCGCCCCCCGCGCGGCTGCTGGTCCTTCATGATCTTGAAGGCTTCCTGGATGCACAGGAAGACGGCGCTCAGGTTGATGTCGACCACCGACTTCCACTGCTCATAGGTGAGGTCTTCGAGCGGAATGGCTGGGGCGCCCATGCCGGCATTGTTGAACAGCACGTCGAGCCGGCCGAATTCCTGCTTGGTCTTGGCAAACACGGACCGCACCGTGGCGGGATCGCCGAGATCGGCGGGAACCACCAGGGGGCGGCCTCCCTTGGCCTGCTCGGCGGTCTTGTCGAGCTCGGCCTTGCGCCGGCCGACGAGGGTGACGGAATAGCCGTCGGCGAGCAGCGCCAGTGCCGAGGCGCGGCCGATGCCGCTGCCCGCACCAGTGACCAGGGCAACTTTGTCCTTTGGCATGTCTTTCCCTCCCAAAGTGGAAGGGAAGACATTAAGCCAAGCCGGTCGGCCGCACCACGGCGCCGGTCAAATCCTGTCGCGAAAGCGCCCCCGTTCGGGCGGAACGATTGTTCCGCCCGAACGCGGGACTGTGGCGTTGGGCCCGGTAAGCTTACATCCGGGTCGCTTGGTCGATGCAGGCCTGCCGATCCGCCTGCGGCTTCGCCTGGCAGGCGTTCAGCTGGTCGGCGATGTTGTCTTTGTCGTGGCCCTGCGCCGACTGTTTCGCCCTGGCGTTGCTCTTGTCCGACGAGAACGCGGATTTCACCTTCTGGCCGGCCCGCCGCATGCTGTCACCGGCGCGCTGGGTCATCGAGCGATCGTCGTTCGACCGATCGCGCGACATCGACGTGCCGCTGTTATCGGTCGCAGTGCCGCCGCCGGCCTGCCCGATCTGGTCGCGGCGCTGCTGGTCGCTGTTCATCGCCGGATTCGCCTGATCACGTGGCGCCGGGTTCTGGGTCTGAATGCGCGCCGGCTGGTCGGCCGGAGCGTTGTTCGGTGGCGGCGCCGACATCTGCGCCATGGCGGCACTGGTCACCAATACGCCGGCCACCGCGGTCGACGCTAAGAAACGTCCGATCATCTCTGTCCTCCTAGGATCCTTTTTGCGCACCCCAACCGTACATGGGATGGTGCAGGCGGAAGTCCATACGGCGGAGCAGAGGTCACAGACCGCGGCGCGCGTGGCAAAAACCCGCCGCCGCCGATCACGGCTTTGTCGCAAGCGCCACCGAGGCGCCGGCTCGATCAAACTCGTCCGATCAGCGCCAATGATGATGGTGATGCTCGTTCCAATCGTCGCCGCCAAGCCGGAACCCGAGCGCCACAGACGGCTCGGGGCGGTAATACCCGGGCGCGTAGCCGTAGCTGTAATAGCCCGGCGAATAATACCCCGGTGGCAGTGGTGCAGGTGCTGGCTCGTAGACGCAGCCCGCAAGGAGGGCTGTGAGAATTACCGCAAGGCTTGCGTTGACTACCGTTCGCGCGCTCATGAACCTTCGCTCCGTGTCGCGTTCGTTACCGCACGGCACATCGGCCGCCTCTCGTATCAACGAGGCGCACGGCGAAACAATTCCGGGGCAATGCGAGGGCGGGCGGCCATCAGCCGGGGCCCGTGAAGCGGAACGCGCGCAAGCCCCGAAGGACTTGCGCGCGCCGACGGATGCAGCGACGTTGGCTGTCGGGGGCGCCGCTACTCCGCCGGCCGTGACACTAGTCCAAGGCGCTTGTTTGGTCCTGCGACCAAATAAGGGCAAACAAGGCGCGGCGCGCGAGCCTGGCCCAGGCGGGTTTCGCCGCATCGCGGCGGCTTGAGGGTAGACGCGGCCGGCTGGTATGGTGCGCCCGCCCGGAGGGGTGGCCGAGTGGTTTAAGGCGCACGCCTGGAAAGTGTGTATACGGGAAACCGTATCGCGGGTTCGAATCCCGCTCCCTCCGCCAGACTCAAACGGGCCCGTGCGGGCCCGTTTGAGTCTGGTGCCTGGGCCATGGTGTGGACTAACAGGGGAGTGCGGCGGAATCGCCATTCGCCCTAAGAATGGGTGGTCTTCCGGCGTGAGGGGGCACAAGGCAACAACTGCTCTTTGCAGCGCAGCAGGTGGGGCAGCGGCGGCGACCCGAAGCAGCGGATCGACGCGGCGTACCCCACTGCCGGAGTCGACTGTCAGATTCGCGACACCTCGACGGTCGATTTGGCGAACAGATCCTCGGCGCTGAGCTTCCGCTTGACGAGGCCTTGCTCGTACGAATAGCGGGTCATCGCCTCGATCTCCTTAGCATTCTCGGCAACGCCGTAGCGCCAGAAATCGTCGCCCATGAGCGCCATGGTCTCGAGCGCCTCGGCCTCCAGCCACGGCAGGGTCACCGGCAGCGCGTTGATCTCGCGCACCTCCTTCATGGCGTAGACCTTGGACTCGCAAAACGCCTTGTAGAGGCTCGCCGGCAGCCACGGATGCTTTTCGACGAGGTGCCGCTTGATGCCGATCAAGTGCATGATCGGGAACATGCCGGTCTTCTTGTAATAGGCCTTCTCGACGTTGCGATAATCCGGGAACAGCCGCCCGATGTTCGGCGCCTTGCGGACGAAGGACGAGGGTGCCCGGGCGGTAAAGAGCGCGTCGAGCTCACCGGCCTCGAGCATGCCGTTCAACGTCTTGTCCGACGGGACCGGCTTCAGGTCGAGGCCGGGGATCGGCGCCAGCGGTGTCCGCTCGGTGCGCCCCGGCTGCTCCTGGCCGCCCTGACGCCAGTGGATGTCGTTCGGTTTGACGCCGTATTCGTCCTGCATGATGCCGCGCTGCCAGACCACGGCCGTGATCTGATATTCCGGCAGGCCGATCGTCTTGCCCTTGAGGTCAGCCGGCGATTTGATGCCGCGGTCGGTGCGGATATAGACGCCAGAATGGCGGAACACCCGCGACACGAAAGCGGGAATGCCGAGATAGACCGGGTTGCCGCTATCAATGCTGCGAATATAGCTGCTGAACGACAGCTCGCAGACGTCGAACTCCTCGTGCTTGAACGCGCGGTGGAAAACCTCCTCCGGCTCCATCGGCAGATAGGTGACGGCGCAGCCTTCGACAGGGACGCGGCCGTCCTTAAGAGCGCGGGTGCGGTCATAATCGCCGCAAGCGATGGTGAGCGGAATCTGAACGACCATGGAAGTCCCCTTGATGGTGAGTCGGATGATTGAAAGAAAGATCAGTGCTTCTGTGCGCGCTGCCGTTCGATTTGCAGATGCGCGAGGAAGAACACCAGCGGGTGAATGCCGAGCTCGAGAATTTTCGCCTGATCGAGCTTGCCGAGCGCCGCTTGCTCAGCCGCATCGAGGCCGGCGGCCGCACAGTAGCCGGCCGGGTCCCTGAGGTAGCGGCCACGCTCGGCCTCGTCGTTGGCGAGCTTGTACATCGTCTCGGTGAGCTTCAGCCGCCCGGCATAGATCGCCGGATAATGCAGCGGATCGCGCCGGGGCTCCGCCGGCGTCGTCCACGCCAAGGTCGCGTAGGTGTGATGCCAGCTCGGCTCGAACGCGCTGACGTCCGCGGCCTTCCGTTCGCCCAGCATCCCAGCCGCGATCGCCCAGGAGCGCAGCTCGACATTGCCGGTGTCGTCGAGCCGCCGCTCGTCCAGGCCGAGCAGATGGCGCAGATCGCCGCCGCGCAAGATCTCGAACAGCTTGCGGTCGAACTCGACCTCGGGGTTCGAGTAGTTGGTGGTGCCGGGGAAATGCGACATGCCCCCGCTGGCGGCGATCACCGCCCTGACGCCGGTGGCCTTCAGGCCGCGCGCCACCGCCTCGCCGAAGGCAAAGCAGCGCCGCATCGACGGCTGCGGCGGCACGTAGGAATTGACGTAGAGCGGGATGATCGGACCGCTGACGCCGAGAAAGGTCAGCGGAATGCCGAATGCGTAGTCGATGCCGGCGGTATTGGTGAAGGCAGGATCGAAGCCCTCGCCCTGGACGTACTCCGTGAGCTGCATCGCGACGTCGCTGGCGATCTTGTACTTGAAATCGCGGCCGACGAACGAGCCCGCCGCCTCGGTGCCGAGGTGAAAGCAGAACGGCGGCGTGCAATGGAGCAGGAACTGGTTGGCATGGTCGTTGGCGACGACCAGCCACACGTCCGGCTTCAGCGCCGCCAGATTCTCGCCGACCTGGCCCATCACCTTGCGGACGCGCTCGACGGTCGCCTTGTCCTCCGTCTCCGGCAGCGAAAAAAATTGCGGCGCGTGCGGCACCAAGGCG
The DNA here is from genome assembly GCA_036394195.1 of Alphaproteobacteria bacterium. Classification (GTDB taxonomy): domain Bacteria; phylum Pseudomonadota; class Alphaproteobacteria; order CACIAM-22H2; family CACIAM-22H2; genus DATJPD01. The sequence continues at coordinate 4,958 of DASWFO010000178.1, read as the reverse complement.
CCGCCCAGAAGACCCGTCATTATCCTCTCCTTCTCGGCTGGCTTCGCGCGTTCAGACCGGCATGACCAGGGAATTGTCGATCAGCAGGCTATCGTATATGCAGTCGCGCTCACGAAGCCTGAGCCGCCCGCCATCGCGGGCGAAGCGGTCGACGTAACGGCCGGCCTGCTGAATCGTCGTCTTCTCATCAACCAGGGTCTGGAGCACGATATAGTTCGCCTCGGCCGCGACGACCTTCTCCGCATCGATGCCGAGGACGCGCACGTTGCTCACTAAGTGCCGCAGATAGCGCGGGGCATACATTGCGGTCTTGGCGATGGCCAGCGCCCGGTCGCGCAGCATCGCCCGGCCCTCGCAATAGACCAGGCCGACCGGCAGGTCGGCGTCGGCGTTTTCGCGGCCCGTGATGCGGTAGACGGCGTCGTCGGTGAAGAACGACGGCCAGTCGTCGATCCGGCCTTCGTCGAGGGCGGCGCAGTACTCGGTGTTGAACTCTTCGATCTCCAGGCGCAACGCTCGCACCTCCGCCGCATCGAGGGCGGACCCACCGGACGTTTTCGGCATCGCGATCAGAGCCCCATGACTTCGCGATAGTGACGATACAGCGAACGGATCGCCGCCTCGGTGATCAGGGTGGTCGAGGTGCCTTCTTCGACGCCCCCGAGCTCGATCACCGCTTCGGAGGCTTGCGACTTGCGCAGCCCGTCCTGGACGAACTTCATCGCCTCGTTGTCCTCGAGCCCCAGGAACCCGGCCGGACCCATCAGGTTGCCTTGGCGGAGCCGGTGACGCGTCATCTCCGCGCTGTCGCCTTCATAGCCGAACATGGTCCAGATCATGGTGAACTCGTTCGGGCCGTTGGGCACGATCTGCCGCGTGCCAAGCGTGTTCATCTCGCGCTGGACGATCAGGTTCGGCCAGATGGTCTGCATGGTCACCGACCACGGCGACTTGAACTCCTTCACGAAGTCCACGATGCGGCCGTCGGCGAGCTTCATATTTTCGTGGAACGCCCGCATCTCGCCCTTGGTCTCCGGGTCGACATTGACACCCTCGTCGGCCTTGGCGGAAGCCATGGTGCCGTGGCGGCCGGAGGCATCGACGATCATCGCCGACTTGTTGCCCGCCACCATGAGCCCGAACGTCACCAGATACGCATGCAGCAGAGTCGCGTGATAGGGGTCCTTCAGGTTCTCGTGATACATCTTCCAGTTGGCGGGCAGCGTGTTCCGGTAATAGCCGAGAAGCTTCAGCTTCCGCCCGTCGAACGTCGCGTCGAAGTCGGCGAGGATCTCGGGGCCGAGATAGGCGTCGAGCGGCTCCATGTCCTGCGCGACCGACGCGAACACCACCCCGCCCCGGGTCGTGACGGCCAGCTTGCGCAGGCCGTGCTCCTCGGTGCGAAAGGTCTTCGGCATGCCGCCCTGCTTCTGCACGCCGCGCCGGAATGGCACCCCGATCAGGTTGCCCGACAGGTCGTAAGTCCACTGGTGATACGGGCAGACGAATTCCTTGGCCGTGCCGCGATACGGGCGGCAAAACTCTGCGCCGCGATGGGCGCAGCGGTTCTCGAAAACATGGACCGAGCCGTCCTTCTCGCGCGCGACCACCACCGGAGTCGGTCCGACGAAGGAACGCTTGAAGTCGCCCGGATTGGGGATTTCGCATTCGAGCGCCACGTAATTCCACGTGCGCCCGTGGAAGATACGCTCGATCTCCTGGTCGTAGATCTCCTGGCTGGTGTAGACCCAGTCCGGGATGCGGTTCAGACCTTCGGCGGGCCAGACAAAGCCGCGCGCTTCCCAGGACGGGTCCGGTTCAACGGCGTTGCGACCCCAATCGGACATCTGACACTCCACACGCGATGCTGCCGAGCAACGGCAAGGTAATTGACTGGTTGTTCAGTATACGTCGGCCAGCGCCGTTGGCCAACGGCGGAGCGGGCTTGACAGCCGGCACCACCCCCGACACCTTGCAGGCGCGATAACGTCAGAGCGAACCTGAGCGAGGGGATATGGCCAATCTGCGTCTGAATTTCGCCTGTGGACCGTATGACCGGACACAGGCGCTGCGCGACGGCACCATCCGCGCCGAAGGCATCGACCTGACCTACCTGGCCTTGCAGCCCGCCGAGATCTTCTGGCGCATGCTGCAATACAAGGAATTCGACGTCTCCGAGATGTCGCTGTCGAACTACACCATGCTGGTGGCCGGCGGAAACTCGCCGTTCGTGGCCATCCCGGTCTTCCCGTCGCGGGTGTTCCGCCACGGCTATTTTTTCATCAACACCGAAAAAGGAATCAAGAGCCCCAAGGACCTCGTCGGCAAGCGCGGCGGAGTCCCGGAATACAGCATGACCGCCGCCGTCTACATGCGTGGCCTGCTCGAGCACGAATACGGCGTGAAGCCGACCCAGATCGAATGGGTGCAGGGCCGCGCCGACCGGCTGAAGCACGGCCTGCCGCCGGGGGTGCGCCTGTCCCAGGCGCCGGCCGGCACCGAGCTCGGCGATCTCCTGGAGCGCGGCGAGCTCGACTTCCTGATGACGGCCAACAACCCGCTGTCCTTCCGGCGGGGCGCGCCCAATGTGAAGCGGCTGTTCCCCAATTATCGCGAGCTCGAGCAGGACTATTACCGCCGGACCAAGATCTACCCGATCATGCACACGGTGGTGATCCGGCGCGAGATCTACGAGCGCGACCCGTGGGTGGCGCAGAGCCTCTATGCCGCCCTGTGCAAGGCGAAGGAGTACGCGTATCGCATGCTGGTGGAGACCGGCTCGCCCAAGGCGTCGTTCGCCTGGCTGCAGCCGATGATCGAGGAGGAGCAGGCGATCATCGGCAAGGACTGGTACCCCTACGGCATCGAGCAGAACCGGCCGTCGATCGACGCCCTGCTGCAGTACAACCACGAGCAGGGTTTGTCCGAGCGCCGCCTCAAGCTGGAGGAGCTGTTCGTGCCCAGCACGATGCGCGACATCCCCTTGAGCGAGGGGCAGCTGCTTTAGAGCGACGCTCGTCTTTCTTTCTCGTCATGCCCGCGAAAGCGGGCATCCAGAGTAACCCAAAGACTGAGGGCGCAGAGTCATTCTCGTCATCGCGAGGACCGCGACCTGGATGCCCGCTTTCGCGGGCATGACGACTCAGGTTTGGGATGCCCTCACGCCTTCACCAGCGGCCGATAATCGAGCTGGCGGTGGAACCAGTACTGATAGCCGGTGATGCCCTTGCGCATGGCCACGTTGTGGAGCGGCTGGTAGAGCGGCACCGTCGGCACGTCATCCCAGGCCAGCCTGATGAAGCTCTCGACGTCGTCCTTGTATTTTTTTGGGTCGTCTTCAAACCGCGCCGCGTCGATCAGCTTGTCCATCGCCGGATTGACGTAGGACGACGAGTTGAACAGCGCGTTCTGGCCGTGATAGGCCCAGTGGAAGAAATAGTCCGGGTAGTTGAGCCAGGCGCCGAACACATTGGTGATGAACGGCAGCTTCTTGCTCTGGAACGCGGCCCGCCAGTTCGAGCCCGCGACCTTGTCGAGCGTCACCTTGATGCCGATCTGCCCCAGGCTTTCCTGGATCAGGATGCACAGCGGCTCGTTGGTCACCGCCACGCCCAGATCGAACGACAGCGTCGTCTCGAAGCCGTTCGCATAGCCGGCCTCGGCCAGCAGCTGCTTGGCCTTCGCAAGGTCGGTCTGATACGGGTGCGGCTGCGGCCACTCGGGAGCCGTCACCTCGGCCCGCCCGCCGAACAGCGGCCGCGCCCGCTTGTACAGCGCCACGTCCATGATCTTCTGGTAGGGGATCGCATAGGCGATCGCCTGCCGCACCTTGACGTTGTCGAAGGGTGGCATGGTCACCTGCATGCCGAGATACTGGACGGAATTGTCCATCGGCGTGCCGACGACGCTGAGCTGCGGGTTGCCGGACATCTCGGCCACGTCCTTCGGCGGCAGGTCCACCGACACGTCCACGTCGCCGCGCTCGATCAGCGCGCGGCGCGGGGCCGCGGACGGCACGATCCGCCAGATCACGCGCTCGATCTTCGGCACCGGCCCGCACTTCCACTGGTCGTTGCGGACGAACACGACCTCCTGGTCGCCGAGCCGGCTCATGATCTTGTAGGCGCCGCCGCCCGCCTGGTTGCCCTTCAGCCAGTCGATCGCCCACGGATCGGCGGCGGTGGCGTGCTTCTTCGCCAGCTCCGAATTCATGATCGGCGCGACGGGCACGCCGAGGGTCGGCATGGTCAGCTTGTCCTTGTGCAGGAAGTCGACCCGGAACGTATGGTCGTCGACCACCACGAACTGGGCGGGTTCGCTCAGCGAGCCGATGCCCATCTGCGATTTCGGAAAGCCGGGAATCGACACCGCGCGGTCGAGAGACCATTTGACGTCCTTGGCCGTGACCGGCGTTCCGTCGTGGAACGTCGCGTTCCGGCGCAGCTTGAACGTCGCCGACATGTCCCGCAGGTCCCAGTCCTCGGCGAGCTCGGGAGCGAACTTCGTGCTGTCCCAGCGCAGGTTGCCCTGGCCGTCCGGCTTCATTGCCCAGCGGATAAGGCGGTCGTAGCCGTTCCACGACACCTCGTAGCCGCCACGGTTCGAGCCCGGCGCGTGCACGTCGAAGCTGTTCGGCCCGCCTTCGGAGACGGTCAGCAGCACGTCCTTGCGGCTCTGCGCCACCGCCGGCGCGCCGGCGATGGCGGTGCCCGCCGCCAGCGCGGTCGTCGCTTTGAGAAAATCACGGCGCTTCACTATTACCCCCACGCTAAAAGCGGCTGCGGCTGTGTGATCAGTCCTGCACGAGGCGTGCCATTGCCGGTCGGTTCAGCGCGGGGCCGCGCCGAGCGCCGGACCCGCCTTGGCCCGCCGCATCGCCGCACCCTGGTGCAGGCGGCCGCCATAGGGGCGGGTGACGCCGATCGGCCGGCGGTCTGGCGGCAGAACGTCGGACAGCA
>DASWFO010000177.1:0-12163 GCA_036394195.1 Alphaproteobacteria bacterium | reverse complement strand
CTCATGCTGCTCGGTCGAGAGAGTGACGCCGTGGACTTCACCCGCCCCGGCCCGCGCGAGATAGATGCCAAGGCCGCCCCAGCCGGACCCGATGTCGAGGACCTTGCTGCCCGGCTTCAGCAGGAGCTTGGCTCCGATATGCCGCTTCTTGTTGTCTTGCGCGGCTTCCAGCGAATCGTTGCCGGTGCGGAAGTAGGCGCAGGAATACTGCCGGTCTGCATCCAGGAAGAGGTCGTAGAGCGTGCCTGACAGGTCGTAGTGATGCGCCACGTTGCGTTGCGCACGGCCGACCGGATTGAATTGCTGCAGGCTGCGGAAAACTCTTTCGATCCGGTACAGCGGGTCGAAGTTTTCGTAGCCGTTGAAGCGCTCGGTGTTGAGCGCGCAGAAATCGAGGAACTGGTAGATGTCGCCGTTCTCGATGGTCAGCCTGCCATCCATGAAGGCTTCGCCGAGCGCCAGCCGCGGATTGAGCGCAAGCCGCCACTCGGTCACCTTGTCGAGCAGGCGAATGGTGATGTCCGGACCCGGCTGTTCGCCGAATACGAAGGGGCGGCCGCGCCAATCGACGACGGTCAGACGGCCGACTTTGAAAACAGTCCGGAAGAGGCGAGACAGCAGGAACATGCGGTCAAACGACCTAAATCGAGAGCCGGGCGCTTGAGCACTACCGAGTTAAGAAGATTTTCGAGCGTCTGTAAAGACCACCTTGGAAGAATTCCAATCGGACACAATCTGCGTCAAACAGCAGAACGGCGCCCCGAGGGGCGCCGTTCCCGGAAATCGCGAGGGACGGTGGTTATTCCGCGTCGGCCGCCTTTTTCGCCTTCGTCTTCTTCTTTTTGGGTTCCTTGGCAGCCGCCGGCTCCTCGGCCGCAGGGGCCCCGGCCGGTTCGGCTGGTGCGGCCGCCGCGGCCGTCTCTTCCACCGGGGCCAGGGCCTCGGGTGCGGCGGCAGTCTTGCCGGCGGCCTGGGCGGCGGCTTCCTCCTCGGTGGGGGCCACGTTCACCGTGACCGACACCGTTACCTCGGGATGGAGCGAGACGCGGGTCTTGTGAAGGCCGAGTGTCTTGATCGGCACGTCGAGCAGGATCTGACGGCGATCGACCGTGAAGCCGGCGCCGGTGATCGCGGTGGCGATGTCGCGCGTGCTGACCGAGCCATAGAGCTGGCCGAATTCGCCGGCCTGGCGGATGATGATGACCATCAGCCCGTCGAGCTTTCCCGAGATCTTCTCGGCGTCCTGGCGGCGATCCAGGTTCTGCGCCTCCAGCTGCGACCGCTGCGTCTCGAAATATTCGCGGTTCTCCTTGGTTGCGCGCAGCGCCTTCTTCTGCGGCAACAGATAGTTGCGCGCATAGCCGGGCTTGACCTTCACGACCTCGCCCATCTGGCCGAGGGATTCGATGCGTTCAAGCAGAATGACGTCCATGGACAGTCCTCCTCTAGTTCAAGAGCCGCCGGCGGCGCGGCGGCGCAATTTCAACCAAGGTTCGGCCATGCCGAGCAGGGCGGCGATGAGCAGCGGCCAGCCGAACAAAAACACGAAGATGTAGGCCACGCCCAAAAGCCCGGAGCGGTTCGGCGAGCGCGCCAGCAGCGCGTGGATGACGCCGAGACCGGCCAACGCGTAGCCGATGACGAAGATCAGGGTCAGGTTGCCCCCGATGAACCCGGCGTGGCCGGGCATGAACGTGCCGAGGACACAGATCGCGAGCGCCGGCAGCATCCAATCCGGCAGGTCGATCTCGGCCATGGCGGGCGAGGGGCGGACATTGCGGTGCAGCCGGACGAGGAGGCCCTGCGCCAGGACCGCATTGGCGATGATCATCGCCATCCACGAGCCGGCGACCATGCCGGGGAAGAACCGCGCCATGACCGAAGCGGCGCCGCCGATCGCCGCGTCGTCGAGACCGGGGCCGGCAAGGGCCCGGAGGCCGGCCGCGAGGAACCGCTGGACCAGGCCTTGCGCGCCGCCCGGCTCGCCGCTGAGCAACAGGCACAGCCCCAGAAACGCTGCGGCGCCGAAGCTCACCAGCCAGGCGACGAGCAGACCGGCCGGATACCAATCGATCCGGCCGTCCTCGGTGCGCCGGTTGAGCTGGGCGAGCCAAGTCATGGCCACGGCCGGGACCGCGTTCGCCGCGAGATAGGCGAGGGCGAACATGACTCCGCCCGCAGCCGCCAGCGCGATCGTCGCCACCACACCCGCCAGCGCCGCACCGCCGAATCCCATCCACAATCCGACCACGAACAGCGGCAGCTGGGCGAGGTAGGCGAACACGAAGGCACCGAGCGAGCCGGTGAGCAGCAGCGCGTGAAGCACGGCGCTGAGCACACCGGCGCCCGCGGCGGCGAGCGCGTAGGTTGGCATCGGGGGGCGTTCCGGCGGCGGGGCTGGCCCGTCCGTCCTAGCTCAGGACGTAGGGCAGGAGGCCGAGAAAGCGCGCGCGCTTGATCGCCTGCGCGAGCTCGCGCTGCTTTTTCGCCGACACGGCGGTGATGCGGGACGGCACGATCTTGCCGCGCTCGGAGATGAAGCGCTGCAGCAGGCGGACGTCCTTGTAGTCGATCTTCGGCGCGTTCGGGCCGGAAAACGGGCACGTCTTGCGCCGCCGGAAAAACGGCCGGCGTGCAGCCATGCCGCCGCCCGCCCCGCCGCCCATTCCTGTCTGGCTCATGGCTGACCTCCCTCGCTGACGGGTTCGCGGCTCTCGCGCGGTGGACCGTCGTCGCGCCGGCGCGGACCGCGATCGCCGAAGCGGTCGCCGCCACCGAAGCCACGGTCGCGATCGCCGCGCTCGCCGCGCTCGTCGCGCTTCTGCATGATCGCCGATGGACCCTCTTCGAGCTCGTCGACCTTGACGGTGAGGAAGCGGATCACGTCCTCGTTGAAACGCATGGTCCGCTCGACCTCATGGACCGCCGCGGGCGGCGCGTCGATGTTGAGCAGGACGTAATGACCCTTGCGATTCTTGCGGATGCGGAACGCGAGGTTGCGCAGTCCCCAGGACTCGCGCTTCTTCACGTCGCCACCCTTGTCCTTGATGATGGTGGTGAACTGATCGGCCAGGGCGTCCACCTGGGCGGTGGTCAAATCCTGGCGCGCAATGAACACGTTCTCGTAGAACGGCATCAACCTTCTCCTCATGGCTAATACCCAGATGGGCGACGCTTAAGCGCCTCGCCCTTGGGCCAAGCCGGCCTACTGGTCTGAAAGACGTCGAGGCCGGCAAGGAGGCGGCCGGATGTCTCCCGGCCGCTGCGAAGGCGGCGACTATACACGCATATCGCGGGGGTGCAAGCGCATCGGCGGCATGTACAATGCCTTGATACGCCATCCATATTAGGCGCTGTTGGCGGCGAACTCCCGGCTTTGGCGGATGTCGGCGTGGCTTGACAGCCGCAGGCGGCACGCGTACCTGACCCGTCCTTTGGGGGGAGTGGAGTCTTCGATGACGCGGGCGTTCGTGTTTCCCGGCCAGGGATCTCAGGCCGTTGGCATGGGCCGCGACCTGGCCGCCGCGTTTCCCGCCGCCCGGCAGGTCTTCGAGGAAGTCGACGACGCGCTCAAGCAGAAGCTCTCGAAGCTCATGTTCGAGGGGCCGGAGAGCGAGCTCACGCTCACCGCCAACGCCCAGCCGGCGCTGATGGCGGTGAGCGTCGCGGTGCTGCGCGTGCTCGAGACCGAGGCGAAACTGGATCTCGGCAAGGTCGCCAAGTACGTGGCCGGGCATTCGCTCGGCGAATATTCAGCCCTTGCCGCGGCGCGGACCTTTGCGCTCGCCGATACGGCACGTCTGTTGCGCCTGCGCGGCGAAACCATGCAGAAGGCAGTGCCGGTCGGCGAGGGGGCCATGGCGGCCCTGCTTGGCCTTGACCTGGAGGCCGCGCAAAGTGTCGCCGCCGAGGCGACGAAGGCGCCTGACGGGACGACCGAAATCTGCCAAGCCGCCAACGACAACGCGCCGGGGCAAGTCGTGGTCAGCGGCGCCAGGCCGGCGGTCGAGCGGGCGCTGGAGATCGCCAAGGGCAAAGGTGCCAAGCGCGCGATCCTGCTGCCGGTGAGTGCTCCGTTCCATTGCGCGCTGATGAAGCCGGCGGCCGATGCGATGGCCGAGGCCCTGTCGAGCACGGCGATGGCGCCGCCGCGGGTGCCGCTGGTCGCCAATGTCACCGCGTCCGCGGTCAGCGATCCGCCCGCCATTCGCGATCTTCTCGTCCAGCAGGTGACGGCGATGGTGCGCTGGCGCGAGAGCTGCCTCTTTATGAAAGCGCAGGGTGTGGCGACGCTCGTCGAGCTCGGCGCCGGCAAGGTGCTGACCGGGCTGGCCCGGCGCATCGACCCCGAGCTGTCGGGCGTCTCAGTGCAGACGCCCGCGGATATCGAAGCCATGGCGAAGACATTGTGATGTTCGACCTCGCAAACAAATGCGCGCTGGTGACGGGCGCCTCCGGCGGAATCGGCGGCGCGATCGCCGCCGCCCTGGCGGCGCGGGGCGCCCGCGTCGCGTTGTCGGGCACGCGCGTCGATGCGCTGCAGCAGCTCGCGGGCACGCTCGGCGCGAAGGCCGTTGTCACCCCCGGCGATCTGGGCGACGCCGCCGCCACCGAGAAGCTGTTCAAGGACGCGGAAGCGGCACTTGGCCAGATCGACATCCTCGTCAACAACGCGGGCCTGACCCGCGACGGCCTCGGCGTTCGCATGAAGGACGAGGACTGGCAGAAAGTGCTGGATGTGAATCTCACATCAGGATTTCGCCTCGCGCGCGCGGCGATGCGCGGCATGATGAAGCGGCGCTGGGGGCGGATCATCGGCATCACCTCCATCGTCGGCGTCACCGGCAATCCCGGCCAGGCGAACTACGCCGCGGCCAAGGCGGGCATGATCGGGATGAGCAAGGCGCTGGCCGGCGAGGTCGCCTCGCGCGGCATCACCGTCAACTGCGTGGCACCCGGCTTCATCGCCACCGCGATGACCGACGTCCTGCCCGAGGAGCAGAAGGCAAAGCTTCAGCACGCCGTGCCGGCCGGGCGGCTGGGGAGTGCCGCGGATGTCGCCGCCGCGGTCGTCTATTTGGCCAGCGAGGAAGCCGGCTACGTCACCGGGCACACGCTCCATGTTAACGGCGGTATGGCCATGATCTGACGGGGGCCGTCCGGCGGTGGGGAAGGGACTTGCCCGGCGCGCAGCGGGTTGCTAGTCATGCTTCGGGAGATATGTTAACAACCGGCGGCTTTTCCCGCGGCGCCGAATCCGGCAGACGCGGTAGACCGACCAGCAAAACAAATTCAGCAATCCAGCGGAAAGGTTTGTACAGATGAGCAGCGTCGCGGAACGCGTCAAGAAAATCGTGGTCGAGCACCTGGGGGTAGACGAGGCGAAGGTGACGGAGAACGCGAGCTTCGTCGATGATCTCGGCGCCGACAGCTTGGACACGGTCGAGCTCGTGATGGCGTTTGAAGAGGAATTCGGCTGCGAAATCCCCGATGACGCCGCCGAGAAGATCACGACCGTGAAGGACGCGATCGCGTTCATCGAATCGCGCAAGTAAGACGCGGCGGCGGACCGAGCCCGTCCCGCCGGGTGCGCGCGATGACCGGGATGTTTTCATGAGTCGACGGGTCGTAGTCACAGGACTGGGCATGGTGACGCCGCTGGCATGCGGCGTGAAGCCGACATGGGCGCGGCTCATCGCCGGTGAATCCGGCCTGCGCTCCATCCAATCGTTCGACGTCTCCGACCTGCCGGCGAAGGTCGCGGGCCAAGTGCCGCGCGGCGAGACGTCGTCCGGCCTGTTCAATGTCGACGACTGGATTGCGCCCAAGGATCAGCGGAAGATGGATGAGTTCATCATCTTCGCGATGACCGCGGCCACGCAGGCGGTGGAAGATTCCGGCTGGAAGCCTCAGACCGACGCGGAGCGCGAGCGCACGGGCGTCATCATCGGCTCGGGCATCGGCGGCCTGAAGACGATCGCGGACACGTCGCTCATCCTGCAGGAAAAAGGCCCGCGCCGCGTCAGCCCGTTCTTCATTCCCGCCGCGCTCATCAACCTCGCGTCGGGCCAGCTCTCGATCAAATACGGCTTCAGAGGGCCGAACCACTCCGTCGTCACCGCCTGCTCGACCGGCGCGCACGCGATCGGCGACGCCTCGCGCTTCATCCAGTACGGCGACGCCGACGTGATGGTGGCCGGCGGCGCCGAGGCGGCGATCTGCCGGCTGGGCATCGCGGGTTTCGCGGCCTCGCGCGCGCTGTCGACCAATTTCAACGACACGCCGGAACGGGCGTCGCGGCCGTGGGACAAGGACCGCGACGGCTTCGTCATGGGCGAGGGCTCGGGTGTGCTGGTGCTCGAGGAGTACGAGCACGCGAAGAAGCGGGGCGCCAAGATCTATGCCGAGATCTCCGGCTATGGCCTCTCGGGCGACGCGCATCACATCACCGCGCCGGCCGAGGACGGCAACGGCGCGTACCGCGCCATGCAAGGCGCACTGCGGAACGCCAAGATCAGCGGCGATGAAATCGACTACGTCAACGCGCACGGCACGTCGACGCCGCTCGGCGACGAGATCGAGCTTGGCGCCGTGAAGCGGGTGTTCGGCTCGCATGCCTACAAGCTGTCGATGTCCTCCACCAAGTCGTCGATCGGCCACCTGCTGGGGGCCGCGGGCAGTGTCGAAGCGATCTTCTGCGTGCTCGCCATTCGCGACCAGGTGGCGCCGCCCACCCGCAATCTCGACAACCCGTCCGACGGCTGCGACATCGACCTCGTGCCGCACCAGGCAAGGCAGCGGCCGATCCGCCGCGCCCTGTCCAACTCCTTCGGATTCGGTGGCACGAACGCGAGCCTGGTCATCTCGGCGGTCAATTAGGGCGCGACGCAGGCGCCCTGCGAATGCAAGCCGGCGGCCTGCGATCCTTCCTGCTCACCGGAGTGGCGCTCCTCTTTGTCGTCATCCTGGTCGTGCTCATCGGTTGGATCCGGTACACCCATCCGGGCCCGCTCACCGAGCCGCGCACCGTGATCATTCCGCGCGGGTCGGGGGTCGACGACATCGCCCATCAGCTCTGGCATGCCGGCGTGCTCGGCGATCCGTATTCCTTCGAGCTGGGCGTGCGGATGGACGGCAACGCGACCCGCCTGCGCTCCGGCGAATACGCGTTCGCGGCGCGGATCACCGCGCGCGACGCCGCGGCTGAGCTCGCCGCCGGGCGGACCGTGATCCGGCGCATGACCGTGCCGGAGGGGCTGACCACGGCGCAGGTGCTGGCCATCGTGCAGACGGCCGAAGGCCTCGAGGGCGACATCGGTGCCTCGCCCGGCGAGGGGGAGTTGCTGCCGGACACCTTCTTCTATTCATGGGGCGATTCGCGCCGTCAGATGATCGCGCGCGCCAAGCGGGCGATGACCGACCTGATGGCCCAGCTGTGGCAGGGCCGCGCCTCCGAGCTGCCGCTGCGCACACCCGACGAAGCGGTGATCCTCGCCTCGATCGTGGAGAAGGAGACCGCCATCCGCGACGAGCGGCCGCGGATCGCGGCGGTGTTCCTCAACCGGCTCCGGCAGGGGATGCGCCTTCAGGCCGACCCTACCGTCATCTATGGACTGACCGGCGGCCATGGCGGCCTCGACCGTCCGCTGTCGCGTACGGATCTCGAGACGGTCAGCCGCTGGAACACCTATGTCGTCGACGGGTTGCCGCCGACGCCGATCGACAATCCCGGTCGCGCGTCCCTGGAGGCGGTGGTGCACCCGGCTTCGACCGACGACCTCTATTTCGTCGCCGACGGCAGCGGACGACACGTGTTCGCGCGCAACCTGGCGGACCATAACCGCAACGTGGCACGGCTGCGCGAGCGTGAGAACGAGCGCGAGCGTGGCTCGCGCTAGGGCTGCGCCCTTCGACGCGCCCGCCGGAGCATTGGATCGACGAGGGCCGCCGGCATCGCCGCCATGATCCGCATCGCCGCATAGATCGGCCCGGGGAAGGCGGTGCGAGCCCGGTTGGCCGCGAGGCCACGCATGATGATCGCGGCGGCGCGGTCGGCCGGCATCAGCATCAGCATCGGCATCGGAAACTGATTCTTGTCGGTCATGCGCGAGGCGACGAAGCCGGGACATATGACCGAAACGGCGACGCCCTTGGGGGCCAGCTCGGCGCGCAACCCCTCGCCCCAGGTGCGGACGAACGCCTTGCTCGCGCAATAGGCCGCGGCCCGGGGGAGGCCCCGGAATGACGCAACCGACGACATCAGTGCGATGTGGCCGCGGCCGCGCCGCACCATCGGCTCGATCAGCGGCGCCACCGTGTTGATGACGCCGTCGACATTGATCGCCGTGATCGCCCGTACCTCTTCAGCCGACTCTTCGCCGCGGCCCGTACCGGCCGAGATTCCCGCATTGGCCACGACGAGGTCGAACGGCTTCTCGCGATCGAGCGCCAGCATCCAGTCGGCGAGCGGCCCCGCATCGGTCACATCGCGGGCGATCGCCGCCGTCTCGGCGCCGCGACCGCGGCAGAACTCGGCGACGCCGGCGATTCGCGCCGGGTCGCGGCCGACCAGTGCGAGAAAGACGCCGTGGCGCGCATAAGCCCGCGCCAGGGCTTCGCCGATGCCGCTCGATGCGCCGGTGATCAGAATGTTCCGCGGCTCGCGCACTGGGCTCTTTCGGATAAAGGGCGGTTGCGCATATAGTAGCGGTCAAAGCGGCAGCGCACTAGATGTTGAGCCCCGATATAGGCGGGGCATGAAAGGGTCTGGCGTGGCGATTTCGAGCATGACCGGGTTTGCGCGGGTGGGCGCCGCCGCCGCGGGTGCGGACCCGGGCTGGACCTGGGAAGTTCGAAGCGTCAACGGCCGCGGGCTCGACGTCCGCTCGCGTCTGCCGGCCGGCTGCGACCAACTCGAAGCGCCGATCCGCGCCGCGGTCGCGAAGCACGTGACGCGCGGCAACGTGTCGGTCACGTTGACCCTGAACGCGGCGGAGGCCGGTCAGCGGCCGCGGCTGAACCGCGCCGTCCTCGACGATGTGCTCGCAATCCTGCGCGAGCTGCAGGGCCGCATCGACGCCGCGCCGCCGCGGCTCGACGGCATCCTGAGCTTGCGCGGTGTCCTCGACCTCGGCGAGACCGGTACCCTGCCCGACGACGCGAAGCTGCTCGCCTCGCTGGACGAAGCTTTGAGCGGGCTCCGCCGCGCCCGGATCGAGGAGGGGCGCGAGATCGATCGCAACGTCACGGCGCATCTTGACGAGATCGAGCGGCTCACAGCCGATGCGGCAGAGTCTGCCGGCGCGCAGCCGGCGGCGATCAAGGCCCGGCTCGAGACGCAGCTGAGCGAGTTGCTGGGCGCCCAGACGCCGGTGCAGCCCGACCGCCTTGCCGCGGAAGTGGCGCTGCTGGCGACGCGGGCCGATGTGCGCGAGGAGCTTGATCGGCTCCAGGCGCATCTGGGGGCCGCGCGCGAGCTGCTCCGCGCCGGTGGTGCCGTCGGTCGCAAGCTCGACTTCTTGTCGCAAGAGTTCAATCGCGAGGCCAACACGTTGTGCTCGAAATCCGCCGATATCGAGCTGACGCGGCTCGGCTTGGCGCTCAAGGCCAGCATCGACCGGCTGCGCGAGCAGGCGGCCAACATCGAATAGGCGCGCGCACGACCATGGACACCGAAATCTCGCGCCGCGGACTGATGCTCGTCCTCTCGTCTCCCTCCGGTGCCGGCAAGACCAGCATCTCGCGCCTGCTGTTGCGGCGGGACACCAACCTCGTCATGTCCGTGTCGGTGACCACGCGGCCCCAGCGGCCCGGCGAGGTGCCGGGCGTCGATTACGATTTCATCGACACGCGCGCGTTCAAGGCCATGATCGATGGAGACGAACTCCTTGAATCCGCCGAGGTGTTCGGGAATTTCTATGGAACGCCGCGTCGCCCTGTGGAGCAGGGTCTGAGCGCGGGTAAAGACATTCTCTTCGACATCGATTGGCAGGGGACGCAGCAGCTGGCGCAACGGGCGCGGACCGACCTCGTCAGCGTGTTCATCCTGCCGCCGTCGACCGCCGAGCTCGAGCGCCGCCTGCGCGGGCGAGCCCAAGACCCGCCGGATGTCGTCGCCAGCCGGATGGCCCAGGCCTCGGACGAGATGAGCCATTGGGCGGAATACGACTATGTCGTGGTCAACGAAGACTTGGTGGACTGCGTGACCAAGGTCGAAGGCATCCTGCGGGCCGAGCGCATGAAGCGGCATCGCCAAGTCGGCCTGGTGAATTTCGTCAAACAGCTCCGCGAAGGGCGCTGAAGCTTCGCGCCAGGGCGCAGAACTCCTCGATCGAGAGCTCTTCGGCGCGGCGGGTCGGGACGATATCCGCCGCCGCCAGCAGGGCCGCCGGGTCGACGCCGAGGGCGCGCAGGCTTTGGCGCAGCATCTTCCGGCGCTGGCCGAAGGCCGCGGCGGTCACACGTTCCAGCACCGGCGGATCTGCGGGAGCCAGCGGCGCGGGGCGGGGCAGGAGCTCCACCACCGTCGAGGCGACTTTGGGCGGCGGCGTGAACGCCCGACGGTCGATATCGAACAGCCGACGGACTTGCATCCGCCACTGCGTGGCCACGGCGAGCCGGCCATAGCCGGCCTCGCCGGGAGGGGCGATCAGGCGGTCGGCGACCTCCTTCTGGAACATCAAGGTCATGCCGGCAAAGGCGGGGGTGTGCTGCAGCCAGCCGAACAGGAGCGGGGTCGCCACGTTGTAGGGCAGGTTGGCGCAGATGCGGCGCGGTGCCGCTCCCAGCTCGTGGACCGCAACGTCCAGCGCATCGCCGGCCACGACCTCGAGCCGCCCCGGCCACGCCACCGCGATCTCGCCGAGGGCGGCGAGGCAGCGCTCGTCGCGCTCAATGGCGATGACGTGCGCTGCCCCGGCGGCCAGCAGTGATCGGGTCAGCCCACCGGGGCCAGGGCCGATCTCGATCACCGTGCCCGTGCCGAGATCGCCGGCTGCGCGGGCAATGCGGCCAGTGAGATTGAGGTCCAGGAGAAAATGCTGCCCCAGCGATTTGCGGGCGCCCAGGCCGTGGCGGGCGATGACCTCGCGCAGCGGCGGAAGCTCGTGCGCCTGGCCAGGCGGGGTCGGGCTCAGGCGTTCGCGACTTCGGCCGACCGGGTGCGCTGACGCGCCAGCGAATCAGCCAGGATCAGAGAGGCGACCAAGCTCGCCTCGTTCGCCGTCCCGGTGCCGGCGATCGCGAATGCCGTGCCGTGGTCCGGCGAGGTGCGGACGAACGGCAGGCCGAGCGTCACGTTGACGCCGCGGTCGAAATCCAGCGTCTTCAGCGGGATCAGCGCCTGGTCGTGATACATGCAGATCGCCGCGTCGTAGCGGGCGCGGGCGGCGGCATGGAACATCGTATCGGGCGGCATCGGGCCGGTCGCTTCGATGCCCTCGGCGCGGAGACGCTCGATGGCCGGCTGAATGATCTCGATATCCTCGCGGCCGAGCGTGCCGTCTTCGCCGGCATGCGGATTGAGCCCGGCGACGGTGAGGCGTGGCCGGGCGATCGCGAAATCGCTGTGCAGGGCCCCGGCGGCGATGCGCGATATTTCGACGATGAGGTCGGTATCGAGCGCGCCCAGCGCCTGGCGCAGCGAGATGTGGATCGTCACCGGTACGACGCGCAATCCGCCGCCGACCAGCATCATCACCGGCGTCAGCCCGCCGCCTGCCAGCTCGGCCAGGAATTCGGTGTGACCGGGATGCTCGAAGCCGGCGCTGTAGAGGACGCCTTTGTTGATCGGGTTGGTGACGATCGCGGCGGCCTCGCCGCGGCGGGTCAAATCCACCGCGCGGCGGATGGATGACAGGACCGCAGGGGCGTTGCGCGGATCGGGACGGCCGGGCTCGACCGGCTGCGGCAAAGGCTCCGGCAGAACCGGAAGGCCGCGCTGGAACGCATCGGCCGCGGCGGCGGGAGCGGCGATCTCGACGATCGGGATGGCCCAGCTCAAGCGCCGGGCGAGGGCCGTGAGGCGCGCCGGATCGTCGATGAGGAAGAACGGCGGCAGCTTGCGATGAGCCTGCCAGGCCTTCAGCGCGATCTCGGCTCCGATCCCGGCCGGCTCGCCCATGGTGACGGCGAGCGGCGGGCCGGGAGTGCGTCCGTCCCGAGC
>DASWFO010000176.1:0-8067 GCA_036394195.1 Alphaproteobacteria bacterium | reverse complement strand
TGGTGTTCGCCTACCTGATCATCAGCGCCGTGGCGCTCGCCCATGTCGCGAAGAAAGACCAGGACGCAGCCAAAAGCACGACCCCGCCAGGGCACGTCGTCGTCGAGCTCACCTGGCTGAGGGACAGCGACGCGGACGTCGACCTGTGGGTGCAAGGACCTGGCGACGTGCCGGTCGGCTATTCCAACAAGTCCGGCATGATTTTCAATCTGCTCCGTGACGACCTCGGCCACTCCGGCGATCCGAACTCGATGAACTACGAGGTGGCTTACGGCCGGGGCCATTGGGCCGGAGAGTACGTCGTCAACGCCATGCTCTATCGCAGCCGCGATCGTAGCCTGCCGCTGCCGGTCCACGCGCAGGTCTTGCTGCAAGACGACGGCGGAGCGGTTCAGCAGGTCGTGGCATCGAACGTCGAATTTTCGTTCGAGGGCCAGGAGATGACCGTCTTCCGCTTCCGGCTCGACGACAAGGGGGCTTTCGTCGCGGACAGCGTCAATCGCATCCACAAGGATCTCCGCAGCGCAGCCGGGAGCGTCAAATGACGAGCTTTCTGATCGCCTTCGTCTCTCTTGCCGTCCTGCTCGGCGTCTTCGCGTATGTGGCGCTGCCCGCCGCGAGCCGGTTGCGCCGGGCGATCGTCAGCGCCTCCCTGGCCGTGGTGCTGGGGGTCCTGTTCTTCGGCTACTCCGACATGCTCGGGCGGCCAAAATCCACCAGGCTCGAGGTCCTGCGCGGCGCCCAGGAGGCGCGGGTGCTGGGCACCTACCTCAAAGAGGGCCAGGGAATCTATCTCTGGCTCCAACTGCCCGGACTGGACGAGCCCCGCTATTACGAGCTGCCGTGGAGCCAAAATACCGCCAAGGCCATGCAAGAGGCGATCCGGCAGAACGCAGACGGGCATGGCGCCGGCGTCGCGATGCACCTCCCGTTCGAACGCGGCTGGAGCAAAGAGGAAGAACCGAAATTCTATCCGCTGCCGCAGCCGCAGCTTCCCGATAAGCCTGGCGAGCAGCAGACAGCGCCGACGATGGTCTACCAGGCGCCCGAACAGGGCGTGTGAAGCGGACGCCTCGACCCTCAGCCGCCCGTTCCGCGGTCGGCCGTGACGGGCCGCGCCCCGAAGACCAGCTCCTCCAGCCGCGCGTCGTATTGGGCGGCGATCGCCGACGGTGCTTGCCGGAGCCAATCGACGCCGGGAGCTGAATTGCCTGACATCAGCGCCGCAACGACCGCATCGTTGACGAAATCCATGTAGTGGAGGCCGTCATAGGTGTTGGTGGTTCCGACCGTTATTTCCGACGGCACGCTGAAGTCGAGAAATTCATCGAAGCCCGCCGAGATGCGTTGCAGGGCGCCGAGATAGGCCTGGAGAGAGCCATCGAGCTTGAGCTGCGCGATCGTCCACGCCGAGATCGGCGGCACCCAGCCGATGGCCCTGGCGTCCGGAAAGACCTGGCGCAGCTCCAAAAACGCCGCCGCAAGCTCGCCATGGAACGGCGGCGGCTTGTCATGCGCTGCCAGGCGGCGCGGCGGCCGGTAGGCGTGCGATTTCGGAATGATGTGCATCTGCGCGTCGCGGTCGTAGACCAGGTGGTTGGGATAGGCGCCGCGCAGCGTGCGGAACGAGAAATTGAGTGCGTCGAGCGTCAGGTACGTCCGCAGGACGGACGGCGGATCCGCGGCGTTGCGAACGAAGTCCGGGATCGTCAGGGCCGCCGGGGGATCCTGAAAATCGTACAGGTCGACGTTGACGAAGATCAGCGACGGCCGGAAACCGCGGTCGCGAATGTATTTGGCATACGCGAGGAATTCCTGCACGCGGCCATGCGAAAACCCCAGGTTGAAGCAGCGATGCCCGGAGATGCCCTCTTCGTGCATCAGGGCCGTGTGCGAGCTTCCGATCAGCAGGCAATCGTAGTCCGCCATGCGCGGGACGAAGCGGATCATCTTCGATGTCCGCTCGTTGAACGCGTAGTTGATGCCGGTGAGAACGTTGCCGCGGAAATACCACAGAGGATCGACCAGTGCATTCACGGCGAAGCAGAGGACGGCGACCACCGCGGCGCTGCCCACGAGGCCTGCGAGATACGCGAGGAGCCGTCGATGGGGGTGCTTGATCATGGCATTTCGCGCCGCTCAAAATTCGAAATAGAGGAATTCGCTCACGTGCTGCAGGCTGAGGAACGCCAGCGCCGCCAGCACCCCAACCAGGGCGGCGTGCCGCAGGTCCGGGCGCCAGTGTATCACCGGCCGCAGCAGCGGGACACGGTCGAGGAGGGGGCGGTCGCGACGGTAGTTTGTAAGGTTGTAATTGAAGGCGGGGCGGAACTTAACCATGAGCTGCTGGGTGTTCGGCACCAGCCAGAGGATCGCCAGCCAGACGGCGCCCCACAGCATCAGTTGCAGATCCTCGCGCTCAACCGCCGGCCCCTCGAAGCGCACGCCGACCCAGCCCAGCGCCGTCGCAACCGACCCGAGCGATGCGGCAAATTCGGCCGGGAAGTTGATCATCCCGCGATACATGGCGATGGCCGCGGCAAATGACGTTGCGCGAAACGTGACCAGCGCCACCACCACGGCTATGAAGGTCACGAACCGGGCGATCGTGTGCGACCACCAGGTGTCGATCGGCGTCCACACCGCGCGCCAGGCATGATTGATGATCAGATAGGCGCCGTGCAGGAATCCCCAGAACACGAACGTCCATGCCGCCCCATGCCAGAGGCCGCCGATGGTCATGGTGAGCAGCAGATTGACGTAGCGCCGAAACAGCCCCTGCCGATTGCCGCCCAGAGGGATGTAGAGATAGTCCCGCAGGAAGCGCGACAGCGTCATGTGCCAGCGGCGCCAAAAGTCGATGATGCTGGTCGCCTGATACGGGGATTCGAAATTCAGGGGCAGGCGGACCCCGAACATCCGCGCCGCGCCGATCGCCATGTCCGAATAGCCGGAGAAATCGAAATACAGCTGCAGCGTATACGCGACTGCCCCCTCCCAGGCCTGGAAGAAGTGGAGATGCTCCCCGCCCGCCGCGGCGCCGAAGACGGTCGAGACGTAAGGCGACAGACGGTCGGCAACCACCACCTTCTTGAACAGGCCGATGAGGAAGATGGAGATGCCGACCATCAGGTTGAGCGGCCGGACAGCGAACGCCCCCGGGCCCTTGGTCTGCGAAAAGATCTCGTGATGGTGCACGATCGGTCCGGCGATCAGCTGCGGGAAGAACATGACGAAGAAGCAATATTCGAGGAAGTCGTGCTTCTCGACGTTGCCGCGGCTGGCGTCGACGAGGTAGGCGATCTTCTGGAAGGTGAAGAACGAGATTCCCAGCGGAAGGACGACGTGCTGGAACGGGATTCGGTCGTCGAGCACGGCATTGGCGGTGCCGATCAGGAAATCGGCGTACTTGAAGTAGGCGAGTGCCAGCAGGTCGAGCCCAACGCCGGCCGCGAGCAGGACATGCGCCTGCGTCATGCGCTGGCGCTGCCGCTCGGCCGTGATCCAGCGCGCCATCGCGAAATTGAAGGCGGCAAGGCCGCCGAGGAGCGGCAGGTAGAACGGGTTCCACCAGCCGTAAAAGACGATCGAGGCGATCACGAGCACGCCGAGAACGGCGCGCGCACCAACGAGCCTCCGCGCTACCACATAGGCGCACAGCGTCAGCGGCAGAAAGACCAGCAGGAAGTGCGGATCGTTGAACAGCATGGCGTCAGTCCGTGCCAACGCTGGCTATTGGGGGACGGTATCTTGGGGCAGGGTTGCGCGGCGCCGTGGCGCCTGCGGAGCCAGTGGCATACCACAGAACAGACGCCGCCGCGATCACAGCGGCGCGACCGCCGGCCGGCCGGCGGGGTCTGCCTCGGGTCGCCGCCTAATGCTTGGTCTCGCCGAGGAAGGGGACATCGGCGAATAGGAAAAACCCGTTCAGCATGAGCAGGATCGCGACGGCGCCGACGGCCACGCTGCTGCCGAGGAGGGGCCGGGCACCGGAGAGGATGCTGACCGAGCACATGACGATCGCGATCTGGAACAGCGCCTCGGCGAAGTCGAAGTAGGGGTCTTGGCGCTGGGCATGATCCCGCCGCGCTTCATAGGCCGCGGCCCTGGCCAGAAGCTCCTGTCGGCCCTCGCCGGTCTCCGGCTCGCTGTCGTAGCGATCGATGGTCTTACGGTAGCGATCGAGGCGCTGCTTCACTCTCTCGCGGACGGACTCCGGGATCTTTGCCTCCGCCGCAAGGTCCACCTCCAGCTCGTCCGCCGCCACCCGGTAGACGGTCTGGCGGATCGTCTTCGCCTGGTAGAACGCGTAGGTGTTCGAGGCGAGGATGTTGTAATTCAGCATTTCCTTCGACGCGTTGGCGCCGCCCAGGCCGTTGATGGCCAGGAACATCGCAAGAACGCCGACCAGCATGGCCGCCAGCCTCTTGAACCGGTCTTCGGCTGCCTGATGATGGTCGTGCGGCATGTATTCGGACGCGTCTTCGGCTTTCATGGCTCGGTTGTCCCCCGTGACAAGAAGAGCCACCATATCGCAGTTCCCGATTCGGGTCCGCTGCGCCGGCCGTATTTACCTTTTTTAAGTATATCCTGGCCGACACTCGCATCCGGCTGGCGGAGAGCCTGGGCCTGGGGCTGTCCGAAGGGATTTTGTCACCTCATCATGTGAGTCACTGCTGCAGTGATCGTCACCAAGCCCCGACATCGCCCGAGCCACGCTGAGCTCAAGCGGATCCTGGATCAGCACCAGCGGTTTCTGGCCGGCCGCGGCGGCGTGCGGGCGTTGCTCGCCTTCGCCGACCTGTCCGGGCGGGCGCTGATCGGCGTCAATCTCGCCGAGGCCGACCTCAGCGGCGCCTGCTTGCGCGGCGCCTACCTCGCCGACGCCAAGCTCGATAAGGCGATGCTGTTCGGCGCCGACCTGAACGAAGCGGATATGGAGGGAGCGAGCCTCGTCGCGGCCAATCTGCGCGGCGCCACCTTGCGCGGCGCCAATCTCACCCGCGCCAATCTGCTGCGGGCCGATTTGCGTAGCGGCGCTATCGCGACCAAGGATCTCAAGGGAAATCTCTACTCCACGACCAGCGAGAGCGGGATGGCGATCAAGGCCGGCCCCGCCGAGCTGCAGGGCGCGCGACTGGTCAATGCCAACCTGACCGACGCCGACATCACCGGAGCCATCGCGACCGAAACCGACTTTACCGATGCGATCCTGCGCGGGGCCAATCTCACCTACGCCAATCTGCAGAACGCCAAGCTGATCGGCGCCGACCTCGAAGGCGCGGACCTGTCCGCCACCAACCTGCGCGGCGCCGATCTCGAAGGTGCCGTGCTCACCAGTGCCAAGACCGAGCTCACCGACTTTCACGGCGCCTCGCTGAAGGACGTGCTGACCAACAAGCCGGCCGGCAAGCCGCTCGAGGCGCTCGGGATCGGCATCGAGGATCTGGTGCGCCAGCACATCCTGTGGGTTGAGAGCGCTGGCGCCGACGGCAAGCCGGCGGACCTCAGCGGCGTCGATCTGCGCAACGGCCCGTCGCTGAAAGGCGCCAATCTCACGGCATTGCGCGCTGAAAACGCGACATTCTACGGGCTCGATCTGGAAGGGGCGTCGCTTCAGGGGGCGAGGCTGCAGGGTGCCGATCTGCGGATGTGCGGCCTCGCCGGCGCCGATCTTCGGGGGGCGCAGCTCCAGGCGGCCACGCTCAATCGGGCGGATATGCGCGAAGCCAATCTCGAGCCGCTGGTGATGGACTCCGGACGCCATTATCCGACCAACCTTGAAGGTGCGCGGCTGCGCTGCGCCGATCTGCGGGGGGCCAAGCTCCGCGAGGCAAACCTGTGCGGCGCCGATCTGAGCGAAGCGCACCTGGCGGACGCCGATCTCCGCGAGTGCCGGTTGGATCAGGCAAAGCTGCCGCAGCGGCGCGCCGTGGCGAAGGCCTGACCGCCTATCCGGCGCCGCCCTGGGCCGCCGGCCGCTCCGTCCCGGCGAGCGGGATTTCGTAAACCGCCGGCTTGGCGTCGAACTCCGCCAGCTCATCCGCCGCCAGGCCGAGATCGATCAGCGCGGCTTTCTCGGGCTCCACCTTGAGCCGCAGATTGAACGCCTCATGGGCGTGGCCGTGCTTGTCGGTCACCGCGTATTTGACGACGCTGTGCGACCTCTTGTCGACCGTGCCGCCGCTCAGGATGGCGCGGATCTCCTTGATCACGTGCTCGCCGACCGCCCGGCCCTTGAGGCGCGTCAGCAGGGCCTCGGCGCGCGCCAGGAACAGCACGGTATCGAGCGTCCCGGTGGCACTCTCGACCGGGCGCTGAAACACGCCGATCAGGATCTGGCCGGTCAACGCCTTTTGAAGCATCCGCGCCAGCGCGATGGTCACCTGACCGGTCGCATATTCGAAACTCCGCGGCTTGTTCGCCTCGACCTGATGATAGGAAAAGTGAGACCCCACGGTGAACCCGCTGCGCAGCGTGGGCACGAGAGGGCTGTCGAAGCCGACTTGCTGACGGCCGAGCGCGTTGTCGGTGAGCGCCATCAGAAGGGCCAGGTACGTGCGGAGGTCCGCCTCGAGACCGGCGGCGCGATTCCACACATAGATGAAGCCGTCGCCGGCGGTCGAGCGCGCCAGCTCGACGTCGAGCCCGGCTTCGCACATGATCTCGCCCGCCGTGCTTATGCTGCTTTCAAGCGAGGTGAACTGCGCCAGCTGGATAATGGGGGGTGCGGTCTGGAAGCCGACGATGTCGAACAACATCACCGCCCGGTGGCCGGTGCGCACGATCGAGTAGCGCCGGATCACGGTGTCGATCGCATCCGGGTGGACCTCGCCCGGCCCGGTGCCGATCTTGAACGGCAACGCCAGCTGCAGCGGCCGCACCTGGAGTACCCGGCAGGTTCGGGAGAAGACTCGCGACTCCATGCGTCGGCTGCCGTCGAGCAGGTGCGGATTGTCGGTGGTCTCGCTCAACACGCGATACGCCGGCGCAAAACAGACCTGCAGGCCCGCATCGTCGGCCATCCAGCCGACGACCATGTTCTTGCCGAGCGCCCAGAGGTTATGGACCGCGATGTCGATCTCGCGCAGTCCCTCGCGAACCTGATTGAGATCGGCCATGCGGCGGGCGCAGCGTCCTCTCGCGACAGCGGTTGAACCTTATCCCGCGCCCGTCGGTACAGCAACTGCGCCCGGTCCGCGGATCATTTGGGATAGCACGATTTTGCGGCCAGGCTGATGTTGGTCACCGGGAGCAACGCGGTCAGGAAATTGTACGTATAGGTCGCCGTCACCTGGTTGCCGCAGGCCGGCGTTGTGGCGGTGAAGGTGTTGTTCGCGAAGGTCAGGCCATAGGCCTGGGTGCCGGCATAGGTCTGGATCTGGCTCGTGGTGCCGCAATTGGTCGTGTTGATGCTGGCGCACCGCGCCGCCATCTCGACCGCGTGTTGCAGCGCGGTCTGGGTCCAGAAGAGCTGTCCAAGGTCGATCACGCCGAAGACCAGGGTCGCAAAGACCGGCATCAGAATCGAGGTCTCGACCAGCGACCCGCCGGCGCGGTCTCGCCACAGGCGGTGGAGAAAGCCTCCGATGCGCGCGGCCGGTCTCATTGCAGCCGCACCGTCGCCGCCGCGGTCAGGGCAAAGCTGTTGGGGATACCCGGATACGGGATGAGGGTGCTGTACGTCGCCTGGGCGGACACGGTCACATAGGTACCGGCCGCGGCACCGCCGGCACAGGTGGACCCGCAGGTGGCGCTGTTGATGGTGGTGCCGGAGGCACAGCCGCAGCTCTGCGCCGGGGCGGGAGTCGCCGCGATTCCCGAATAGGACGTGGCGCCGGTGACGGCGGTGGCGATCGCCGAGCTGCTGAATCCGTTCTTGATCGCGTATTCCGCTCCGGCTTGAGCGGCGTGCTGGACCTGCATGTTGCGGTAGGTGGCGGAGCCATAATCTGCGATGCCGACCAGCAATAGGATCAGCGGCGACGCCAGCAGGGCGAGCTCCATCGCCGCATTCCCGGCGCGCTCGCCCCTAAGCGATGTCAGCCGCTTGCGCATGGCGGGTCC
>DASWFO010000175.1:0-8695 GCA_036394195.1 Alphaproteobacteria bacterium | reverse complement strand
TACGAGGACATGGCCGAGATGATCCGGCTCGGCGCCTATCGGCGCGGCAGCGATCCGCTGGTCGACGAGGCAATCCGCTACAACCCGGATCTCGAGCGCTTTCTCTCGCAAGGCAAGAACGAGCGGGCCGACCTGGCGGGCAGCTACGCGCTGCTTGCCGAGATTCTTGGTATGCCGGTTCCGACGTGAGGCGGGAGACTAGGTCGTGAAGGGATTGGCTGCCCTGATCCGACTGCACAGCTGGCGCCTCGATGAGAAACGTCGGGAGCTCGCCGACCTGCAGCGCCTCGAGGACCAGCTGCTCGCCGATGCGCAGCGGCTGGAGGCGGAAATGGCGGCGGAGCAGGAGTTCGCGGCCAAGAATTCGGATACCGGCGCGTTCTCCTATGGCGGCTTCGCGATCGGCGTGATCGAGAGGCGCAAGCGGATCGCGGCATCGATCGCGGAGGTGCGCCGGCGCATCGAGGACAAGCGGGCCGAGGTCGCGGAATCATTCCAGGAGCTCAAGCGCTACGAGATCACCCAGGCCGAGCGCAAGAAGCGGCAGCAAGCGGCGGCCAGCCGGCGCACGCAGATAGAGCTCGACGAGATCAGCCTCGAACAGTATCTCAGGCGGGCCAAGGACTAGACGGACAGGCCCGGACCCGCGCTGTTCGCGATTTCGTCGAGCGGCGACACCGGGAAGCTCGGCAGCGTCTGGAAAAAAATCTTTCCGATCAGCCCGGCGGCATCGCAGGTCTGGCCGAATACGCCGGCGATCCCGGCCTGTAGCGACGGCGAGAGGTCGACGTGGCTGCGCAGGATCAGATCCAGCCGCGGCTTGTGCACCAGGCCGTCGAGTTGAAGCGCTCCGACGCTCTCGAATTCGACGTCGACGACGAAGCGTCCGCCGCCCTCGCCGGGTGTGTCCTGGCCGCCCTTGCGGCGCCGGGTGAAGACCCGCATCTGGCGGGGCTCGGTGGTGTCGATGAATGGGACATAAAACACCAGCCACTCGCTGGCCGAGGCGTTGAGACGGCTCATCTCTCGCAGATCGCCGTCGAGACCCGCGACAAGGTCGCCGCGTCCGGTGCTCTGCAATGACTCCGCGGCGGCTTCGCCGAGCAGCGCCGCCGTGTCCGCCGCGGGTGACGACAGGAACGACAGGACCTGCGTCAGAAAACGCGCGCCGCCCGGGCGCGGCAGCACGATCTCCATGATCTGGCGGGCCAGGGGCGGATCGCTCACGGCGAGGGCCTCGAGCGCTTTGCGCAGCGACGGCCATTCGCGTCCGAGTCCGGATAGCCCGCGCCCGCCGACGCCGGGCAGGGCCGTCCCGGCGGCCGCGGCCGCCGGCGCTGTCCGGCCGACGATCGCGATGATGTCGAACGCGATCTGCGCGTCGGCGGCGACCTCCTGCGCGATCGCGGCGTTGATGGCCAGCCGGCCGATCGCGGTGTCGACGATCATCTGACCGACGGGTGTTCGCCCGACGACCGCGCCGACCAGCTGGCCGTTCGAAGCACTCGCCGCCGCCGCGGTGAGATCGGGGAGTATGCCGGCAAACCTGAGCGACACCTGCGTGCCGGCCGGCGCCGCCGGCACTGCGCCACCGCCGGCCGAGGCGGGTGTCGGCGCGGTCGTCTCGGCTGATGACGTCCGCGCCGCGCCGATGATCGTGGCGACCACGACGGGACCGCCGGTGACTGAGGGGGCGATGGTGGCGGCCGGCTCCGCCGCCGGCCCGGGTTCCGGCGGCGGCGCCGCATTACCGGTTCCCTGGCCCGTCGCTCCCGGGTCGGACGGCAACTGCGTCAAGGTGGAGCTGATGCCGCCGGCCGGGCTGGTCGGCGCGGCCGGGTTTCCCGAATTCACCGCCAGCGGCGTCGCACCTGGCGGCACGGCGCTCGAGGGCGGGATGGAGGTCATGGCGGCAAACCTTACGCGGTCAGCAAGCCGCGCGCGATCGAGCGGACGTCGGCCGCGGCTTCGGCGGCGGGATGGCGCGTGAGCAGCGGTGCCTGGGCGCGAATCGCGTCGCGGACCTTGGGGTCGCGACGCACGATTCCGGCCAGCGGCGGCGAGAATTTGAGGAATTCGCGGCATGCCTTGGCGATCGTTCCATAGGTGCGCTCGCCCTCGCGCGGATTGGCGGCGAGGTTGACCACCACCCGCAGATCGGGTGCGGGCTGCGGGCCCAGCGACAGCTTGATGAACGCATATGCATCGGTCAGCGAAGTCGGCTCATCGGTCGTCACCACCAGCCGGACGTCGGCGAGGGCGCTCAGCGCCCGCACCGCCGGCTCAACTCCGGCGCCAAGGTCGAGGATCACCCGGTCATAGTCGCCGGCCAATTCGCCCAGCCCGCCGATCAGGCGGCCAAGACGCGCCGGCTCGAGTGCCGCCAACGTCCCGGAGCCGGACCGTCCGGCGATAATATCGAATCGCCCGGCTGCGAACGGCGTCACCAGTTTATCCAAAGACGTGCCGTTGCCGAAATGGCCAAGGTCCCGCGTCGGTACCAGGCCGAGCTGGATGTCGACGTTGGCAAGGCCGAGATCGCCGTCGAACAGCAGGGTGCGCTGTCCGGCTTCGGCGAGGCTTTGGGCCAGCGTGATGGCAAGCCAGGTCTTGCCGACGCCGCCCTTGCCGGAGGCGACGGCGATGACCGAAGCGCCGGCTTTTCCATTCGAAAGATTCACAAGGCGAACTCCAGATGAGCCAGGTGAGGACCGCGCCGCTCAGCCATGGCCTTCGGTCACGAACAGGCGCGCGAGTAAGGCGGGATTCGAGGGCTGCAGGCCATGGGCGACCATCGGCGACGCGCCGGTCTCCGCCAGGGCCAGGCGTCCGGCGGCGGCGGCCGCGAGCAGGCCGCCGAGGCGGCGCGCGATGTCGAGCCTGGTCGCCACCAGCCGGACGCAGCCGATATCGGCGAAGGCTTCGGCCATTTCGGCCGCCTCGTGGGCATCGCCGCCCGCCGCCTGCACCAAGACCGGATCGGCACGCGACG
The DNA here is from genome assembly GCA_036394195.1 of Alphaproteobacteria bacterium. Taxonomy (GTDB): domain Bacteria; phylum Pseudomonadota; class Alphaproteobacteria; order CACIAM-22H2; family CACIAM-22H2; genus DATJPD01. The sequence goes on along the minus strand of DASWFO010000175.1, from coordinate 5,703 downwards.
CGACGATCAGAGCGGCGAGCCCGGCCATCTCCACCGCATCAAACGGGTTGACGCCGCGCGTGTCGATGATGGTAAGCGGCCTCACCCCGCCGGGCCGTTGCGCCACGACACGCGCGAGGGCCGCGGGACCGTCGGCGGTCTCGAGCTCGACATCGAGCGCCTTGGTGAACGCGGTCAGCTGCTCGACCGCACCGGCGCTGCCGATATCGGTGGTGATCACGCGCACCGGCTGGCCGCGCAGAACCGCGCGTGCCGCGAGCTTGGCGGCGACCAGAGTCTTGCCGGCGCCGGGCAATCCGGCGAGAAGGACCGGGGAGGTCTCCTTGCGATCCGCGAGATTGGCGAACCGGAAGACGTCTTTCATCCGGTTGGCCAGCGCGGCGGCGGCGGCGTCGACGATCTGTCCGTCCAGCAAGCCGGTGACGAGCGGCTCGGGGACGCCGTGATGGTCGAGCGCCCGGGTGAGGGCCGCGGCGCCGTTGTTCCGTGTGGCGGGGCGGCGCGGCGTCCCGGCGCTGGCGGCACGCGGGCCCGTGGCATTGGGCCAAGCCATCGGCCGCGGGGAGGGGGATACGGGTGCCGCCGGGGCTGCGGCCGGCGGCGGCTCCACCGCGTCGACGGCGGCGATCACGCGGATGCTCCCGTTGGCGGTCTCGGTGGAAACGATCGCCGCGTCGTCCCCGAGTTCGTCGCGGATCTGCTGTATCGCCTCGGCGATGGTGGCGGCGGTGTAGGCCTTGAGACGCATCAGGCCGGGCCGTTACGCTAGATCGTCCCGACGGTTTTGATCCGCGCCTTGGGATAGATCTCGTTCTGAGACATGATCGTGGTCGCCGGCCGGAACCGTTCGACGATCGAGCGCACGAACGGGCGGATCAGCGGGCTCGTCAGCAGGACCGGCGTTTCGCCCATCATCGCGAAACGCTCGAAGGTCTGCCTGACCTTAGCGATGAAGTCCTGCAGGCGGCTTGGCGCCATCGAGAGCTGGCGGTCGTCGCCCTGACCGACGATCGATTCCGCGAACGCCTGCTCCCATTCCGGCGACAGGGTGACCAGCGAGATGACGCCATCGGCCCCGGTGTTGATGTCACAGAGCTGGCGGCCGAGGCGGCCGCGGACATGCTCGGTGATCGCGGTGAGGTTGCGGGTATGGGTGACGGCCTCGGCGATCGCCTCGAGGATGGTCGGGAGGTCGCGGATGGAGACGCGCTCACCCAGCAGGTTCTGCAGCACGCGCTGGATGCCGCCGACCGAAATCTGCGACGGAACGATGTCGGCGATGAGCTTCTGGTGCGTCTTGCCGGCTTCGTCGAGCAGCTTCTGGGTCTCGCTGTAGGACAGCATCTCGGCCATGTTGTCCTTGATTATCTCGGTCAGGTGAGTCGTGATGACGGTCGGCGAGTCGACAACCGTGTAGCCCTTGAACATCGCCTCTTCGCGGTGCGGCTCATCGACCCACATTGCCGGCAGGCCGAACGTCGGCTCCTTGGTCGGCGTCCCGGGAAGCCCGATGGCCTCGCCGCGCGGATCCATGACCAGCAGTTGGAACGGCTGCAGATCGCCGCGCCCCGCCACGATCTCCTTCACCCGGACCACGTAGGTGTTGGACGGCAGCTGGATATTGTCCTGGATGCGGACCGACGGCATGACGAAGCCCATGTCCGTGGCGATCTGGCGGCGCAGGGCCTTGATCTGGTCGGTGAGCTTCGGGCCTTTGTCCGAGTTGATCATCGGCAGCAGGCCATACCCGAGCTCCAGGCGCAGCACGTCGATGTGGAGCGCGCTCGTGATCGGCTCATCGGCGGGCGGCGGAGGCGGTGCGGCCGCCTCTTCGGCCTTCTTCACCTCTTCCTTGGCCTTCGTGGTCCCGATGTAGTACGCAGCGCCGCCGGTCAGCCCACCCAGCAGCATGAACGGCATCATCGGCAGGCCGGGGACCAGCGCCATCAGGGTGAGCAGAGCGCTCGCCATGCCGAGCGCCTTCGGATAGCCGCCCAACTGGCCCCAAAGGGCCTCGTCCGCCGGACCCTGCACGCCGGCCTTCGAGACGAGCATACCGGCGGCGATCGACACGATCAGCGCCGGGATCTGGGTCACCAGGCCGTCGCCCACGGTCAGCAGCGTGTAATTCTGGGCCGCCTGCATCACGGACAGCCCGTGCTGCAGCGTGCCGATGACGATGCCGCCGATGATGTTGATGAATACGATCAGCAGCCCGGCGACCGCATCGCCGCGCACGAACTTCGAGGCGCCGTCCATGGCACCGAAGAATGAGCTTTCGCCTTCGAGCACCTGCCGGCGCTCGCGCGCCCCTTTCTCGTCGACCAGGCCCGCCGAGAGATCGGCGTCGATGGCCATCTGCTTGCCCGGCATGCCGTCGAGGCTGAACCGTGCCGCAACTTCGGCGATGCGTCCCGAGCCCTTCGTGATGACCACGAAGTTCACGATGACGAGGATGGCGAATACGATCACGCCGATGAGGAAGTTGCCGCTCATCACGAGCGTGCCGAATGCCTGAATCACCCTGCCCGCGGCCTGCGAGCCCTCGTTGCCGTGGCTGAGGATCAGGCGCGTCGTCGCGAGATTGAGGGCGAGGCGCAACAGGGTGGCCATCAGCAGCACGGTGGGAAACGTGCTGAAATCCAGCGGCTTCCTGATGAACAGCGATACCAGGAGCACCAGGATGGAGAAGGCGATTGAGGTGGTGAGCAGGATGTCGATCAGCCACGCCGGGATCGGCAGCAGCAGAACGAGCAGGATGGACACGATGCAGACCGCCAGCACCATGTCGCCCTGGCGCAGGATCTCCTGCACCCGCTCTATGAAGTTTTGTCCGTTGGAGGCGGTGGTGACGTTCGTTTCGGCCATCAGCGAAGCTCCCGGCGCGCTCGCACGCGGTGGTTAGACGTGCGGCCGGTCGGCGTCGCCGCCATGCGGAGCCACCGGCGAACCCTGCTCGCTGTAGAGCTTCAGCTTGTTCCGCAGCGTGCGGATCGAGATGCCGAGGATGTTCGCGGCATGCGTACGGTTGCCGAGGCAGTGGGTCAGCGTCTCGAGAATGAGGTCGCGCTCGACGTCCGCCACCGTCCGGCCGACCATATTGGTGGGGGCCCCTGGGGCGGCGGCCGTGGCGGTCGGCCGGGCACCGGTTTCGGCGTGCAGAACCGACCCGCCGGACAGATGGATCGCCTCGGGTCCGATGCTGTCGCCTTGGGCCAGCAGGACCGCGCGATGCATCGCGTTCTCGAGCTCGCGGACGTTGCCGCGCCAGCCGTGGGCGCGCAGCTTATCCAGCGATTCCCGCGCCAGAGCCCGGGCCGGCACGCCGTTCGCCTCGGCATATTTCCGGATGAAATGCGCGGCCAGCGGCTCGAGATCCTGCGGCCGTTCGCGCAGCGGCGGTAGCCTGAGGGCGACGACGTTGAGCCGGAAGAACAGGTCCTCGCGGAACCGGCCGGACCGCACATCGGCTTCGAGGTCGCGGTTGGTGGTGGCGAGAATTCGGATGTCGATCTTGATCGGCGAGGAGCCGCCGACGCGGTCGATCTCGCGCTCCTGGATGGCGCGCAGCAGCTTCGCCTGCAGGCGCAGATCCATTTCGCTGATTTCGTCGAGCAACAAGGTGCCGCCGTTCGCCTCCTCGAACTTCCCGACCCGTCGCGCCACGGCGCCGGTGAAGGCGCCCTTTTCGTGGCCGAACAGCTCGGATTCGAGCAGGTTGTCCGGAATCGCGGCGCAGTTGACCGAGATCATCGGCTGGCCGGCGCGGCGGCTCTTGCGATGGATGTGGCGGGCGACGACTTCCTTGCCCGTGCCGGATTCGCCGCCGATCAGGATGCTGGCATCGCTGGTCGCGATCTGCTCGGCCATCCGCAGGACGGCGGCCATGCTGGGATCGCGGAAGACGACGGCATAGCTCTCCTCGGTGACCGCGGCCAGCACCGCGGCGATCAGCTCGGCCTCGGGCGGGAGCGGGATATACTCCTTGGCGCCCGCCTTGATGGCGCGGACGGCGGCCGCCGTGTCGGTGCCGATGCCGCAGGCGACGACCGGAACGTGGATGCGCTCGGCCCGCAGCGAGGTGACGAGCCCCGCGATGTCGAGGCCGACATCGACCATCAGGAGATCGGCGCCGTGGCCGGCCCGCAGGCTCGCGAGCGCGCCCGCAACGTCGTCGACTTGCGATACTTTTGCGCCGCGCGACATCGCGATCTTCGCCGCGGCCGACACTTGGCCGCTGAGGGGACTGATGATGAGCAAGCGCATCGTTCGTGTTCCGGGTCGTTTCGAGTTTTACGTCAGTGTCCGAATGCGGCGTCCCGGGACGTCAGGTGCGGTCCACCTTGACGATTTCGGTCATCGTCACGCCGAGCCGCTCGTCGACAACGACGACTTCGCCGCGGGCGACCAGGCGGTTGTTGACGTAGATGTCGATGGCTTCGCCGACCTTCCGGTCGAGTTCGACGACGGCGCCGCGGCCGAGCTTCAACAGCTGGCTGACCTGCATCGTGGCCTTGCCCAGCACCGCCGAGACCTGAACCGGGATGTCGTAGACGGCTTCCAGCTCCTTGGCGGTCTTGGTCGGCTTGCCGGACTCGGCTTCGGCCATGCCGGTCTGGCCTTCCATTTCGTTGAGATTCATGTTGTCGGACATGGGGGGCTCCTAATCGTTCATCCGTGGCGGCTAAGTGGGGCTACCGGAGGCGGTGTAACGCTGGATCGCGGCTTCGATCTGCTGCCAGATCTGGGCGGTGTTGCGCTCGACCCCGCCGTCGGACCATTCGACGCGGGCATCTTCGGGGGCGAGGCTCGGGTCACCGACCACCGCGACGCGCCCGGTGAAGCCGGTCGCCGTCGCGAGGGCCTCGAGGCGCTGACGGAACGGCTCGACATGCATGTCGTTGAGGCGGACCACGATCTTCGGGGTGTCGTGCAGCCGGCTGAGGCATTCCGCAATCAGGCTTTCGATTTCCGTCATGGCATCGCGCCGGGCGAGGGCAGGGAGAAGCTTGCGGGTCATTGCCACGGCGGTTGCGATGGCGACCTTGTCCATTTCGGCGCGCTGCGCGTCCATCATGGCGACCAGCTTCGTGCAGTGTGCGACCATCGCTTCGAAGGCGGCGGCGGTCCGGCTCGCCGCGTCTTTGATCGTCTCCCCAACGCCGGCGGCGTGGCCGTCGGCGAAGGCCTTGGCCTTCTCCGCCTCGAGTTCGGCGGCGGTGAAGTTGCGGCGGATCGGCTTTGGCGCCGGGGCGCCCTTCGACTTGTCGAAATCGGTGTCGAACAGGAATTTGCTGATGGATGGCATGGCGGACCCGGCCTCAGTAGATCAGCTCGTCGTCGCCGCCGCGCTTGTCGGCGATGACGATCTCGTCCTTGGCAGCCAGCTCCTTGGCCAGCGCCACCATATACATCTGCGACTCGTCCACGTCGCGCAGCCGCACCGGGCCCAGCCCGTTGATCTCCTCGCGCAGGAGTTTGCCGGCGCGTTCCGACATGTTGGCGAAGAACAGGTCGCGCAGCGGCTCCGATGCGCCCTTCAGCGCCACGGCGAGCTTCTGCTTGTCGACGTTGCGGAGCAGCGTCTGCACGCTGCCGGGGTCGAGCCGCCCCAGATCCTCGAACGTGAACATCAGCGCCTTGATCCGCTCCGCCGAGTCCCGGTTGCGCTCCTCAAGGGCCGCGATGAAGCGGCTCTCGGTC
>DASWFO010000174.1:0-1760 GCA_036394195.1 Alphaproteobacteria bacterium | reverse complement strand
AGTCGATGGCCTTGGCGACGTCGTTGCCGCGCGACAGCTTGGCGCGTTGCTCGCGCATCCATGCTGCGAGATCCGCGACCAGAGGCACGCTGAGCTCCTGACGGACGGCCTTGCGCTGGTCGGCGCTCCGGCCATTGATCGCCCGCTCGATCTCGAAAAGCGCGTCGATGCGGCGGACGGCCTCGAACGCCACTGGCGAGATCACCGCCGCCGTCTTGCCTCGTGCCTTGCGGCGGGCGTTCTCAGCGAGATCGGCCATGACGAAGAACGGACGTCGGGCATGAACCCAGCAGGCCGCCTCCAGAATCGGACCTGGCTTGCGGTTGGGCTCATAGACTTTGCCGTAGCCGCCATAGGCGTCGGCCTGGAAGAGGCCGGCATAGCTGGCCAAGTGTGCCCGAGGATGCTCACCGGCGCGATCGCGCGAGTAGTAGAACATGGCGGCCGGTGGTGCCGGGCCGCCGAACGGCCGGTCGTCGCGCACATACGTCCATAGTCGTCCGGTGTCGGTCTTGCCCTTGGCAAGAACCGGGACCGTGGTGTCGTCGCCGTGCAGTCGTTCGGCGGCAAAGACATGTGCCTCGATCCGCCTGATCAGCGGCTCCAGCACGGCGCAGCCGGCACCCACCTGGTCGGCCAAGGTCGACAGGCTGAGCGGCACGCCTTCCTTGGCATAGCGTTCGGCCTGGCGGTTCAGCGGCTGATGCTGCCCGAACTTCTCGAACAGGATCATCGCCAACAAGCTGGGGCCGGCCCAACCGCGCGGGATCACGTGGAACGGCGCCGGCGCCTGGCTGATCTTCTCGCAGTCCCGGCAGGTGAACTTCTCGCGGACGTGCTGGATCACCTTCCACTGCCGAGGGATCACCTCCAGCGTCTCGGTGACATCCTCGCCCAGCTTGCGCAGGCGCTCGCTGCCGCAGCACAGGCAGGCGGTCGGTGCCGGCTCGATGACCCGCTCGCGCGGCAGATGCTCCGGGAACGGTTTGCGCGACGGCCGCTTGCGCGTGAACGCCGCCACGGTCGTCGTCTTGGCGGCGGCCCGCTCGGCGGCAAGCTCGTTCTCCGTAGCCGACGCTTCCAGCTCCTCCAGCTGCAGTTCCAGCTGATCGATGAGGCGCGCGGTGCGCTCCGAGCGCTGGCCGAAGCGCTCGCGGTTGAGCTTCTCGATCTGGAGCTTCAGATGTGCGATCAGCGCCTGGTCGGCGGACAGCTGCGCCCGGGCGGCGGCGGCCTCAGCTAGCGCCACGATCAGCGCTGCTTTCAGCGCCTCGATATCGTCGGGAAGGGCATTCGGCGGCAGCATGGCGACGCCGATTGAATCATGAATCCAGGCCGATGACTCCTACAAAATCAGGCCCGGAACCTAGCCGGCCCGTTCCGGCCGGAAGGTATGACGCGGGTTCCGCCAATCGATCCCGTCGAGCATGTAGGCGAGCTGCGCCGCAGAAATGGTAATCACCCCGTTCGCCGGCGACGGCCAGATGAACTTGCCGTGCTCCAACCGCTTGGCGTAGAGCGACATGCCGAGGCCGTCGTGCCAGAGGATCTTCACGAGATTGCCGCGACGACCTCTGAACACGTACAAATCGCCGGCATGAGGATCGCGCTTCATCGCCTCCTGCACCTGGAGCGCCAGGCCATTCATCCCTCGCCGCATATCGGTGTGACCGACCGCCAGCCAGACCCGCACCCCGCTCGGAATCGGAATCATCGCCGCGATAGAACCTTCACCACGCGCGCCAGCGCCGCGGCGTCGA
>DASWFO010000173.1:0-13427 GCA_036394195.1 Alphaproteobacteria bacterium | reverse complement strand
AGGACAGCGACCGGGTCAGCGTCAGCATCGGAGTCTCGATGCTGCAGCCGCTCGCCGACGAAGGCGAGACGGCGTTGATCGCGGGCAGCGATGAGGCGCTCTATCGCGCCAAGCGCGCCGGCCGCAACCGCGTCGTCGTTCAGGAACCACAGGAAAAAAGCGCGCTCGCCGGCGTCGCGGTCTGAAGCGGCCCGCCGGATCTTCCTGGCGCGGGCTCTGCGCCGGTCCGCGGTGCGATAGAGTGTGTCGCGCTTTTCAGATTGTACGTGATAAAAGTTATACGCCAAATACGTGCTAAGAACATTGTCCTTGCTCCTCGTATCGAATTGATACGACTGGATCAAAGCGACGGGCGGTGTTACCCAGGTCCGCGACTGAACAAAAGGTCGGCGCGGGGGCGCCGGGGTAAATGCCGTACTACCGCTGCTACATCTTGGGCGGCGGCAACAAGATCGTTGCCGTCGAAGACGACCAGCATTCTGACGACAACGCCGGACTGGAGTGGGCCGACCGTATCTTCCAAGAGCACCCGGACTGCACGGGCGTTGAATTGTGGCAAGGCGCCCGCTTGGTCCATCGCAGGCTGAGGCCCGGACAGCCGGCCGACTGAAGCTGGCGCATCCGGAGCGCGCTGTCTGCCTTCATAAGCGGTTGTTGGATACCTTCTTGGGCGGCGTGCACGGGCGAGTCCTGTGGCAAAACATCATGTCATGTCGTGGTCACTGGTGCCGGCCCCGCCAATCACATGACATGAGCCGCGTCACTGCAGCACCCTGCGCATGAAATCTGGCGCGTGGAGACATGCCTCAGCCCAATTGGCGTCCGAAATTGGTGGTCGCGGCGGAGCCTGCAGGTCCGGCCGGCCGGCCCCGGCCGCGAGTGGTAGCGACGTCCTATGAACAGGAACTGCAGACCGATCACCTGATCGATGACATCGGGCGGCGGTCTGTCCGTGGCGGGGCGTGGACGTTCGCGGCCCAGGCCGTGAAGGTGTTTGCTCAGTTCGGCGCCGTCGTCATCCTGGCGCGCTGGCTGCCGCCGGCGGCGTTCGGCCTGGTGGCCATGGTCGTCGCCATGAACATGGTCCTCGATCCGCTCAAGGAGCTTGGCCTGTCGTCGGCGACAATTCAGCGCACCGATATCACGCACCGTGAAGTCAGCACGTTGTTCTGGGTCAATACGGGCGTCGGCGCGTTCATCGCGCTGAGCTTATGGCTCGCCGCTCCGGTCATTGCCCATTTCTACGGGCAAAGCGAGCTGGTGCCGGTGACCCGATGGCTGGCGCTCGGTTTTCTCATCGGCGGTCTTGGCGCCCAGCACTGGGCGCTGCTGCGCCGCCAGATGCGGTTCGGCGAGGTGGCGGTGCTCGAGGCCGCCGCCGAAATCGCCGGGTTCGGCATCGCGATCGCGCTTGCACTCGGCGGGGCGGGTTATTGGGCGCTGGTGGCTCAGCGGCTGGTTTCGCCGGCTTTGCTCGTCGCCGGATGCTGGACGCTCTGCCGCTGGCGGCCGGCTCTGCCGTCGAGGTCGAAGCGGCTCGGCGAACTGTTGATCTACGGCGGATCGCTGACCGCCACCGCCGTCCTCGGGACGTTTTCGCGCAGCATCGATCAGATCGTGATCGGTTGGGTATGGGGGCCGGTGGCCCTCGGCTTTTACGAGCGCGCCTCGAGGCTGATGATGGTCCCTCAGAATAACATCTGGGTTCCGTTCTATTCGGTCGGCATGCCGATGCTGAGCCGCCTCACCGGCAGCGAGCAGAGATATCGGGAGGCCTTCAATGAGCTGATCGAGAAGCTTGCGATGCTGATGATTCCGGCGGCGGTTTGCATCGCGTTGACCGCCGATTGGATCACCGGGCTGTTGTTCGGAGCCCGATGGATGGCCGCGGCACCGCTCGTGGCGTGCTTCGGCGTGGCGCTGGCCTATCAGCCTCTGATCATCGTCATCGGGCTGCTGTATCTGTCGCAGAACCGTCCCGGTGACGTGTTACGGGCTTCGGTCATCGATGTGGTTTTGACGATCATGTCGATCGCGATCGGCTTGCCGTTCGGCACCGTAGGCGTGGCGGCGGCGCTGGTCACGATCGGCATCTCCGTGCGCACGCCGACCGCCTTCTTCTTGGCCACCCGCACCGGACCTGTCCGGCAGCGCGACATCTATGCGACGATCTGGCCGGCGGTGCTCGCCGCGGCGCCGGTCGCGGGGGTCGTGTGGGGGTTCCGCCAAGTGGCGCCGGATCTGACGTCTGCGCCGCTGACCGGGCTCGCCGGCGCTGTTCCGCTTGCCATCGCCGCGGCGTGCGCCACCTACTGGACGATGCCGAAGACCCGCCGGGCGGTGCTCGGCGTCCTGCGGCTGCCCCAACTGCTGCGCGGCGCCAAGGACGCCTAAGCCTACACCGCCGCTTGAACCTTGGAGGTTCCCCCAGCCTGTCCTTCCTGGCAGGATAAGGCGGGGGGCGGCCTACGAGGAGATATCCCATGAAAGTGCCCGGTCCGGATCATCCGATCACCATCGACGGCAACCCACGCCGGGTTCGCGTCACCTTGGGCGGCAAAGTCGTCGCTGAAACCAGCCGGGCGCTCACCTTGAAAGAGGCGTCCTATCCCGCCGTCCAATACATCCCGCGCGAGGACGCCGATATGAGCCTGTTCACGCGCACCGACCATTCGACGCATTGCCCGTACAAGGGCGACGCGTCGTATTACACGCTGCGTGCCGGCGACAAGAGCGCCGAGAACGCCGTCTGGAGTTATGAGACGCCGTTTCCCGCGATGGCCCAGATCAAAGATCACCTGGCCTTCTACCCGAACCGCGTCGACAAGATCGAAGAGTTGTAAAAACAGACAAGCCGTTTCGGCTTGTCTTCTCCGTCATCCCCGGGCAAGCCGACGCGTAGCGTCAAGCGCGACCCGGGGATCCATCTTTTCAAATCACCCCGCGGTCTCGGAACCCGGCGATCTCGTCGTTCGCATAGCCGAGCTCGGCCAGGATCTCGTCCGACTGCTCGCCGTATTCGGGGGCCGAGGCGGCGAGGCGGCTGGGCGTGCGGCTCAAGCTGACCGGCTGGCCGACCAGGGTGATCGTTCCCAGCTGCGGTGATGCGACGGCCTGGGCGATGCCCAGATGTTTCACCTGCGGGTCGGCGAACGTCTGGTCGATCGAGTAGATCGGCCCGCATGGGATGCCGGCGCGGTTCAGCCGCTCGATCCACGCTGCGCTGTCCGTCTCGCGCGTGACCGCCTCGATGAGCTCATTCAGCCGGTCGCGGTTGGCGCGCCGGGCTTTCGGCGTGGCATAGTCCGGATGCTCGGCAATGTCGGCGCGGCCGATCGCGTCGCAGAACTTTTTCCACATCGGCGGCGTCGGCGCGATGTTGATGTACCCGTCGCGGGTCCTGAACGTGCCGGTGGGCGACCCGGTCGGGTGGTTGTTGCCGACCTGCTTCGGCACCTCGCCGTTCATCAGAAAGCGGGCCGCCTGGAAGTCCAGCATGAAGATCAGCGACTGCAGCAGCGATGTTTGCACCCATTGGCCGAGCCCCGACGCCTCGCGCTCGTATAGCGCCACCAGAACCCCGAGGGCGGCGAACAGGCCGGCCGACATGTCGGCGACGGCGATGCCGGCGCGCATCGGCCCGCGGCCGGGCTCGCCAGTGACCGACATCAGGCCCGACAGCCCTTGCGCGATCTGGTCGACACCCGGCCGGTCGCGGTACGGGCCGTCCTGGCCGAAGCCGGAGATGCTGGCGTAGATCAGCCGCGGGTTGACGCCCTTCAGCGTCTCGTAGTCGATGCCGAGGCGCTGCTTGACGTCGGGCCGGAAGTTCTCGACCAGCACGTCGGCCCGCTCGACGAGGCGCCGCAGAATAGCGACGCCGTCGGCGGATTTGAGGTTCAAGGCCAAGCTGCGCTTGTTGCGCTGCAGGTTCTGGAAATCGGGATCATGGCGCGGCGCGAAATCGGCGCCCTTGGACGCGTCGTCGCGCGCTTCGATCTTGATCACATTGGCGCCCCAGTCGCCGAGCTGGCGCACGCAGGTCGGACCGGCGCGCACGCGGGTCAGATCGAGGACGGTGATGCGCTCGAGCGCCTTGGACGCGAAGGGTCGGCTCATGGCGCCTCAGCCTCCCTGGCTGCGGTTGGCCAGGCCGCCGTCGATGGTGAGGATGGTACCGCTGGTGTACGAGCAGAGATCGGAGGCAACAAACACGGCGGTTGCCGCGATCTCGTCCGGGTTCGCCGGCCGGCCGAATGGCATCTTGGCGAAGTTCTCGCGCCAGCGGTTCTCGTCGCCCCATTGCCGGGCGGCCTTCTTGCGGTTCAGGTATTCGACGCGCCCGGTCAGCACCGGTCCGGGGTTGATGCCGACAACGCGCACGCCGAACTCGGGGCTGTTGCCGCCGATGGCGCGGGTGAAGCCCATCAGCGACGCGTTGCCGGCAGCACCCGCGATGTAGTTGTAATCGACCTTGTCGCCGCCGAGGCCGATGATGTTGACGATCACGCCACGGCGGCGCGCCTTCATCTTGGCGAGATAGGCGCGGGTGAGATTGATGTAGCCGAAGACCTTGAGCTCCCAGCCGGTGCGCCAGGCCTTGTCATCCACGTCGTCGAGCGAGCCGCCAGGAATGGCGCCGGCGTTGTTGACCAGGATGTCGATGTCCGGGAACGCTGCAACGACCGAGTCCCGGCATCCGGCGTCGGCGAGGTCGGCGGCTATCGTCTTCACCGTCACCGGCGAGGCCTTGCGGATCGCGGCCGCTTCGCTCTCCAGCAGCTCCTTCGACCGGGCGATCATGACGACGTGGGTGCCTTCGCGCGCGAACCATTGCGCGATCGCGAGCCCGATGCCCTTGGAGGCGCCGGTCACCAGCGCCGTTCGCCCGCCGAGCTTCAAATCCATGGACTGTTCCTCCCCTGATTTCGTGGCTACTGTATGGCCAACGACGCAGGACGGAAAGGGGAGACGCCCGGCATGGATTTCGGCTTCAGCGAAGAGCAGAACATTCTGCGCGACAGCGTGCGCAAGCTGATGGACAAGCACGCGCCGCCCGAATACGTGCGCAAGCTGGACCGCGAGCAGGCTTACCCGTACGAGCTCTATGACGCCTGGGTGAAGGCGGGGCTGATCAGCCTGCCGTTCCCCGAGGAGTACGGCGGCCTCGGCGGCACCGTGCTCGACATGACCATCGTCGCCGAAGAGATCGCGCGCCGCAGCACCGACCTGGTGATGGCGTATGGCGGGAGCGTGTTCACCGGGCTCAACATCGCGCGCAAAGGGTCGCCCGAGCAGAAGAAGTACTGGCTGCCGAAGCTGCTCTCCGGCGAGATCAAGATGTCGATCTCGATGTCCGAGCCCGATGCCGGCTCTGATGTCGGCAATATCCATACGACGGCGCGCCGCGACGGCAATTCCGGCTACGTGCTGAACGGCCAGAAGCTGTGGGCCACCGGCGCCGGCGCCAAGAACAATGTCATCAACATGTACGTGAAGACGGACACGGCGGCGCATTACCGCCAGGGGCTGTCGCTGTTCCTGGTCGACAACCAGGCGCCGGGGCTGGAGATCAGGAAGCTCGACATGCTGGGCCGGCGCTGCACCGGCACCTACGAGATCTTCCTCAAGGACGTGCGGGTCCCCGCCGACCGGCTGATCGGCGGCGAGAACAAGGGGTGGGACGTCGTCATGGCGGGCCTCCAGATCGAGCGCGTCACCGGGGCCGCCGCAGCCTGCGGCGGCGCGCAGGCCGTGGTCGATCTCGCCGCCTCTTACGCCAAGGAGCGCAAGCAATTCGGGCGACCGATCGGCTCCTTCCAAGCGATCGCTCACATGCTGGCCGACATGCAGACCGAGGTCGACGCGACGCGGCTGCTGGTGCTACGCGCCGCATGGCTGGTCGATAACAACAAGGACGCGCTGCGCGAAATCACCATGGCCAAGCTGATGGCCGGCGAGAACTACGCCAAGGTGTCGAACATGGGCATGCAGATCATGGGCGGCTACGGCTACAACATGGAATTCGACATGCAGCGCCACTTCCGCGATGCCCGCGCCGCCACCATCGCCGGCGGCACCTCGCAAATGCAGCGCAACCTGATCGCAAACCTGATGGGGCTGAAGGTGCAGTAGACGGCGTGCGTCTTTTAGTCCGGCGTCATTCCCGCGCCGGTGTCGCGTTTCGCGAGCACCTGGCCGGAATCCATGGTTCAGCGGCGCGATGGATGCGCTGACTTCGCAGGCATGACTAAGTGGAGAAGGTGGCCAACGCCCCCCGAAATTAACCAGCAGACACTTTCGATACCTCGCCTAAGGCCCCCGTTTGGATTAACTTGGGCCTAACGAAAATCGCAGACCAGGGAGGCAAATTGGCCACTGCGATACCGGCACTGGCACCGGCCAGCGCGCAGGCGAAGCCGAAGGCGGAGGCCGCCGGCTGGCTGTGGTCGGCTGCGCTTTTGGCGCTGCTGACGTTTCTCGTGCTCTATCCGCTGGCGATGCTGCTGGTGGGGGCGGTGACCAACGTCAACCCGGTCGCCGAAGGCATCCACATGTCCGACGTCTCGATGGCCAATTTCATCGAGGTCCTCGGCAATCCCAATGTCCACCTGGCGTTGTTCAATTCGATGGTCGCCTGCGCCGGCGGCACCGCGATCGCGGTGGTCATCGGGCTCACCTTCGCCTGGATCGTGGTGCGCACGAATACGCCGTGGAAAGGCCTGATCGCGACCGCCAGCATGCTGCCGCTGTTCGTGCCGCCGATCGTCGCCGGCGTCGCCTGGGCTATTCTGGGCTCGCCGAAATCGGGCCTGCTGAATACGATGCTGGGAGCGATGGGCGTCGAATGGCGACTCAACCTCTATTCGATGTCGGGCATCGTCCTCGTCTTCGGCATGTATTACGCGCCGTATGTCTACATGTTCACCTCGGCGGCGCTGCGCAACATGGATCCGTCGCTTGAAGAGGCGGCCGAGATCTCCGGGGCGACGCCGTTCCGAACCCTGTTCACGGTCACGTTCCCGCTGATCGCGCCGGCGATCATCTCCGGGATGCTGCTGTCCTTCGTGGTGATGCTGGGCATCTACGGCATTCCGGCCGTGCTCGCCACGCCCGGTAACATCCCGCTGCTCACCACATACATCTTCACCTTGACCGCGTGGTCGCCGCCGCTCTATGGCACCGCCGCCTCCGTCGCCATCATTCTCATGATGGTCACCGCGGCGCTGGTGTTGGTTCAGCAGAAGGTGCTCACCGGCCGCACCTTCATCACGGTCGCCGGGAAGGCGTTCCGGCCGCGCTCGCTCAATTTGGGCGCCTGGCGCTTCCTGACGCTCGGGCTGGCGCTCGTCTATCTCGCGGTCGTCGTGGTCCTGCCGAGCCTGGCGCTGATCGTCGCGTCGTTCCGCAAGTTCCTGTTTATCCGCAACCTGGAGAGCCTGTTCGATAGCCGCCAGTACAGCCTGGTGCACTTCGAGCGGCTGTTCGCCAATCCGCTGACGATCCGCTCGATCATCAACACCATGGAAGTGGGACTGATCACCGCGGTAGTCGGCGGGGCGCTGGCGTTCGCGATCGGCTACACGGTGACCCGCACCGACGTGCCAGGCCGTAAAGCGCTCGACCTGCTGTCAACGTTGCCGGTCGCGGTCCCGGGCCTGGTGGTCGGCGTGGCGTATCTTTGGGCCTGGATCGGTTTGCCCGGCGGCCTCTACGGTACGATCTGGCTCCTGGCGCTGGCGTTCATCGCCCGCTTCATGCCGGACACGGTCAAAGCGCTGTCGACCTCGCTGATGCAGATCCATCGCGAGCTTGAGGAGGCGTCGTGGCTGTGCGGCCGCGGCATGCTCGGGACGATCCGCAGCATCGTCCTGCCGCTAGCCCGGCCAGGCGTGCTCGCCGCGATGACGCTCCTGTTCATCCTGGCCATACGCGAGCTCGGCTCGTCGCTGTTCCTGTACAGCAGCAATTCGATGGTGATGGCGGTTCAACTGCTCGACTACTACGACGGCGGCAATATCAGCATCGCCTCGGCGTTCAGCCTCGTGCAGACGCTGCTGCTCGCGGTGCTGATCGGCTTTGCGCAATGGATGTCCAAAGGGACCGCCGACGGCGGCGTTGCCCGTCGGATCAGGACGTAAAACAGAGCGACGGGGAGGACGACGATGAAGAGTTCAATCGCATTGGCTATGGCGATGCTGGGACTGGCTGTCACCCTCGGCGGAACGCCCGGGCGCGCGCAGCAGAACATGGTCGGTCCGCCCGAGCTGATCGACGCCGCCAAAAAAGAGGGGACGCTCACGTTCTATACGGCGAACTTCCTCGAGGTCGAGCAGGAAGTCATCAAGGCGTTCAACAAGCGCTTCCCGACCATCAAGGTCGAGATGATCCGCGCACCGGGCGGCCAGCTGATCACGCGCGTGAAGACCGAAGCCGCCGCCGGCAAGCTCGCCGCCGACATCGTCGATCATTCGGATCGCGGCCTCATGCTCGAGCTGGTCGACCTGTTCCAGGATTATGCGCCGCCGAACGCCGCCGACTATCTCCCCGAGGTGCTCGTCTCGCCGAAGCTGTGGCCGCGCGCCACGCTCGCGTGGTCGATCTCCTACAACACCGAGCTGGTGAAGAACCCGCCGAAATCCTGGATGGACCTGACCAAACCGGACTACGGCAACGGGCTGATCGGCCAGGTGATCGGGCCGTCCGGCGGGACGACATGGACCCGCATCATGTTCGAGCGCCAGGTGTTGGGGGACGATTACTGGAAGAAGCAGGCGGCGACCAGCCCCCGGCTTTATCCGTCGGGAGCTCCGCTGTCGGACGCGGTCGTGCGCGGCGAAGTGGCGATCGCCCCGCTTCTCTACAACATCATCTGGACGAAGAAGACCGAGGGCGCGCCGGTCGAGATCTTCTTTCCGCCCGAGGGTGCTCCGCTCAATCCCTACGCCAGCGGGATCCCGAAGACCGCGACGCATCCGAACGCGGCGAAGCTGTTCCTCAACTGGTGCCTGTCGGAAGAGGGCCAGGCCTTCATGATCAAGGACCTCGGCAACCTCACGTCGCTGAAGAAGGCGCCGCTCTATCCCGAAGGGTTCGATCCGAAGAAGGTGAAGGTGTGGGTGCCGAATTTCCAGGAGTATCAGAAGCTGCACGCAGCCTGGATGGAGGAATGGAACAAGACATACGGCTATCGGCAGTAGGACGCGACGAATGCCTCCGCTCGTGCGCGACTCACCCCCGCCCCAGCCCTCCCCCCTCAAGGGGGAGGGAGTCAGATGCGTCGCGGTTCCGTTCCCTCCCCCCTTGCGGGGGAGGGTTAGGGTGGGGGGTGCAGCAGGACGGTTCCATGTCCACTGAGCTGCGCGTCGAGCGTCTGTCCAAGGTCTTCGCCCACGGCAGGCCGGCCGTGAACGATGTCAGCTTCACCGCTGCCGCGGGGGAGATCGTCGTTTTGCTGGGGCCTTCGGGCTGCGGCAAGACGACGACGCTGCGCTGCATCGCCGGCCTCGAGCATCCGACCGCGGGCGAGATCCGGATCGGCGGCGCGATCGTTTCGGCGCCGGAGGGCGGTGTGCTGGTCCCGCCGCGGCTGCGCAATATCGGCATGGTGTTCCAGTCCTACGCGGTGTGGCCGCATATGACGGTGCGCCAGAATGTCGCCTATCCGCTGCGCCACCGCGGCTCGTCGGGCAGCGAGATCGACCGCAAGGTCGCCGGGGCGCTCGCGCTGGTCGGCCTCCGCGCCTTGGCCGAGCGCCCCGTGGTATCGCTGTCCGGCGGGCAGATGCAGCGCGTGGCGCTGGCGCGCAGCATCGTCTACCAGCCGCAGCTGCTGCTGCTCGACGAGCCGCTCAGCAACCTCGATGCGAAGCTGCGCCTCCGGCTGCGCGACGATCTGAGGCGGATCATCAAGGCGACCGGCATCACGGCCCTGTATGTCACCCACGATCAGGCCGAGGCCGTCGTGCTCGGCGATCGCATCGGCGTGATGCGCGACGGCAGGCTGGTCCAGCTGGCGCCCGCGGCCGAGCTCTATAACGATCCCGCCGATCTGTTCGTCGCTGGATTCCTCGGTGCCACCAACACGCTGCACGGCCGGGTGATCGAGCGCAACGGCGAGTTCGGGACGGTCGAGCTGGCGCCGGGCAACCGGCTGATCGCGCGCCTGCCGTCGGGAAGCGGTGCCGGGGCGGCGGTGAAGATCGCGCTGCGTCCCGAGAACATCCGCTGCGGCAGGGACGGCGCCTGCCCGAACCAGTTCACCGCTCGCGTCACCGGCCATCGGTTCGAGGGCGTGCACACGGTCTATACGCTGGAGGCATTGGGCGGGCAGATCGAGGCGCTGGAGCTCGGCACCACGGCCCGCCATCCGGTGAACAGCACAATCGACATCACCGTGCCGCCGGCCAGCTGCTGGGCATTCGATGCATCGCAGACGGTCGAGTCGAATTGACGGGGGCGGGCTACTTCTTCTCTCTCTTATAGGCGCCCAGCCCCGGCTTGAAGCTCTTCTCGTCGAGGAACTGCTTCATGCCTTGCGCGCGGCCTTTCTCCGGATCGACGAACTGCAGCTGGTCCGATTTGGCACCGAGATAGTCGGCCGCCTGTTCCCAGCTCATGTCGCCGACCATCTTGTAGGCCGTCTTGGCGATGCGCAGCGCGTGCGGATTCTTCTCAAGGAGGACCTTGGCGAGGGCGCGGGTGCGTTCCCGCAGCTTCGCCAGCGGCACGGCCTCGTTGACCAAGCCGAGCTCGGCCGCCTTCGTGCCGTTGAATGTCTCGCCGGTCATCACGTAGTAGAGGCCCTCGCGCTGGCGGACGAGAGCGTCCATCGCCTTCGAGACCATGCCGGCGGGAAGGATCCCCCAGTTGATCTCCGACAATCCGAAAGTCGCTTCTTGGGCCGCGATCGCAAGATCGCATGAGACGAGCGGCGTGAATGCGCCGCCGAAGCACCAGCCGTTCACCATCGCGATGGTCGGCTTCGGGTAATAGAGCATGCGCCGCCATTGCCACGTCGCGTTGATCCGGTAGATGCGGCTGCGCTCGACGTCGGAGAGCGTGTCGCTGGCGCGGAAATAGCCCTTGAGGTCCATGCCGGCGGAGAACGCATCGCCGGCGCCGGTGAGCACGAACACGCCGCAGCGGTCGTCGACCTCGAGCGCGTCGACCACCTCGACCATTTCCCGGGCGAGATCGATGTTGATGGCGTTGCGCTTGTCCGGGCGGTTCATGGTGACCCAGGCGATGCCGTCCTCGAACTCGACGAGCACGTTCTTGCCCCAGGGCTCCGCCGTCTTGGTCTCCGCCATCCCGAAGTCCTCCCTTTGGCGCGTGCGTTAGGCACATGTTAGCCTACGTCCCGGGGAGGAAACAAAAATGAATGTTGCGCGCGTCGCGGCGCTGCTCGTCCTTGGTCTCGTCACAAGCGCGCCGGCGCAGGCGCAGTCGCGCCAGCCGGTGCGGGTCCTCGCCGGGTTTCCGCCGGGCGGCAATGTCGACATCCTGGCGCGGATCTTCGCCGAGCGCCTCAGCGAGGCGAGCGGCGGCCGCCCGGTGATCGTCATCAACAAGCCGGGGGCGGGCGGCCAGATCGCGGCCGAGCTGCTCAAGGAGGCACCGCCCGACGGCGACACGTTGATGCTGGCGCCGGATGCCGTGGTGATCGTGCGGCCGCTCACCATGAGCAAGCCGCCCTACGATCCGGTCGCGGATTTTGCGCCTGTCGCGCAGACGGGCACGCAGGACTACGCCATTGCACTCACCAGGAAAATTCCGCCGAAGACGCTGAAGGAATTCGCGGCGTGGGCCAAGGCGAACCCCGATGGCGCTAATTTTGGATCGGCGGGCGAGGGCGGTACGACCCACTTCCTGGGCCTCCTCATCGGCGAGGCGATCGGCACGCCGCTCCGGCAGGTACCCTTTGGCGGCTCGGGCCCGGCCGTGAACGCGCTCGTCGCCGGCGAAATCAGTGCAGCCGTGCAGCCGCTCGGGACCGTGGTGGCTCAGGCCCAGGCGGAGACCATTCGCATCGTTGCCGTCAGCGGACCGACGCGAAATGCGACGTTTCCCGACGCGCCGAGCTTGGTTGAGCTCGGCTATCCAGCGCTCCAAGCCACAAGCTGGTTCGGGATCTTCGCGCCGGCGAAGACGCCGCGCGACGCGGTGGCTCGGCTGAACCAGGTATTCGTCGCGGCGATGCGCACCGAACGTGTCCGCGACCAAATGCGCAATCTGCTGCTGGACATCAAAGAGATGACGCCCGACCAACTCGCCGAAGTCGTGAAGGCAGAGACCGCGCGGTGGCGCCCGATCATCAAGGCCTCTGGCTTCACGGTGGAGGTGCATTGATGTTGGCGCGGGTTGTCCTCATGGCCGCGGTGTGCCTGATCGCCAACGCCGCGCTCGCCGCCGAGACGTATCCGGCACGGCCGGTCAAATTGGTCGTGCCGTTCCCGCCAGGCGGGTCGGGTGATCTGATCGGGCGGACCGTGTCCGGCCGGATCGGCGACGCGCTCGGCCAGCCGATCGTGGTCGAGAATCACGTCGGCGCTGGCGGGCGGATCGGCGTCGATTTCGTCGCGAAGTCGCCGCCGAACGGTTACACGATCGGCATTGGGACGGTGTCGACCTTGAGCATGGCGCCGGTCCTGTACGCGAATCTTCCCTATGATCCTCTGACGTCGTTCGCGCCGATCGGGATGATCGTGGACTCGCCGGTGGTGATCGTCGTGAACGCCGCCGTGCCGGCGCACTCGGTGAAGGAGTTGGTGGCGCTGGCCAAGGCGAAACCGGGCCAGCTCAACTTCGCCTCCATCGGCCCCGGCAGCCTGCACCATTTCTCGGCCGAGGACTTCAAGCTTCGCACGGGAACCAACATGGTGCACGTCCCCTATACCGGGTCGGCGCCGGCGCTGATCGCGCTGCTCGCCAACGAGGTGCAGCTTCTGTTCGACAACGTCGCCTCGTTCCGGATCGAGAACTTCGAGAACGGAAAGCTGCGGGCGCTGGCCGTCGCGTCATCGGCGCGCCTGCCGCAGCTGCCGGATGTACCCACCGCGGCCGAAGCCGGGGTTCCGGGCTATGAGGCGAGTGCCTGGTTCGGCCTGATCGCGCCGGCGGGGACGTCGCCCGAGATCGTTGCACGGCTGAACAAGGCGTTGCGGCAGTCACTCATCGCCAAAGACGTGCTCGACGTCCTCGCCAAACAGGCGCTCAATCCCGGCGGCGGGACGCCCGAGCACATGACGCAGGTGATCAAAGACGGCATGGCCCGCTGGGCCCACGTCGTCGAGGCGACCGGGTTCAAGCTCGAGTGATCAGCCGATCGCGTCCCTGAGATGTGCGGCGACGCGCTCGCCGAAGGCGCGCGTGCCGAGCGGCCCGCCGAGATCGGCGGTGCGGCCTTCGGGCTTGGCGATGGCCCG
>DASWFO010000172.1:0-1608 GCA_036394195.1 Alphaproteobacteria bacterium | reverse complement strand
CGACGTCGAGCGCGCCGCGGAAGATGAACGGGAAGCACAGGACGTTGTTGACCTGGTTCGGATAGTCGGAGCGGCCGGTGGCGATCACCGCGTCCGGGCGCTCGGCCTTCGCCTCTTCCGGGTTGATCTCGGGCGTCGGGTTGGCCAGCGCCAGGATCAGCGGCTGCTGCGCCATCTTGGCGACCATCGCCCGCTTGAGCACGCCGGGCGCCGACAGGCCGAGGAAGATGTCGGCGCCCTCGATCACCTCGCCCAGCGTGCGCGCGTTGGTGTCGCGCGCGTAACGATCCTTGCGCGGGTCCATCAAGACCTTGCGGCCCTTGTAGACGACGCCCTCGATGTCCGTGACCCAGATGTTCTCGATCCTGACCCCGAGATCGACCAGCAGATCGAGACAGGCCAGCGCCGCGGCACCGGCGCCCGACACGACGAGCTTCACCTTGTCCAGATCCTTGCCGACGACGCGCAGGCCGTTGAGGATGGCGGCACCGACGATGATCGCCGTGCCGTGCTGGTCGTCGTGGAACACCGGGATCTTGAGCCGCTCGCGCAGGCAGCGCTCGATCTCGAAGCATTCGGGGGCCTTGATGTCCTCGAGATTGATGCCGCCGAAGGTCGGCTCCAACGCGGCGATGACCTCGATGAGCTTGGCCGGATCCCGTTCGTTGATCTCGATGTCGAAGACGTCGATGCCGGCGAATTTCTTGAACAGTACCGCCTTGCCTTCCATCACCGGCTTGGCGGCCAGGGGCCCGATGGCGCCCAGGCCAAGCACGGCGGTGCCGTTCGAGATCACACCGACGAGGTTGCCGCGGCCGGTATAGATCGCGGCGTTCGCCGGGTCGACGACGATCGCCTCGCACGCGGCGGCCACGCCCGGCGAATAGGCGAGCGACAGGTCGCGTTGGTTGTTGAGCGGCTTGGTCGGCAGGATCGCCAGTTTGCCGGCGGGCGCGACCCGGTGATATTCGAGCGCCGCCTCGCGCAGCCTGTCATCCGCCATACGGCGTGCCCCTACGAGAATCAGATGGTGCGGTCGAGAAGAATCGAACTTCCACGGGGTTTCCCCCACTAGCACCTCAAGCTAGCGCGTCTACCGTTCCGCCACGACCGCCTGGGAGAGCCGCGGATTCATGCCGCAGCCGTCTACAGGCTGCCGGACATAGCAAATCGGGGCTGGTCAGGCAAGCACGAGGGGTGCGGAATATCGGGCAAAGCGCCTGCAAAAATGGCATTCTCAGGCAATGCCTTACGCAAGCGATCCAACGCCCGTGGAATGGCGGTTTGCGGACGCACCGGTGGCCTATCCGGAGGCGGTGGCGGCGATGGAGGAGCGCGTGGCGGCGATCCGCGCCGGTGCCGCCCCGGAGCTCGTGTGGCTGCTCGAGCATCCGCCGCTATACACCGCCGGAACGTCGGCGCGGCCCGAGGAGCTGCTCGACCAGGGACGGTTTCCGGTCTATCCGACCGGCCGCGGCGGCCAGCACACCTATCACGGCCCCGGGCAGCGGGTCGGCTATGTGATGCTGGACTTGAGGCGCCGCGGCGCCGACGTGCGCGCGTATGTGCATCGGCTGGAGGAGTGGCTGATCGCCACGCTGGCCCGCT
>DASWFO010000171.1:0-18516 GCA_036394195.1 Alphaproteobacteria bacterium | reverse complement strand
GGCAACCGAAGCAAATCGGAATGGAAGAACCGTGTCTAAGCTCATCGCAGGAGTCACCACCTCGCACGTGCCGGCGATCGGTGCGGCGCTCGACAACGGCAAATCGGCCGAGCCTTACTGGAAACGCGTCTTCGACGGCTTCCTGCCGTCGAAGAAATGGATCGCCGAGACCAAGCCCGACGTCGTGATCCTGGTCTACAACGACCATGCATCGGCGTTCTCACTCGAGGTCATCCCGACCTTCGCCATCGGCTGCGCCGAGGAGTTCCCGCCCGCCGACGAGGGCTGGGGCCCGCGGAAGGTCCCGGTGGTGAAGGGCCATCCCGACCTCGCCTGGCACATCGCGCAGTCGACCATCCTCGACGAGTTCGACATGACCATCGTCAACAAGATGGAGGTCGATCACGGCCTGACCGTGCCCCTGTCGCTGATGTGCGGCCAGCCCAAGGAGTGGCCGTTCAAGGTCATCCCGATCTGCGTCAACGTGATCCAGTACCCGCCGCCGACCGGCAACCGCTGCTACAACCTCGGCAAGGCGATCCGCAGAGCGGTCGAGTCCTTCCCCGAGGATCTGCGCGTCGTGATCTTCGGCACCGGCGGCATGTCGCACCAGCTGCAGGGGCCGCGCGCCGGCCTGATCAACAAGGAGTTCGACAAGGCCTTCCTCGATAATTTCGGGCCGCACCCGGAGAAGCTGATCAAGATCCCGCATGTCGACTATGTCCGCGAGGCGGGCTCCGAAGGCATCGAGATGGTGATGTGGCTGATCATGCGCGGCGCCCTCGATGAGGAGGTGCGCGAGGTCTACCGCTTCTACTCCGTCCCCGCCTCCAACACGGCGGTCGGACATCTCATTCTCGAGAACAAGCGCTAAGGGACAGACACCATGAAGATCGCTCTCGCCGGGCAAGGCGCCTTCGGCATCAAGCACCTCGAAGCCATCCAGAACATCCCCGGCATCGAGGTGGTCTCGCTGGCCGGCGGCCGGCCGGCCGGCACCGAAGAAGTCGCCAAAAAGTGGAGGATTCCGCATTGGACGACCGACCTGACCGAGACCCTGAAGCAGCCGGGGATCGAGGCGGTGATCCTTGCCAGCCCGACGCAGATCCACGCCAAGCAGGCCGAGCAATGCATGCGCGCCGGCAAGCACGTGCTGATCGAGATCCCGATCGCCGACACGGTCGCCGATTCCGAGCGCATCCTGAAGGTGCAGAAGGAGACCGGCGTCATCGCCATGGCCGGGCATGTCCGCCGCTTCAACCCCAGCCATCAATGGGTCCACAAGAAGATCAAGGCCGGCGAGCTCAAGATCCAGCAGATGGACGTGCAGACCTATTTCTTCCGCCGCACCAACATGAACGCCGCCGGCCAGCCGCGGACCTGGACCGACCACCTGTTGTGGCACCATGCCTGCCACACCGTCGACCTGTTCCAGCATCAGACCGGCGAAACGCCGACCATCGCCAACGCGGTGCAGGGCCCGCTGCATCCGGAGCTCAAGATCGCGATGGACATGAGCATCCAGCTCAAGGTGCCGTCGGGGGCGATCCTCACCTTGTCGCTGTCGTTCAACAACAACGGGCCGTTCGGCTCGTTCTTCCGCTACATCGGCGACACCGGCACCTACAAGGCGCTCTACGACGACCTGGTCGACGGCAAGGACCAGAAGATCGACGTGTCGAAGGTCGACGTGTCGATGAACGGCATCGAGCTCGAGGACCGGGAGTTCTTCGCCGCGATCCGCGAGAAGCGCCAGCCGACGTCGAGCGTCGCCGACGTCCTGCCGGCCATGCAGACCCTGGACAAGCTGGAGCGCCAGCTCAACAGCGCCCGCTAAATCACGCGGCAGGCAGAGCCGGCCGAGAGCGGCTCTGCCTGCCCCCGCCCGCCCGCCCCCCTGAAAACGGCGCAATACTGCAATTGTTTCGCTAAGCGCCTGGTGCGCTTGCGAAAAAACGCCGAAAAGAATTGCACTGGGTCGGTTTTGCGGATGCAATTCTGCATCTCCCTAGCCCCGCCGGCCGCGAAATAAGGGCACTCCGCGTCACAGACGCAGCAGGGCTCACCCACACACAACCGCCTGAGTGTCAAAACGGTTGCATGCCGTTGAGAAGATGGGTGGCCGCGTCTCGCACCAAAAAAGGCGCATCCCCCAGCCGCTCACGAGGTCGGAACTGGCACGTTCGCGAACAGGACGTTGAGGCCCTCGGCCATGGTCGGGTGCGTGTAGATCGCGTCGCGCAGTCCCGTGTACGGAAGCCCCGCCAGCATCGCGGTTTGCACGACGGCTACCACTTCACCGGCCTCGGGCCCCAGCATCGTGAAGCCGAGAATGCGGTCGCTGTGCGCATCGAGGAGCGCCTTCATGAAGCCGCGCATCTCGCCGATGGCGCGGGCGCGCAGGACCGCGGCCATCGGCAGGGTGACGACCCGCACGTCCCGTTCTGCCTGCCCGGCCTCGGACTCGCTGAGGCCGACCCGGGCCAGTTCAGGGTCGATGAACACGCAATAGGGGACCAAGCGTCCGTGCGTCGTCCGCTCACGTCCCGCGAGGTTGTCGCGCACCACCCGGAAGTCGTCGAAGGCCGCATGGGTGAACTGCGGGCTTCCCGCGCATTCGCCCATCGCCCAGATGCCGGGCGCGGTCGTCTCGAGACGCTCGTTGACCGTCACGTAGCCGTGCGGGCCGCACTCCACGCCGGCAAGCTCGAGGCCAATCCCTTTCGTGTTCGGCGCGCGGCCGGCCGCGACGAGCACGTCGGAGCCATCGATCACCCGCTCCCCCGCCGCCGTGCGGACACGCAAGTGCACCTGATCGCCGGAGCGGCCCTCGACGGCCCGTGTCTCGGCGCCGAGGACGACGTCGATGCCGTCCTCCGCGAACAACGCACGGACCGCTTCGGCGACGTCCGGATCCTCGCGCGCCATGAGCTGCCGCCCGAACTCGACCACGGTCACGCGGCTGCCGAAGCGGCGGAAGGCCTGCGCGAACTCCACGCCGACATAGCCGCCACCGAGTACGATCAGGTGCTCGGGCAGACGGTCGAGCTCGAGCGCCTCGACATGGGTCAGTGGCGCGGCATCGGCCAAGCCCGGAATGCCGGGCACTGTCGCCCGCGTGCCGAGATCGAGGAAGACCCGCTCCGCCTCGATCCGCCGCGTCCCGCCGGCCGCCAGGCGGACCTCGACGGCCCGCGGGGCGACGAAGCGTCCCTCGCCGAGGACGAATTCGAGCCCATTGGCCGCGAACCGGTTGCGATGGATCTCGATCAGGCCGTCGACCATCTCCCGCTTACGCTGGCGCACGCCCTTCATGTCCGTGGTCACGGGCCCGGTGCGCAAGCCATAGCTCTGCGCGTGCCGGAGGAGGTCGGCGACCTTGCCACTGCGGATCTCGTTCTTGCTCGGCAGGCACGCGATGTTCGGGCACGACCCGCCGATCAGCCCGCGTTCGACCACGACCGTCCGGCGGCCCTGCCGCGCGAGCTCCCATGCGATGTACTTGCCTGGCTCGCCGCCGCCGAGGACGAGGTTCTCGACGCGTTCGCTAGTGGTGGTAGTCATGGAGACCTCCAAGCTGCGCGGGAGGTCTCCAGGCTGCACGGGCTGCCGTTACAAAGCTTGTCGTTTCATGCGCCAATGATGGGGAGGGCCTGACCGCGGTCTCGGGCGGCCGGCCTAATCTCGCCGACCAGCGCTCATTGCCCGAACGCACCCGTGAACGGCGATCAGAAGCCAGCCGAGGATGAAGCTTGTCCCGCCGGTCGGCGCCAACGCGGTGGCAGCCTCCGACAGGCCGAAGGCTTTCAGATACAGCGTCCCGCAAAACAGCAGCGTGCCGGCCACGAACAGCCAGCGGGCGCCGCGCAGCCAGACGCCTTGGCCCGCCGCCAGCCACAGCAGCACCGCGGCGTGGATCAGCTGGTAATACGACGCGGTTTCGGCGAGCTTCGCCAGGCGGTCGTCCGCGACGGCGTGAGCGGCGACGGCGCCGGCAATGACCGCGACACAGCCGCTGAGACCCGCCGCAGCCTGCCAGACACGATCTGAGCGCGACTCCATTTTCGCAAAACCGGCTGCAATTTCTTTTTTGGTTGTGACGCCGAAAACGCCGCAAGGGTGCAAGGGTGCAAGGGTGCAAGGGTGCAAGGGTTTACGGAAGTCCCTGAGACGGCTGCCTGATTCGATCGCGAAACCCTTGCATACTCGGTTTTCGCAAACGTCGATGCAAGGCTTTTTCGCAGCGATTTCAGTCGCTAACGAACTATCCACACCAACGATGGAACGCGCGAGGCCCCGCCCAGCTTCTCGCCGATGTCGGGTCGCCAAGATCGATTGCGGTTCTACGCAAGGCTTGCCCGCACGGTGTCCCAGATATCGGCGGCATGGTCGGTCATGATCCGGCGGGTTGCCGTGGCGTCCCGGGCCGTCAGGGCCTGCAGCATCGCCCCATGATCGGCGACCGATCGTTCCCATGCTGCCTTCTGAAGATTGCTGAGGTATCGGATCCGCCGCAGCCGGCGCGTACAGCGTCGGTGAACGTCGATCAAGTGTTTGTTGCGCGCCGCGGCCACGATCTCGTCGTGAATGCGCTGGTTCAACTTGAAATAGGTCGGCTTGTCGCCCTGGCGATACGCCTGGACCATATCTTCATGCATTCTGGTCAGGGATTTCAACATCTCGTCGCTGCCGCGCTGACAAGCCAGTGCGCCGGCAAATCCTTCGAGTAGCGCCAGGAGTTCGATCAGTTCCCTGGCATCCTCGGCCGTGATCTTGGCCACATAGCTTCCCTGGTTCGGAAAGATGTCGACCAGGCCCTCCATAGCCAGCGCCTTGAGCGCCTCACGGACCGGCGTGCGCGAGACTTCGAGCTCGTCCGCCAAGGCCGGCTCGTCGATGAAACTCCCCGCCGCCAGACTGCCGTCGACGATCCGGTCGCAGATGATGTCCGCGATTTCCTGATATAGCGACGGCCGCCGTGGCCGACCTTTCTTGCTCGCGGCCGACCTTTTCTTCTTCTTGTTCTTCTTGGCCAGCTTTTGGTTGTGCGGCTTTTGCATGGTCAGGCGCTATCCTTGACCTTCATGCGCGGTTGCGCGGCGCCGGCCGCGGCGTGAGGTCAATCACCTTGAGGCCTCGGAGCGGGCCGACGTTATTGTGCGCCACGAATCACCGCCCCACGAAAACAGGGTCGCGCTTCTCAAGAAAAGCGCGCGTGCCGATGCGGTAATCTTCGCTGTCGAACAGCTCGAGCGGCTGAAACCGCTCTTCTCGAGTGACGCTCCGCGGCTCTTCGAGCCGCTTGACCATGCGTTTGTGCCAACGGGCGACGAGAGGCGCGCCCGACGCAATCCGCCCCACGGCGGCGGCCAGGTCTTCGGCGAAGGCCGCATCGGCGACGACGCGATTCACCAGGCCTTTCTGCAGCGCCTCGTCGGCGCCGAAGATGCGCCCCTCATAGAGGATCTCGAGGGCATTGGAGGGACCGACGAGGCGCATGAGGCCGCTGAGCTCGGGATAATCCACCGGGAGACCAAGCCGTTTGATCGGCACGCCAAACCGGCTCGATCCCGAGGCGAAACGCAGATCGCAAGCCGCCGCGAGCTCGACGCCGCCGCCGACACAGAGGCCCTCGATGGCGGCGATCGTCGGGTGAGGGCAATTCTGAATGGCCGTGACGCTGCCATGCACGACTTCGGCATAGGCGACGGCCTGTGTCTTGCCGGCGCGCGTCCGTTCGAATTCTCCGATATCGGCGCCGACACAGAACGCGCGACCGCCGGCGCCGCGCAGCACGACGACGCGCACCGCCCCATCGGCGGCAACGGTTTCGAAGGCCGTCCGTAACCCTGCCCACATGCCGGCGGTCAGGGCGTTGAGTTTTTCAGGCCGCGCCAGCGTGACGGTGGCGACGTTTCCAGTCCGCGCAAGCTCGATGTTTTCGGTCGTCATCCAGGATGGCTCCTCTCGCCTGCGGCCGGGCCGGGCAGGCGCGGCCGTCGCTGCTTGGTTGCAATGCCTCTCTGCTCACCGCTCTGCGAGCCAGCGGGCGATCGCATCGCCGGCCTCGTCGATGCCATGCACGTCCACATCAAGATGTGTGACGGCGCGCAATCGCGTCTTGTCTTCGACGCCGATTCCGATGCCCTGCTCGGCGAGAGCTTTCGAAAGCGCCTCCGCGGTTCTCCCGGTTTCGGCAACATCTATGAAGACGAGGTTGGTCTCGACGGGATAGGGCAGGCGAAGGCCCTTGATTTGAGCCAGACGCTGTGCGAGTCGACGCGCGTTGTCGTGATCTTCGGACAGCCGTGCCACGTGATGATCGAGCGCGTACAGGCCTGCCGCCGCCAATATTCCGGCTTGGCGCATGGCGCCACCGAGGCGAAATTTCCAGTTGCGCGCGGCCCGAATGAACTCTTTGCCGCCCGCGAGGACCGCTCCGACCGGGCATCCAAGCCCCTTCGAGAGATCGAGCCACAGACTGTCAAAGGGCGCTCCGAACTCAGCCGCCGTCGTGCCGGATGCGGCCACGGCGTTCAACAGCCGCGCACCATCCATGTGCAAACCAAGGCCTG
This sequence comes from Alphaproteobacteria bacterium, assembly GCA_036394195.1. Classification (GTDB taxonomy): domain Bacteria; phylum Pseudomonadota; class Alphaproteobacteria; order CACIAM-22H2; family CACIAM-22H2; genus DATJPD01. Next base: position 11,941 of record DASWFO010000171.1, on the reverse strand, counting down.
CGCCGCGGGCAACCTGGGCAATCTCGCGGATGGTCGCGAGGGGCCAGACGGCGCCGCCGCCACGGTTCACGGTCTGCTCGACGTGGACCAGGCGTGAAACGGGCGCATTCTGTTTGCGCGGGCGGATGGCATTCGCAAGCTGCTCGGCGGTGAAAATCCCCCTCTCGGCGGCGAGAGGACGGACCTGCGCTCCCGCGAGTGCCGCGGCGCCGGCGGATTCGGACGAGATGATGTGCGAGGCCTCCGCGGCAATGATTTCGTCGCCGGGACGGCAATGCACGAGAATGGCGGCTTGGTTGCACATGGTGCCCGAAGGCAGAAAAAGGGCGGCCTCCTTGCCCAGGAGCTTCGCCACGCGCTCGCAGAGCAAATTGACCGAGGGATCCTCGTCCGCCTGCTCGTCTCCGACCTCGGCCGCCGCCATGGTCTGCCGCATGGCGGACGTCGGCCGGGTCTTCGTATCGCTGCGCAAATCGATGCGAATTTTGGTCATGGGAATCCGATGAAACGGGGATCAAGCGAACCTAAGAATCGTCACGCGCCCCGCGGTGCGGGCAGCGCTTCATCGTCCTTCACCCGCCCGAATTTGCGGACGAGAAGCACCGCGACGGTATTGCCCATGACGTTCACCGTGGTCCGTCCCATGTCCATGAACACGTCGATTCCCGCGACGAGTGCGATGGCCTCGACGGGAAGACCCATGGCGACGAGCACCGTTGTCGCGGCAATCAGCCCGCCGCCGCCGACGTTGCCCATCCCCTTCGTCGTGATGAGACCGGCCACGATGATGGTGAGCAAGGCGGGCACACCGAGGTGGATGTTGTGCGCTTCGACCACGAAGGCAACCGCGAGCGATACGTAAAGCGACGTCCCGTCCTGGTTGAAGCTGTAGCCCAGGGGGATGACGGTCGAGACGACCTTGTTCGGAACGCCGATGCGCTCCAGGATCTCCATGTGGATCGGCAGGGTGACTTCCGACGAGCGCGTCGTGAATGCGAGGAGAAGCGGCTCTGCGATCTTCCTGATGACGGCCCATGGATTTTCGCCGATCGCCAGCAAGACGAGACACATCAGCAGGATGACGACCGCGAGCCCGATATAGAGGGTGCCGACCAGCTTCGCGAGCGCGTAAAGCGCGCCGGTTCCTTGCGTCGACAGGAGCCACGCCATCGTGGCGGCGACCGCCAAGGGGGCGAACGCGATGATCCAACGCACCATCTTCATCATGGCAACTTGGACACCGTGCAGGACGCCGATGACAGGCCGTCCGACCTCACCCATGGTCGAGAGGGCACCGCCCAAAAGCATGCCGAACAGAAGCACCTGCAGGATCTTCTGCTCCGCCATCGCGCTGACGATGTTCGCCGGCACGAGATCGATCAGGAACTGCACCCAGTCCACCGACAGGCCGGCGTTTGCCGGCACTTTGCCTCCCGGAATCGTCAGGTCGGCGCCGATGCCGGGATGAAAAATCTCGTTCATCACCAGGCCCATGATCACGCACAGGCCGGTTGCGAGGTAGAACCAGACGAAGGCGATGCCGACCACGCGTCCGACGACGCCGATCTCCCGTCCCATGTTGTAGACGCCGAGCGCTATCGACGAGAAGACGAGCGGAATGACGAGCATCCGCAGCGCTTTGACGAAGACCTGGCCCAACGGCAGCAGCTCTTTGCCGAAGATCGGCCATAAAAAGCCGATGAGACATCCGACCGCGAGGCCGATCAGCATCTGGACCGGCAACGAAATTCCAAATATTGAGCCGCTCGAACGGGCGACCGCTGGCATCGAAGCTGCGTTGGAAACCATCGCTCCGCCCCCTCACTCCCTCGAGTGCACCGATCGGTCGAGCTGAGCCAGCCAACCGATCATGGGAAAAACGCCTCGGATCGGCGATCCGAGCGACATATCCGGCCTTACGCAACAGACCGCGAGCGGGTCTTGGTCCATTGCCCGACCAGATCGAGAACCCGGTCGATGTCGTCTTGATTGTTATAGATATGGAACGAGAAACGGAGCAGATCGCGCCTGATTCCAAGCCGCACGCCATGTGCGGTCAGAAACGCGTAGAGATCCGACATGTCCTTGTCGGCCGCGGAATCATGATCGGAGCCCAGCGATTTTCCGGCCGTAACGATATGGCTGGCGAGCGGCCCCGGTCGGCCGCCAAAAACGGCCAGCCCGGCGTCCAACATGCGATTGGCAAAGTCCCGTGCCAGTCCGCAGACAAAGGCTTCGACCTCGTTGCTTCCGAGATCGAGAAGCAGCTCGAGTGAAGCGCCGACCGCGTGGATGGCGGGATAATTGTAATTGCCGACGTCGAAGCGTCTTGCGCCCTTGGCCAGCTTGTAAGACGCGGCATCGCCGGCACTCGCCTCGTGCTGGCCTCCGAGATCGACGCCGAAGCGCGACAGGAAGATGGGATCCAGTGTCTCCGCAAGCTCCTTGCGCACGTACAGGAAGCCCATGCCGTAAAGTCCCATCAGGTACTTCTGCGTGGACGCGGCCAAGGCGTCGACCTTCAGGGCTTTCACGTCGGTGTCGATCGCGCCGACGGACTGAGCTCCATCGACGATCAACAGCACGCCCCGGCGACGGCATTCGGCCCCGAGTTCGGCGACGGGAAAGCGAAATCCCGGCGCGAAGGAGACCGCCGATACGGCGACAACCCGGGTCGCGTCGTCGATCTCGGCCAGGATCCCGTCGAGCGGGATATGGCCGTTTTTTTGCGGGACGTTCTTGACCGTTATGCCGAGACGCCGGCCGAGGCCGTACCAGGGAAAAACGTTGGCCGGGTGCTCGAGCGACTCGCAGACGACGACATTGTCGCCCGGCCGCCAAGGCAGCGAGGCTCCGAACGTCGCGATGCTGTCCGTCACGTTGCGCGTGAATGCGATCTCGTCCGGCTCGGCGCGAATCAACGACGCAAAAAGTCCGCGGGTCTTTTCAACGCCCGCGAACAGCGCGCTCTTATCGAGGGATCCCGCAGCGTTGTGGTCGAGATAGGCATCGATTGCCGCCCGGGCGCCGTCATAGAGAAGGCCGCGCGCAGAAACGTCGAGATAGGGCCCCGTCTTGGCGCCCGGGAAGCGATCGCGAATTCGAGCGAAACGCTGCAGATGGCCGTTATGGGGCAAGGCATTTGCTCCGTGGTCTCATGGCATCGGTCTCATGGCATCCACGTACGCGCTGGACGCGGACGTCTGAACGAACGCCGCCAGGACGCGCACACCAGATTCTCGACTTTAGATTCTCGACTTTCCCCCAGACCGATCCGATCCCGGCCGCACTCTAAAATTATATAATTATATTCCGAGGCCGGCTGGATTGAGTCAAGGACGTTCCGTTTGCCCGGCGTTGAGGCAAGTGACGAGCGGCAGACGTGATATCGCCGAAGGTCCGGTTTTGAGCATCTCGAACCGGGCGTGGGATTCGGCTGAGGTCCGCAGGGCCAAGCGGAACTGCGCCGAGCCCGCGCTCCACGAACTCGCTCTATAAGCGTGACGGCGACCCGCTGAGCTTCTCGACGATGGCGCGCGGCACCGGCCGGGCCTTCAGCCGCTTCGGGTCGTCGGGGTGGGGCTCGCACCAGATGCGGGTCTCCATCCCCTCGACGACCAGGAGGCCGGCATTCTTGATCTGATGCACGACATCGAAGCTCTTGTCGCGCCAAGCAGCGACGTGGCTCTCGATGACGATCTCCTCGAAGAAGCGCGACGGGCCGCTGAACTTCGCCTTGGCCTCGCCGATCGGCATGCCGGCGAAGCGATATTGGTCGACGAGGACGTCAGGCGTCAGGCCGACCTTGGCAAAGAGACGCCACGTCGCGTCGTCGAACCACGCGAAGTAATTCGGATAGAAGACGATGCGGGCGGGATCGCAATCGCCCCATTCGATGCGCCGGCGATACTCGCTCACCACGGCCATTCCCGCTTCTCCTTGTTCCGCTGCAACGCCCGCGTCAGCGCCAGTCGTCGATCGCAAAGATCTCGGGCCGGTTATATCCCGGCTGGTCCGGCCGATGCATGGCGATTCCGTTCATGTCGGCGCGGAACCCGCAGGCCTGCATCACCCGGTATGCGGCGCGCCGCCCGCTGTTGACGCCGGCGATCAGACGGCCGGCCTGGCGCGCGACAGCCAGCGCCTCGGAGTCCGCCAGCAGCCGGCGGAACTCCTGCTCATCCCCCGGCCGCACGGCCGCGAACTTGACGAACGCGCGGCCGCCGCCGGCCTCGCTTCCGGGACCGACATGGCAGACCGCAAACCCGGTCAGCTCCTGTCCGTCGGTGCGCAGCACGGTGTCGCCGAGATGCTGGTCGGCCACGGCGCGGATCTCGCGGGTCAGGTCGAGCCCGGGATACACCCGATCGGTCAGGCGCCGGCAGGCTTGCAGCGTTTCCTCCCGCGCGGTCGGCGACAAGGCCGAGTAGAGCGAGGGCGCGCCACCGGCGGCCGTTGGCTCGACGGGCTTCGACATCACGCCGGTGATGAACTGCGGCACGAAGCCGTAACTCTCGTAGAGCCGCACGTGCTTGGTGCTGGCCGGGTGGGTGAACAACCCGGTCAGGGTCACCGGCCGGGCGGCGATCAAGCGGTCCATCTCCGCCATCAACAGACGGGCAACGCCGCGGCTCCACTGCTCGGGATGCACGGTCACAGGCCCGACGATGAACACGCTGCCCCAGTCCATACCGAGCGCGCTGCCGATGATCTGGCCATCCTGCTCGGCCACCAGCACCACGGCCGCGTCGGCCGCGGCGCGGGTGCGGATCACCTCGGCGTCGCCGCGGAATTTGGTCGGATCGGGCAGGCCAAAAAATGTGCCGAAGGCCAGGCGGTGAACCCGGTCGGCGGCGGGCACGTCCTGGGGCGCGATCGGCCGGATCGTGAGGGAGCCTGGCATGGGGAGGGAAATTAGAGCCAATTCTGCTCGGGTGGAATATCGGCGATGTGGTTCGACCCGAGCCTATTCACCTCTCCCGTTGGGAGAGGTCGGCGCGAAGCGCCGGGTGAGGGGAAGCTTCGCCGTTTCACGCCGACAACATACCGGCGCGGCGCTGAACGCGTTGCCCCTCACCCGCTCCCGGGGTGCAGGGGGCTTCGCCCCCTGAAAAAGATTTAGGGCGCTCGCGACCTCTCCCCGTGGGAGAGGTGATTGGCAAGACGGCGGCGCAAAAGAAAATCCCGGCCGGGGATGGCCCGGCCGGGATTTAAGCCGCTTCGGCGGGTTCAGTCTCCCTTGATGACGTTGCGCAACACGCCGACGCCGGTGATGTCGACCTCGACGGTGTCGCCGATCTTCATGAACTCGGGCGGGTTGCGCGCGAAGCCGACGCCGCCGGGCGTGCCGGTGACGATGACGTCGCCCGGGCGGAGCGGCGTCCAGGTCGAGATGTAGGCGATCTGCTCGGGGATGTCGAAGATCATCATGTCGATGGTCGCCTGCTGCTTGACCACCCCGTTCAGCCGCGTGGTCAGCGTCTGCTTGGTGATGTCCTTGAGCTCGTCGGTGGTGACCATCCACGGGCCGAAGGCGCCGGTGGCCGGGAAGTTCTTGCCCGGCATGAACTGGCTGGTGTGGCGCTGCCAGTCGCGCACGCTGCCGTCGTTGTAGCAGGAGTAGCCGGCGACGTAGCTCATCGCCTTCTCGCGCGGAATGCGCCGGCCTTCCTTGCCGATGATGACGGCGAGCTCGCCTTCCCAATCGAATTTATCCGATTCCTTGGGCTTCAACATCGGCTGGTCGTGGGCGACCTGACTGTCGGCCCAGCGGTTGAACAGCGTCGGATGCACGGTGTCGGGGCGGCCGGTCTCGGCGCGATGCTCGCGATAATTGAGGCCGACGCAGACGATCTTGCGCGCGTCCGGGATCACCGGCAGGAGCTGGACCTTGGACAGCTTGATGGTCGGCTTCTTGCCCTTGGCCGCCTTCTTCAACGTGTTCAAGGCGCCGCCCAGCAGGGCCGTCCGCAGGGTGGGAAATTTCTTGCCGAATTTCTTGCCGAGATCGACCACGCCGTCGCCCACCACGACGCCGTAGCTCGGTTTTTTCTGATAGAGATAGCTGATAAATTTCATAGACTTAGTGCCCCTCCCCCGAAGGCGGGCACCGCTTGCCCGCGATGTCATAACCGCTGTTTCAATTACAGGGTTACCGGCAGCCGCGCAACTTTGTCGATGAAGCGCATGCGCGAGCCGAGAAACGTGCCCGATTGCCGTCCGGCGGCCGGACGGCCGCCCCCTTTCGGGCTTGTCGGCACGGTTCGGTGCTGCGAGAATCACCAAAGAATGCAGGACAAACCTATGGACGAATCCCTGGTAGCCCAACTCTTGAGGCTGACGCCGGCGGAGCGGATTCAGCTCGCCGAAGATCTGTGGGACAGCGTGGCCGCGCAGCCGGACAGCCTGCCGCCGCTTTCCGACGCCCAACGCGTCGAAATCGAACGCCGTCTAGCCGAGCACGCGCGGGATCCTGGCACGGCCACGAGTTGGGACGAGATTCGAGCGAGGCTTTGGTCCCGCCTGGGATGACACGCGCCATCCGGTTTCGACCGGAGGTTGAAAGCGAGCTGGCCGAAGCCGTTGAATGGTATGAAGCGCGGGGACGCGGGCTCGGGGCAGGACTCTTAGGTGCCTTGGATGCAGCCCTTGCCGCCGTGCAGCGAAATCCTGCGGCATTCCCCGTCGTGTTCGGAGTCGCTCGGCGGGCCGTCTTGCGACGTTATCCGTATAGCCTGATCTATGTTGTCTCGGACGCAGAGATCCTTGTCGTCGCCTGCATCCACGGCCGCCGACACGCAGCGCGCTGGCGACAACGCGTAACGGCTAGGAAGCCGCGTTCATAGCGAAGCTTCACGGGCCACGGTAGCGCCGGAACACTGCTTCAACCTCTTCATCGCTCGCCAGGTCGCGGCGGGCTGCGCGCTCTTCAATGATCTTCCAGTCTTCGTCGGTCAGGTCATCTTTGCCGCGCCATTCCTCTACCTGCTGGACGAACCGCACGACCTTCGCCTGGTCCGCCTCCGGCCACCCCAGCACCCGGTCGAGGATGTCCTTCACCTGTTGCTTCGTCATGACGGCATTATACGCCGCGCGACCGGCACGCCGAACCACGTGGATGCCCGGAACAAGTCTGAACAAGTCCGGGCATGACGATTGGTGCGTGGTGCGGCACGGGTTCATCTCACCCGCTGAGCGACGTGGATGGCCCCCGCATAAAGCGGGGCATGACGGAAGGGTGGGTCTCGCCGGCGGGCCGTCAGCTGCGCATCCAGGATTGGCCCCAGTAGTTGAGCGTGCGCTCCTCGTGCGTCCACGAGCGTGGACCGTTCTCCTGCGGGATGTGCTCGAGCTCGGCCGACCATTCGACCTTGTGGCCGTCGGGATCCTCGACCATGAAGAACAGGTTGTTGCCGGGGCCGTGGCGCCCGGGGCCCCACCACAACTTGATGTGCAAGGTCGACAGATGGTCCGCCCAGTCGCGGATGTCGTTCCAGCACGAGGTCTCGTAGCTGTGATGGTCCGACCGCGCCTCCGGCGCGCGGAACGCGGCGAAGCTGTGATGCTCGTCGTCCGAGCGCAGGAACGTGGCGGTCACGTCGCCATCGGCGGTGCCGCCTTCGTAGACGTGATCGGAGGCGAGGAAGCCGAGCTCCCGCTCATAGAACTCGACCATCCGCTTGAGGTCGGTGGTGGCGACCACGACATGCTGCAGCCGCGCCGGCATGCGGGCCGCCGCCTTGTCGCTCGCCGGCACGGTGTACCGGGGATCGGGAAGCCCGAACGCCGCCAGGCGGCCGTCCGGGTCGCGCACCGCGAAGCCCTCGGCAAACAGCGGTGTCGGCAGCGGCAGCAGGGGAATGCCCCGCCCGTCCAGCCACGCCCGGAGCGCGGCCAGCTGCGGCTTGGTCTGCACCCGGAAGACGCTGAGCGGCTGCGCCCCCTTGGGACCGCCGGCGATCAGCAGGCGGCGACCCGGGCCGTGGACGAGCCATTGCGACGGCCCGAGCTCCTGCGGCACCAGGCCGAGGGCGTCGCCGTAGAACCGCACCAGCTCCTCCGGGCGGTCGCTGGTGCGCTGGATGTGGTCGAGCTGGGCCGGCCATAAGGGAGACCGGTTGGGGGAGGACCGATTCGGGGATGGGCGGGCGGTGGGGCTCATGTCCTGCTCCTGCTCCTTCCGCCGGACTCTGATCCGGCGCGCGCCCGGGGTCAATGCTCCGTAGACGGAGCAATTGGCCGCTGCGGAATGGTGGAGTGTCAAACAGTTTGACTTTTCCGGGACTTAGTTCCACGATGGCCGCAATGAAAGCGCCGGAATCAGCGGCGCTGCGCAGCAGGTGGCATTCACGCGGGAGGGAGTCATGAAGCGTTGGGCAGTCCTCGGTGCTGCGGCCGCGGTCGCGGCGGTGACGAGCGTCGGCGCGTCGGCGCAGACGATCAAGATCGGGATCGTCAACACCCTGAGCGGGCCGGCCGCGGAGCCGGGCACGCTGATCGACCGCGGCATCGATATGTACATGAAGGAGCACGCCAAGGATCTGCCGCCGGGCGTGAAAGTGGAGCTCATCCGCCGCGACGACACCGGGCCGAACCCCGAGGTCGCGAAGCGGCTGGCGCAGGAGCTGATCACACGCGACAAGGTCCAGTTCCTCGCCGGCTTTGTCTACACGCCGAACGCGATGGCGATCGCGCCGCTGGCGACCGAGGCGAAAGTGCCGGTCGTCGTCATGAACGCGGGCACCGCGTCGATCACGACCCAATCTCCTTATCTGGCCCGCGTGTCGTTCACCATGTGGCAGTCCTCCTATCCGCTCGGCCAATGGGCCGCCAAGAACAACATCAAGAAGGTCTATTCGGCCGTATCGGATTACGGACCCGGCATCGACGCCGAGACGGCGTTCGTGAAGGGCTTCACCGACAACGGCGGCACCATGGCCGGCTCGGTCCATATGCCTTTCGCGACGGCCGACTTCGTGCCGTATCTGCAGCGGGCGAAGGACGCCAATCCCGACGCCGTGTTCGTGTTCGTGCCGGCGGGCAAGCAGGCCATCACCTTCATGAAGGGATTCGGCGATGTCGGGCTGAAGCAGGCCGGCGTCAAGCTGATCGGGCCTGGCGACATCACGACCGACGAGGGTCTCCAGGATATGGGCGACGTGGCGCTCGGCACGGTGACCATGTTCCACTATTCCGCCGCCGGGAAGCGGGCGGCCAACGTGGCGTTCGTCAAGGCCTACAAGGCCGCCTACAACAACGAGGATCCGGCCTTCGAAGTCGTCGGCGGCTACGACGGCATGGCGGCGATCTACCACGCCATCATCGAGCAGAAGGGCAAGATCGATCCCGATAAGACGATGGCGCTGCTCAAGGGCTGGAAGAGCGACGTCAGCCCGCGCGGCCCGATCATGATCGATGCGGAGACGCGCGACATCGTGCAGAACGAATATCTGCGCCGCGTCGACAAGGTGAACGGCAAGCTCGAGAACGTCGAGCTAGAGACCATCCCGATGGTCAAGGACCCGTGGAAGGTCATCAACAACAAGAAGTGATCGTCGGCGAATAAGAGCGGCGCGGCCTCCGATCCAAGGATGCCGCGGCCGCCCGATCGAACAGGGAAGGACACCTCCATGCAGCTCAAGCGCTTGCACATCGCGCGCTCACTCATCCTGTCGGCACTCGCCGTGGCTTGGTCCGCGGCGGCCGCGCAGGCACAGACCGTCAAGGTCGGATTCATCACGTCTTTCTCCGGCCAGAACGCCTCCATCGGCGAGCAGATGGACCAGGCGGTGAAGCTGTGGACCAAGGAGCATGAGAAGGATCTGCCGCCGGGCGTGAAGATCGAGATCATCCGCCGCGACGACACCGGCCCGAACCCGGAGGTCGCCAAGCGCCTCGCCCAGGAACTGATCACGCGCGACAAGGTCGACCTGCTGACCGGCGTGGTGTGGACGCCGAACGCCATGTCGATGGCGCCGGTGACCGCCGAGGGCAAGACGCCGTTCGTCATCATGAACGCCGGCACGGCGTCGATCACGACGATGTCTCCCTACATCGCCCGCGTGTCGTTCACCTTGTGGCAGTCGTCCTATCCGATGGGCACATGGGCGGCCAAGAACGGCCTGAAGAAGGTCTATATCGCGGTGTCCGACTTCGGGCCCGGCATCGACGCCCAGGACGGATTCACCAAAGGCTTCACCGAGGCCGGCGGACAGATCGTCGAGGCGGTCCGCATGCCGCTGGCCACCCAGGATTTCGTGCCGTACATGCAGAAGGCGCGGGACGCCAAGCCCGATGCCGTATTCGTGTTCATCCCCGGCGGCAAGCAGGCCACCGGCATCATGAAGGCGTTCAAGGATGCCGGCCTGCCCCAGGCCGGGATCAAGCTGATCGGCACCGGCGACATCACGACCGACGAGGAGCTGCAGAACATGGGCGACGTGGCGCTGGGCGTGGTGACCATGCACCACTACTCGGCCGCCGCCACCCGCCCCGCCAACCAGGCTTTCGTGAAGGACTGGAAACGCGAGTACGGCGACAGCGCCTGGCCGGGCTTCCCGGCGGTGGGGGCGTGGGACGCGATGGCCGCCATCTACCACGTGGTCGCGGAACAAAAGGGCAAGATGAACGGCGACAAGACCATGGCGCTGCTCAAGGGCTGGAAATACGACGGCAGCCCGCGCGGTCCGATGATGATCGACCCCGAGACCCGCGACATCGTGCAGAACGAATACGTCCGCCGGGTCGAAAAGGTGAACGGCGTGCTGGCGAACGTCGAGTTCGACACCGTCCCGATGGTGAAAGACCCGTGGAAGGCGCTCAACAACAAGAAGTAACGCCTCACTTACAGCGTGACGGCCGCCGGATTTCCCGCCAATCTCCGGCGGCCGTTTTTATGAGCCAATTGCGGTTGAGTGACACGGTCGATGCGATCTGTGGCTTCTATATTTACCTCTCCCGCCGGGAGAGGTCGCGAGCGGCAGCGAGCGGGTGAGGGGCATCCCTTCAGCATCGCGCTAGCTTGTCATAATCACGAGGCGGCGAGGCTTCCCCTCACCCGGCGCCCCCTTCTTCTCCCGGGGGCGAAGCCACCCGGACCCCGGGCGCCGACCTCTCCCCACGGGAGAGGTGACTCGGACGTCACCTCCCTCAAGCACGACGCATTCTAGTCCCGCCGATGGACGCCGTTCTCTCCGCCACCGTCAGCATCCTGTTCCACGGGCTCGCCTACGCGATGATCCTCTACATCATCTCGGTCGGGCTCTCGGTGACCATGGGCCTGATGGGCTTCGTCAACCTGGCGCACGGCGTCTTTGCCATGGCCGGCGGCTACGTGACCGTGACGTTGATGAACAATTACGACGTGCCGTTCGGCGTCTCGCTGCTGGTCGCCTTCATCGTGGTGGCCCTGCTCAGCACCGTCCTCGAGCGCGGCCTCTATGCCCGACTCTATGGCGGCAGCGAGCTGGAACAGGTGCTGTTCACGATCGGGCTGATCTTCATGGCGGTGGCGGTGGTGCGCTACGTGTGGGGTCCGCTGCCGCAGCGCATGGCCCTGCCGCCGGTGCTGAGCGGCCAGATCGATCTCGGCTTCCGCACTTTTCCGGTCTATCGCACCTTCCTGATCGGGGTCAGCGTCGCCCTGGTCCTGCTGCTGTGGCTCGGCATCGAGCGGACCAATTTCGGCGCCCAGATCCGCGCCGCGGTCGACAACCGCCGCATGGCCGAATCGCTCGGCATCAACACGCGGCGGCTGTTCACCCTGACCTTCGCCCTGGGCTCCGGCCTTGCCGCGTTCGGCGGCGGCCTGGGCGCCGACATCCTGGCGATCAATCCCGGCTATGCGACCGAATACCTGGTGTACTTCCTGATCGTCGTCGCGGTCGGCGGTCTCGGCTCCCTGCGCGGCCCGTTCGTGGCGGCATTGCTGCTCGGGATCAGC
>DASWFO010000170.1:0-2818 GCA_036394195.1 Alphaproteobacteria bacterium | reverse complement strand
TCCATGTCGGCGCGCGCATCCGCGCTCAGCGCGTCGTCTGCGGCTTGACCCAGAGCGACCTGGCGAAGCTGGTCGGCATCAGCTTTCAATCGGTGCAAAAATACGAGCAAGGCGAGAACCGCGTCAGCGCCAGCCGCCTCTATGAATTCGCGGCGGCGCTGGGCGTCGCGCCGCAGCATTTTTTCGACGGCCTCGACGCGCGCAAGGCCAGCAGCGCCGTGTCGGACGTCGCGACATCGGCGACCGGCGACAGCGAGCTGCAGCGCCACCTCCTCGCTGTCCTGGCGATCGAGGATGAGCGGCTGCGCCGCCTCGTTATCCAATTGCTGCGCGTCTTGTCCGAATTGGGCGGCGCAAAAGTCGGCGGCGGGCACCCCGTCGCGTATTGAGCGGCCGAGCCCCGGCTGGGCTGTTGCAATTTAATCGCCGCAGCCTATTTTGGTGGCGTCATTTCGCTTCGGCGAAGGACGTGTTCGTGCATATTTTGGCGGTGGAGCGCACCGGCAGCGGCAATCTGACTGACGGCCAGCGCGTCACCTGCTGAAGAACGCGTGATCCCGGCGGGCAGCGCGGTTGCCCGCATCCTCTCTAGGAGCTTTCTGTGGCCAAGGAAGACCTGATCGAATTCGACGGCACGGTGATCGAACTGCTCCCCGACGCGCGCTTCCGCGTGCGGCTGGACAACGGCCACGAGACGCTTGCCTACAGCTCGGGCAAGATGAAGAAGAATCGCATCCGCATTCTCACCGGCGACCGCGTCACGGTGGAGATGACGCCATACGATCTCACCAAGGGCCGCATCAATTTCCGCCACAAGGACGAGCGTGCCGCACCGATGACGTCGCCGTCGCGGCCGAGCTTCCCGCGCCGCGGGCGTTAGCGCCGCAGCGCGATCACGGGCGCCTGCCGCGGCGGAGGATCCTCAATGACCGAAGAGATGGCGCAAAAGCTGCGCGTCAGGGAAGTCGTCGAGAACTGGGCCATCTGGCGCGACCGCGGCGATTGGGAGGCGTTCCGCACGGCGTGGCACGAGGACGGCTGGATGATGGCCACGTGGTTCCAGGGCCCGGCCGACCGCTTCATCGAGGTGAGCCGGGAGGGCTGGGAGCGCGGCGTCAGCATTCTCCATTTTCTCGGCGGCAGCTCGGTCGAGCTTGCGGGCCCGCGCGCCGTGGCGCAGACCAAGATGCAGATCATGCAGCGTGCGCCCGTCGACGGCGTGCTCTGCGACGTGGTCTGCACCGGCCGGTTCTATGATTTCCTCGAGGAGCGGCACGGGCGATGGGGCATCGTGCTGCGCCAGCCGATCTATGAGAAGGACCGGCTGGATCCCGTCGATCCCGCCGCGAAGCTCGCGCTCGACGCCAAGCTCCTGGCCGCGTTCCCCGAGGGCTACCGTCACCTCGCCTATCTGCAGACCCGCGTCGGCTACAAGGTGAAGACGGACATGCCCGGTCTCAAGGGCCCCGAGGTGGCGCGGCTATATGCCAGCGGCGCGGCGTGGCTCGCCGGCAAGCCGCATGACTGGCTGGGCTGAGCCACGCCGCCGCGTCGGCTACAGCCGACGTCTCCGCCCCATGCCGGTGAGCAGCGAGACGACGAAGACCACGATGAAGACGAAGAGCAGGACCGTGGCGATATAGGCCGCCGTGCCGGCGATGCCGAAGAATCCGAACGCGCCGGCAATGAGCGCGATGACGAGAAAGACAAGGGCCCAGTACAACATCTTTCCCTCCCTCGGCGATCGATGAGACGCCGCTCCCCCGAGAGCAAACAGGCCGGCTCGCGCCGCAGTTCCGGGGTGGCGCCGGAATGAAACCCGCCTGCCGCTCGCGGCGGCGAGCACGCCGGCGCAAACGAAAAGCCCCGGCCACGGGGGCCGGGGCTTTCGGTCGAGGCCGGCGTTCAGAAGCCGAAGCGCAGGGCCCCGACGATCTCGTGCGTGTCGAAATCGCCGGTATGCGTCGGGAAGCCGGTGACGGTGCCGCCTTCCGCTTTGCCGCCGTGGAAATAGCGGTACCCGACATCGAGCGCGAACGTCGGGGTGAAATACAACGATCCGCCGGCCATGGCTTGCCAGGCGAACTGGTCCTTGCTGCTGCCGGTAATGCTGTTCACCGTGCCGCCGGTGACGGTCACCGTCGTGCCGTTCACCTTGTTCTGGGCGATGCCGGCGCCGGCGCCGATATAGGGGATCAGCGGACGGATGAAGGGCAAGTTGAAATCGACATAGCCGTTCGCCATCGCCGACCAGTTCCGGAACCTCGCCCCGCCGAAGTCTTTGTCCTTGAAATCGCCGCGATAGTCGAAGGTGATGTCGCTGCGGAAGAAGGGGAAGAAGCGATAGCCCAACCCCGCGCCGGCGACATAGGAATTGTCGAAGCGGGAGGTTGCACCCATGCTGTATCCGCCTTCCAGCTTGAGATAAGGCCCGGGCGGGATGCCGGCACTGGAGAGACCGTAGCTGCTGCTGGTGTCGTAGACGGGATAGGAGGGCGATGGCTGTGCGTTCGCCGCCGAAACCGCCGCCACCGACACCGCCAAGGCTAGAACGAGTGCTCTGATCATGTCGTGTCCTCGTGAGACCGCGCATTAGCGCTGCCTCACCAACGGGGCCGGCCGTCATTCAGTTCAACCGGGGCCAGGGCGGTTCAGGGCGGGCGCCGCGGCCCACCAACCTTTCACGCTCAATGGTTTAGGCCTGCCGCTAACCGCGGTGATCGCTGACGATCCAGCAGCGCGACGCCGCGCCGCCGTCCCACACCAGGCAGTCGACGATCTGGCGCCGATCGGGGCTGTAGGCGCGATAGATCTGCCG
>DASWFO010000169.1:0-38629 GCA_036394195.1 Alphaproteobacteria bacterium | reverse complement strand
GGCGCGCCCGCCGTGGCATGAACAGCCCCTGCGGCCGCCACAGCAACGTCACCAGCAGCAGCGCCAGTGCCAGCGCGTTGCTGAACAGCGACGATACGTAGCCGGCCGCGAGCTGCTCGGCGACGCCAAGGAACAGCCCGCCGCCGACCGAGCCGACCAGGGAGCTCATGCCGCCGATGGCGACGGCGATGAATCCGGCGTTGGTGAAGAAGCGGCCGGTGTCGAACTCGAGCGAGATGATCGGCGCCACCGCGATGCCGCCGAGCGCTGCGATCAGGGCGGTGAGCCCGAAGCTCAGCAAGGTCAGCCGTGACACGTCCACGCCCATAAGCCGTGCGGCATAAGGGTTTTCGGCGCAGGCGAGCAGCGCCTTGCCCGAGGCGGTGCGGGTGAGAAGATACCAGGTGCCGCCGATCACCAGGACCGCCACGCCGGCAATCCACGGTCCCTGCGAGGGGATGCGCACGCCCAGGACGTTCAGCGGCTGCTCGCCCGAAAACGGCGGCACGGCGTAGGGTTGGCTGCCCCAGATGACCAAGGTCAGCCCTTCGAGGAAGGTGAGCAGGCCGGCGGTCAGCATCAGCATGCTGCTGTTCGGCAGGCGCGACAGCGCCGGCACGAATGTCGCCGCACCCAGCAGCAGCCCGAAGATCGTGGTGCCGCCGGCCGCGGCCGCGAAGGCGACCGGCGTCGACCAGCCATGGACCTCGCTCAGCTCGTAATAGCCCAGGGCCGCGATGACGCAGAAACCACCCTGGGCGAGGTTGATGATCCCCGTGACGCGGTAGACCAGCGACAGCCCGAGCGCAATGATGGCGAAGACGCTGCCCTGAACCAAGCCGCCGATGATGATCTGCGTCAGCTGGCTCACGCGCCGCCCCGCCGCCGTCCGCGGGCCCGTTTGATCATTTCAGCGGCGCGCCCGCCGGTGCGCTGACCGGCACCCAGGTCTTCTGGCCGACCTCCCAGGTCGTCACCACCGCGTCTTGCAGATCGAGCCCGCGCTGTGGCTCGCGCACGAAGTCGTAGACGCCGTTGATGCCCTCATAGCCGTTGAGGTGGACCAGATAGTCGCGGAGCTCGGCCGCCGTGGCGTTGGGCCCGAGCTTGCGCAAGCCCTCGACCACGATCATCAGCGGATCCCACGGATGGGCAGAGGCGACGTCGGGCGGGACCCCGGCCGCTTTGTAGGCGGCGTCCCAGTTTTCCTGCGCCTTCGCGACCCCGGCCTCCTGCTTGACACCCGACCCGTGCGTCACCCAATGCGCCGCCGGGATATAGAGCTGTTTCGGCAGGAACGAGGCGTACTGCGTCATCTGCGCATAGGTCATGTTGCCGTCGGTCGTCGCGACCGGCACGTCGAGACCCGACTGGATGATCCCCTTGAAGATCGTGGCGATGGGCGCCCCCGTGCTCCAGGCGATGAAAGCCTGCGGCTTCGCCGCCTTGATGTTCTCGATCTGCGCCGAGACGCTAACGTCGCTGGTGTTGAAGTGCTCGCGCGCGACCACCTTCACCACGCTCTTGTTTTCCGGCATGTCGAGGGCGGCGTTTATGCCGCGCTCGGCATCCTGTCCGCTGGCATCTGTGCTGGTGAGTACGGCCAGATCTGTCCATCCCTTCATGCGGAAATAGCGGATCACCGCCTTGGCGAGATCGTAGGTCGACACACTGCAGGTGAAGACGTAGCTGCCGGCGGCGGGATGAATGCCGGGCGACAGGCAGTACATCACCGGGCCGTTCTGCATCAGCGGCGCCATGGCGTTGCACATGGCGACCAGCCCCGAGCCGAACATCACGCTGGGCTTGGTCGCAAGAATCTGGTTCGTCAGCTGCACCGCCAGCTGCGGGCTGGTCTGGTCGTCCTGAAAGATCAGCCGCAGCGGCCGGCCTTTGATGCCGCCGTGGTCGTTGACCCATTTCTCGCCAAGCTGCAGGGACTGCTGCTCCGACTTGCCCACGAAGGACGCGTTGCCGGTGAGCGGCAACACCACATTGATATCGTAGGTGTCAGCGGCGCGACCGGGCGCCGCACTGGCCAGCGACAGGCCGACACCGACAAGCAAGGCACCGCCCGCCGCCCGCCACGTCATGGACATCATCGTCGCCTCCCCTCGGGATCCGTCAACGAAAGTCGCCGCAAGCTAGCCAATAACCCCCAGCCCGGCAACTGGCGGCCGGCGCGGAATGTCCGCCGATTGCGGCCAGAATGCGGCTAATTCGCGAGCGACATGCCGCCGGGCTGGCTGACCGGCAGCCAGCGCCTTTTCTCCGGGGTCCACAGCGTCACGACGGCGTCTTCGACGTCGAGACCGCGTTGGGGGGTGCGGGTGTAGTCGTAGATTCCGTCCACCCCGGCATAATCCTTGAGCTTCGACAGGTATTCGCGGACTTGCGGCGCCGTGGCCCCGGGGCCGAGCTTGCGCAGCGCGTCGATCACCACGCTGCCAGGATCCCACGCCAGCGCCGCCGCGACGTCGGGCTCGAGGCCGGCGGCGCGATAGGCGGCGACGAAGCGCTCTTGCGCCGCCTCGACGCGCCGGTCGCGCTTCATGTCGGTGCTGTGCATCGCCCATTGCGCGGCCGGGATATAGAGCTGCTTGGGCAGGAAGGCCGCATATTGCGTCATCTGCGCGAAGGTCATGTTGCCATCGGTCGTGCCCATCGGAACGTCGAGCCCGGCCTGGGTGATCGCCTTGAAGATCGTGCCGATCGGCGCTCCCGTGCTCCAGGCGATGAACGCCTGCGGCTGGGCGGCCTTGATGTTCTCGATCTGGGCGGCGACGCTGACGTCGGTCGGATTGAAGTGCTCGCGCGCGACCAGCTTGATTCCCTTGTTCTCCGGCAGCTCGAGATTGCCGTTGATGCCGCGCTCGGCGTCCTGGCCGCTCGCGTCGGTGCTGGTCATGAGCGCGATCCGCGTCCAGCCGCGCAGGCGGAAATAGCGCAGCAGAGCCTTGGACAGGTCGATCGTCGATACGCTGGACGTGAAGGCGTAGCTGCCGGCCGTCGGGTGAATGCCGGGCGACAGGCAATACATCACCGGCCCGTTCTGCATCAGCGGCACCATCGCGTTGCACATGGCGACGAGATTGGCGCCGATCTCGACCGCCGGCTTCATCGCCACCACCTGGCTGGCCAGCTGCACGGCGGTCTGGGGGCTCGACTGGTCGTCGTGGAAGACGAACCGCACCGCACGCCCTTGGATGCCGCCGGTTTCGTTCGCCGACTTCTCCAGGAACTGCAGCGACTGCTGCTCGGCCTTGCCGAGGAACGAGGCGCCGCCGGTCAGCGACAGGATGGCGTGGATGTCGTACGGATCGGCCGCTTGGGCCGCGTGTCCGGCGAATGCCAACGCGCCGGCGAACGCCAACGCGACGAGCTTCGAGCTTTTTGTGTCGGTCATGGTTACCTCCCAGACAGCGGCGACGCGCGATGCACGCGTGACCCGCGGATTGTTCCGCCTACGGCCTGTTTATCGCATTTCGGGGCATGGCGGAAAGCATGTTTGTTAGATATCTAAGGTTATCGGCTTATTTGGCCTCGCGGATATAGCGCTCCTCGACAAACGCCGCGGCCGGCTTCACCGGCGTCTTCAGGTCGCCATCCGCCACCAACGTCTCGATCACGCGTTTGACCGCGTTGTCGGAGATCGCGCCGTCGGCGACGAAGGCGTTGACCTTGGTGCTGATGTTCCACGTGTCGAGCGCGTCGTCGACGCTGGAGTTTGAAGCGCGGGAAAGAATGGCGGCGGCGTCCTGTCGGTTCTTCGGGTCGTTGATGAACTGGGCTGCGCGATTGTGCGCCTTCACGAACGCCACCATCTCCTTGTCGTGCGCCCGCGCCCACTCCGTGTTGGTGTGCCACACCATCATCGGGAATTCGCCCATGTAGGGCGCGACCGGGCCCAGATCGGTGTAGCCCTCGGCCGCGGCCTTGAAGCTTTGCGGCGGCGACAGCACCGTCGCATCGACGCCGCCGGCGATCAGGGCGGCGAGGCGGGCACCGGACGAGCCTGAATAGAGCGGCTCCACGTCGTTGACCGGATCGAGGCCGAAGTGGCGCGCCATCGCTTGCCACCAGAGATTGGTCACGTCCTTCTGGCCGCCGGTCATGATCCGCTTGCCTTTGAGGTCCTGGACCGACTTGATCGACTTCGCCGCCAACAGGCTGTGCGTGCCGACCGCCTGGCTATTCAGGAACACCTTGAGGCCGCCACCGCCGTCGATGGCGCGGAACGCGTCGACCATGGACGAGCAGCCGATATTGACCGCACCGGCCGCGACCTGCTGGGCGGCGCGGGCGCTCTGGCCGGTCGTGATCAGCTCGACGTCGATGCCGGCGTCGCGGAAGAAACCTTTGTCCTGGGCAACCAGCGTCGGCCAGATCGACGACGTAACGCCCAGGACGCCGGCCGTGATGGTTGGCCGGTCGGCGGCGTGCGCGGCGCGCGCCAGCGGCAGTGCGCTCGCCAGCAGGGTCAGGCGGACCGCTTCGCGGCGGCTCAGCAAGCGAGTCATCATCGACGCAAACTCCTCAAAACACGCCCCCGGCGGACAGGTAATGCCGTGCAATTTCTTCGCCAGTCGTCTTCCACACTCCGTCGAAACGGTCGATATAGGTGAGGGCGCGATCGAGGGCGGCAATGCGGTGCGGCTGGCCCATGACGAACGGGTGCAGGCAGATCGCCATCACCCGCCCGGACGCCGCACCTTCGGCATGCAGCACGTCGAACTGGTCGCGGATCATGCGTTCGAACTCGCCGGTCGGATATTTCGAGCGCACGATCGCCGCCATGTCGTTCAGCTCATAGGAGTAAGGGACCGAGACGAGCGTCCCGGCGCCGATCTCCATCAGATAGGGCTGGTCGTCGTTCACCCAGTCCGCCACGTACGTGCAGCCTTCGGCGACCAGGTGATCCAGCGTGTTCCAGGTCTCCTGCAGGCCCGAGCCGAGCCAGCCGACCGGCCGCTTGCCGGTCGCCTTGGCGATGCGGTCCAGCACATGGCGGATCAGGGCCCGCTCCTGATCTTTGGGGACCTCGGTGAGGCGCTGGGTGTTGGTGCGGTTGTGGCCCATGAACTCCCAGCCGAGCTTGAGGCAGTCCTCGATGATCTCGGGATGCATGTCACAGACGTCGGAGTTGAGAGCCACGGTGCTGCGGATCCCGTGCCGCTCCAGGCATTCCATCAGGCGGAACACCCCGACGCGGTTCCCATAGTCCCGCTGCGACCAATGCCGGACCATGGGCGTCCCGTCCTGGCCGGCGGGACGCTCGTTCGAATCCCCGGGCATGGCCCGGTCGAGGGCGAAAAACTCGATGTTTGTGACCACCCAGAGGGCGACGCGGGCGCCGCCCGGCCAGGTCAGCTTGGGCCGCCGGTTGACCGGGGTGTATTTGAAGGGGCCGTAGGGGCGAGGCTGCATGCGGGCGGTTTTAGCACGCGATCCCCTGGCGGCAATATCGGCCCGGATGCATACTCCCCGCCAACACTGGTCCTACTGGAGGAGGAGACGATGCCGGACGACAAGGCCGGGACGATCGCCCGAGAATTCGTGGTCGGCGGGGTGCGCCTGGGGCGGCCATTCCGCATCCGCCGGCTCGGGCATTTCGGCGTGAACGTCCAGGATCCGGAGGTCTCGCGGGGCTTCTATGAGGGCCTGCTCGGCTTCCGCATCGCCGATCCGCTCGATTTCGCGCCGCGGCTCACACCCGAGCAACGCGCCACTCTGGGGCCGACCATCGGGTATTTCACCCGCCACGGTACCGACCACCATTCCTTCGTGTTCTTCCCGCGCCGCGCCTATGGCGCCATGAACCCGCACGCCAAGGATTTCCCAGATATCACGGTGAATCAGATCACCTGGCAGGTCGGCACCTTGCGCGAGGTGACGTCGGGCTTTTCGTACTTCAAGGACCGAGGCCTGAGGATCCGCCGCAGCGGTCGCGACAATCCCGGCTCGAATTGGCACTTCTACCCACTCGATCCCGACGGCCACGTCAACGAACTGTATTACGGCATCGAGCAGATCGGCTGGGACGGCTACAGCAAGCCGGGCGGCATGCACACGTTCCGCTACACCGAACCGCCCGACCTGCCGCACAAATCGGAATATGCCGAGGTCGAGGCCGGCCTCGCCAAGGGCGTCGATCCGCGCACCGGCATCCACCAGAAGGAACGGCTGGAGGAAAAGTACGACGTCGGGGGCGTGCTGCTCGGCCGGCCGTTCAAGATCAGCAAGATCGGGCCGGTGCGGCTGTTCGTGAAAGACGTCGAGAAGTCGCTCGCCTTCTACCGTGACGAGATGGGGCTCGCTGTCACCGAGGACGTGACCGTGCGCGGCCATCGCTGCGTCTTCCTGCGCGCCAACACCGAGCATCATTCGCTGGCGCTCTACCCGATGGCCTTGCGGGCGGAGCTTGGCTTGAGCCCCCACACGACGTTGATGTCGTTCGGACTGCAGGTCGGCGACTACCAACAGCTGCGGGACGCGGTGAGCTTCCTGAAGGCGGCCGGCGTTACGATCAAGCATCTGCCGCCGGAGCTGTTCCCCGGCATCGATTATTGCGCCTTTGCCCTCGACCCCGATGGCCACGCGTTCCAGCTCTACTACTACATGGAGCAGGTGGGATGGGACGGTCGGCCGCGGCCCGCCGCGCAACGGCCAAAGATCGACAATCAGAACTGGCCGGAGACGGTGCCGGCCGCCGTCGATACCTTTGCCGGAGAGATCTATCTCGGCCCCCTCGGCTGAGCACCGGGGCCGACGGCGACTTAAGGGGAGGGACGCGATGAACATCTGGCGCGCGGCCGGTCTGGCCGCGCTGGCCGCCGTCTGCTTGTCGGGCCCCATCTGTGGTTCGGGAGTCGCAGCGGCGCAAGATTATCCGAATCGCGCGATCAGGCTCATTGCGGGCACGCCGCCGGGCGGCAATGTCGACAGCGTCGCCCGCGTGATCGCACAAGAGCTCACCAAAGGGCTCGGCCAGCCGGTGGTGGTCGAGAACAAAGTCGGCTTGGTGGGCAGCCTCGCCGCCGAGCTGGTCGCGCGCAGTGCTGCGGACGGCTACACGCTCATGCTCGCATTCGGCGCCCATCCGGTGAACGCCGCCATTTACAAACAGTTCGCCTACAAGCCGGTCGACGATTTCGAGTGGATCTCGATGATCACCGCTTATCCGTTCGCGGTAAGCGTGCGACGCGACTCTGCCCTGCGAAGCCTGCGCGACCTTCTGGACGCGGCCAAGGCGAAGCCGGGCACGGTCACCAACGGCTCGTCGGGTCAGGGGTCGGTGCAGCACATGACGGCGGAGCTGCTCGGCAACCAAGCCGACGTGAAATTCCTCCAGGTGCCGTACAAGGGGGAGGCGCCGGCCCTAACGGCGGCCCTGGCCGGCGAGGTGGATTTTCTGGTCACCACGTCGACGCTCGTGGTGCCGCATATCGGCTCGGGCACCATGCGCACCCTGGCCGTCACCAGCCGCAGCCGCTGGAAGGACTTGCCTGACGTGCCGACCGTAGAGGAGGCCGGCCTCGCAGGGTTCGAGGTGATCTCGTGGTCGGGCTTGGCGGCGCCGCGCGGCACGCCGCGGGCGATTGTCGAACGGCTGAATGCCGAGGTGCTGCGCGCGGTCGCCGTGCCGGAGGTCAAGGCACGGCTGGAGAGCTTCGGCGGCGACGTGCATGGGTCGACACCGGGGGAGATGCGCGACCAGGTGGCGCTCGAAGTTGCGCGCTGGACCAAGCTCGTTCGCGACGCCAAGATCGAACAGGAATAAACGCCATATCATGACGAACCGCATCCTCGCCTCTCTGCTTTTGCTCCTCGCATCGACCGCTGCTGCCCAGGCCGACAGCTATCCGTCGCATCCGCTCCGACTGTTGCAGGGCTTCGCACCCGGCGGCAACGTCGACAATGTGGCCCGGGTGCTCGCGGCCGAGATGCAGAAGGGCCTGGGCCAGCCCGTCATCGTCGAATCAAAGGTGGGGGCCGGCGGGAATGTTGCGGCGGACGTCGTCGCCAAGTCCTCGCCGGACGGCTACACGCTTCTGCTGGCCGCCGGCGCGCATCCGGCGTCGGCGGTGCTGTACAAAAGCCTGAACTTCCGGCCAGTCGACGACTTCGCCTGGATTTCCATTGCCTCGACGTATCCGTTTGTCGTGTTGATCCGGCCGGATTCGCCGATCAGGGGCCTTCCGGACCTGCTGCAGGCGGCGCGGGAAAAGCCGGGTGCTGTGTCGTATGGCTCCGCGGGACCAGGTTCGATCCAGCACATGACCGGCGAGCTGCTCGCCAGCATGGCGGGTGTGAAGTTTCTACACGTCCCCTATCGCGGCGAGGCGCCGGCGGTGACCGCCTTGCTCGGCCATGAGACCGACTTCGTGATCACCACGACGTCGCTCGGCCTGGCGCAGACTGAATCCGGCGCGCTTCGCCCGATCGCCGTGAGTGGGAGCACACGCTGGACGGCGATGCCCGATGTGCCGACGGTCGCCGAGCAGGGCGTTCCGGGATTCGAGGTCACGTCGTGGTCGGGGGTTGCAACCACGCATGGGACGCCCCAACCCATTGTCGACCGCCTGAACGCCGAGATGCGCCGCGTCCTCGCGGTCCGGGAGGTGAAGGACCGCCTCGAGGGCTTCGGCGGCACCGTGGCCGCCTCGACGCCCGCGGAATTGCGCGAGCGGGTCGCGCGCGAGGTGGCGCGCTGGGCCAAAGTCGTGGAAGATGCAGGGATCGAGCGCCAGTAGTCACACTCCAACAGCAGAGGAACGACCATGAGCGAGTTCAGGCTTCTGACCTATTCCGCAGACGGAAAAATGCGGGCCGCCATCGTGGTCGGCGACAAGGTGATCGACACCGCCGAGGCGCTGGAAGGCGCCGGCGTCTCGGAGGCCGGAACGGTGCTGGGCGTGCTCAAGCAGTGGGACAAAGCCCTGCCGGCGCTCGAGCGCGCGGCCGACAAGGCCGCGGGGGGCCGGAAGCTCGCGGACCTCAGGCTGGAGGCGCCGATCCAGGTGCCGGGCGCTTATTTCTGCGCCGCCGCGAATTATTACGACCATTTCAAGGAGATGAATCCCGACCGCGAGTTCAAGAAGGAAGGCAAGGAGTGCTACTTCTTCCTGAAATCCGGCCTGCACTCGACCTTAGGGCCGCACGATCCGATCCGCCTGCCGAGCTCGTCCAAGCAGATCGACTGGGAGATCGAGCTCGGTGTGGTGATCGGCCGGCCGACGCGCAATGCGACGTTGAAGACGGCGATGGACGCGATCGCCGGCTATACGATCTGCAACGACCTTTCAGCGCGGGACCTCGGCCGGCGCGCCGACTGGCCGCAATTCGCCTCCGACTGGTTCGGCCAGAAGGAGTTCGAGAAATCCATGGGTCTCGGCCCGTGGATACTGCCGGCGAAATTCGTTGCCGACCCGTACAAGCTGTCGATGAAGCTCTGGGTCAACGATCAGCTGATGCAGAACTCGGTCGCGGGGCAGATGGTGTTCAACATCGCCGAGCAGATTGAGTACCTGTCGCGGCGGCTGACCTTGCAGCCCGGCGACGTGATCGCGACCGGTACGCCGGCCGGCGTCGGCCGGCCGCGCGGGATTTTCTTGAAGTCCGGCGACACGGTGAAGCTCGAGATTGGCGGAATCGGCTCGATGGAAAGCAAGGTCATCCAGGGGGAGTAAGTCCCCAGAGCCGCCGTCACATGTACCGCCACACGTCCTGAACCTCGTAGCCGGGCTCATCGCTGACGATATTATGGGCCCGGCTCGCGGCGGCACCCTGATCGACGGCCCACACGAGATATTGCTTTTTGTTGGCGCCGCCGCGGCCGCGGGCGCTGACCGGCTGGCTGAGCTGGACGATCCAGGCTTTGTCGTCCTTCGAGGGGGCGTATTCGGACGTGACCGTGATTTCGGGCGGTGCCCGCGGCACGACCGCGGCGAGTTCCTTCTGCCGCTTCGCGCAGTCGGCCCTCAGCTCGGCGAGCCGTTCGGCAGTTTCGGCGTCGGCACTCTGGAGCCGCACAAGCTCTTTGCCGTAGTTGAGCAATTGTGCTCTCATCCCGACGCGCTGGGCGTTGAGCTCGCGTTTTCGCTTCGTGGCCGCGATCCAGTATCCGTTGAGGCGGCCCAACGCCCACATCAGCCAGAACGTCGACGCGATGGCAAACACAAACAAGAGGAAGCCGTCGAGGCTCATGACGGCGTGCTTCCCGGCTCGTCGGGCCGGACGAACGTGCCGACGGTATAGCCGAGCTCCCTCCGGAAGTGATGCTGGGCCTGCACGGCCGCCTGGTCCGGCGACAACGACCAGGTCTCGATCACACCGGGCGCCCGCCAGATCAGCGCCTGCTGCGAATCGGTTTCCGCCGGCAAGGTCTTCGAGATCGGTGCCCGGAAGCGGATCAGCGTTGCCGATGCCTGGGCGATCCGGTACACGAGGATCGGGATCACGGCCCTGCGGTCATCAAGCTCGCGCTCCAGCCGGCTCGCCTCCTTTCGGAGCTTCTCGATCTCGGTAATGCTCTTGGCCGTTGCCGCCTTGGCCGCGTCGAACTTCTTTTCGATCTGGGCCAGGTCGCGTTGGAGCTGGCTGATCTCGTCCTTCAAAGCCCCATCACGCCCCATAACCGCGAACATCTGGGGCCCGAGCAAATTTGCGCTCTCGGCGAGCAGCGCCAGGACGAACAGGAATCCTGTGAGCAGCAGCCATAAGGTCATGCGGCGAATCGTACCCGATTCGCACAACTATTTGGTTAACGGCCGCGGGGCCGGTTTGACGGCCGACGGCAGCCGGGCCATACAGGGGCCCAAACCAACGGCGGAGCAGACACGTGGGCGTTGACGCGCGATTACCGGCTTCAGGCGAGACACGACACGACTGGACCATCGAGGAGATCCGGGCGATCCACGATCAGCCGCTGCTCGATCTGATTGCTGGCGCCAACGCGATCCACCGTCGCCATCATGACCCGGCCGACATCCAGCGCGCCAGCCTGCTCAGCATCAAGACTGGCGGCTGCCCGGAGAACTGCACCTACTGTGCGCAGTCGGCGCATTGGCGCGACGTGCCGTTGCAGCGCGAGACGATGATGGACGTCTCGGCCGTGCTGGCCGAAGCGCGTGAGGCCCGGGACGCCGGGGCCGACCGCTTCTGCATGGGGGCAGCGTGGCGCGAGGTGCGCAACGGCCCGCAATTCGATGCGGTGCTCGAGATGGTCAAGGGCGTCAGAGCCTTGGGCATGGAGGCCTGCGTGACCCTGGGCATGCTGGACTATGATCAGGCGCAGCGGCTCGCCGAGGCGGGGCTCACCGCGTACAACCACAATCTCGACACGAGCCGCGAGTTCTACGGTCAGATCGTCACGACGCGGACCTATGACGACCGGCTGCGCACGCTGGCAGCCGTCCGCGCGGCTGGCATCGAGGTCTGCTGTGGCGGCATCGTTGGGCTCGGCGAAAGCGTCGCCGACCGCGTGTCGCTGTTGCACACACTGGCGACCTTGACCCCGCACCCGGAAAGCGTGCCTATCAACGCGCTGGCGGCGATTTCGGGCACGCCGCTCGCCAACCAGCCACCGGTCGATCCGCTCGACCTGGTGCGGATGTGCGCGACGGCGCGGATCGTGATGCCCAAGGCCCGGGTGCGCCTCTCCGCCGGGCGGCGAAAGCTCAGCCGCGAGGCGCAGGTGCTGTGCTTCCTGGCCGGCGCCAACTCGATCTTCTACGGCGAGAAGCTGCTGACGACGGCGAACAGCGAGTGCCAGGCGGACGCCGCCCTGTTCGAGGCGCTGGGGTTATCCGGCACTTATCGTGTGCATGATTCCAAATAGACTCTGCTGGATCAGGCTGCCGGGGGAGACATCATGTGGAAATGGGTGTTGGTGGTAGGGTTGCTGCTGGTCGCATCGGCCTGTGCTGAAAACACGATAACACCGATCGCTGGCGCGGACGCGGTCAAGGCCTATCCGGCGCATACCCGGACGCTGCGCCTGGTGCTGGGCGACTTGCCGCCCGGCACCGACTACGAAGTGCTGGGCAAGGTCAAGGCGATCGATGGCTGGTACGGAGATTCCGTCGCCGTGGAACGGAAGATTGCCGATGATGGCAGGCAGATCGACGCCGATGCGATCATTCAAGTGAAGATCTGGTTCGCGCCGCGCGCCTTCTCATGGGCGGCGCCCCATGCCGAGGGCGTTGCCGTCAAGCTGCAGAAATCCGACGCGGTCGATCTCGAGAAGCTGCCGGGCTCCACGCGCTGACGAACCGTCACGCCGGCACGAACCGGCGCGCGAGGCGGGCCAGGAACGGCACCGTGGTCGGCCGCAGGAGCCGCCGGTCGTAGCCGGCCATGCGGCGCTCGTTTTCGGCGAGGCACAGCTCGATCAGTATCTGCGGCGACAGATCGGTGCCGACGGCGCTGCTGCCGGTCATGGCGAAATTTGCATCCTGCGCCTTGCCATCCGCGTCGATGCCGCGGGCGATGCCGATGCGCTCCCAAATCAGGAACGCCCATACGCCCACCACGCGCGCCTCGAAGTCGACGCGGCGCCACCACGGGAGGTTGCGGCGGTGCCACGCGACCCAATTGGCGAAGAACAGGATATGGCGCGTCTCTTCCTGGATCACCGGCTCGAACGTGTCGACCAGTTCGGGCGGGAAGAAGCCGGATTGCTTGGCCAGCGCGAACAGGCCGAACGCAAAAAAGCTGTCGATGCATTCGCTATAGCCGGTGACGAGCCACGCCCATTCCGGGTCTTTGGGGGCCGGATAGGGTGGCTCGGGCGCCAGCGCGATGCCGTACGACCTCACGAGGTGGTGGAGCACGGTCTTGTGCCGGGCCTCCTCGGCCCCGTCCAAGTCGAGCGCTTCGCGCAGCAACGGCTCGTGGACGGTTTCGGCGAATGTCTTCACCCGGATCGAGGCATGCCCCTCGGTCTGGACGGCGATATCCCAGATCGGCAGCGAAGTGAGACGCGCCAGTGCCGCTGGATCGAGCTTCGGCCACACCATCACCGCCGGCTTATAGGGGTTGTGGGTGTCGAGAAGCATGCGGCTGAACAGCCGCAGATGCGCCGGCGACCCGATGCGGATCGGGCCATCTTCGCGGCCGGACCAATGGCGCATGGCGTGGTCGGCGGCGTCAATGATTATGGAATCGGGCATGGACGTATTCGGTCGCACCGGACCACAGATGAGCAGATGGGCCGCAACCTAGCGAAAAACGAGGTGAGGTGGAATACCCCCGGCGGCCGGGACGCGGTCGCGCGTCAGGCCGTCGCGGCGGCGGCCGGGTCCCCTTCTTCGTGCTCGTGCAGCCAGCGTTCGGTGGCGGCGTCGATCTCGACCAGCCGCACCGGATAGCCCCACAGGCTCGCCACATAGCGCAGCACGCGCTTGGTGTCGGCCTTGTCGAGCGTGACGCCGTTGCGCACGCGATGCTGGAGGATCAGCCGGCGGTCGCCCGAGAGGTCTACGTCTACGACCTGGATATCGGGCTCGAGCTCCGCGACGTCGTAGCTGCGCGCCAGTGCCCGGCGGACTTCCTTATAGCCACTCTCGTCATGGATGTCGGTGACCTCCATGTCGGGCGCCTCGGCGTCGTTGCGCACCGTGAAAAGCTTCATCTTGCGGATGAGATGCGGGCTCAGGCACTGCAGAATGAAGCTTTCGTCGCGGTAATTCGCCCAGATGTGCCGGAGCGTCCCATACGGGTCGCGGTTGCCGGCCATGTCGGGGAACCAACTGCGGTCCTCGTCGGTCGGCTCGGTGGCGATGCGGACGATGTCCTGCATCATGCCGAAGCCCAGCGTGTACGGATTGATGCCGCCGTAGGCGGGATCGTCGAACTCCGGCTGACGGACGACGGCCGTGTGCGAGTCCAGGATCTCCAGCATCGCCCCTTCGGCCAGCCGGCCGGTGTCGTAGAGCCGGTTGACGATGTGATAGTGCACGAAGGTGGCGCAGCCTTCGTTCATCACCTTGGTCTGGCGCTGCGGGTAGAAGTACTGGGCGATGTTGCGCACGATGCGCAGCAGCTCGCGCTGCCAGGGCTGCAGCTTCGGCGCGGTCTTCTCGAGGAAGTACAGCAGGTTTTCTTCGGGCAGCCGCAGGCGCCGCTTGCGCTCGGCCACGTCGTCGGACTGCGTCGTGCTGCCGGCCGCTTTCGGCACGGTGCGCCAGAGATCGTTGTAAATCAGCTCCTCATACTGCTCGCGCTCGCGCTGCCTGGTCAGCTCGCGGCTGAGGTCGAGCTTGCGCTTTTTCGGATATTTGTTCACGCCCTGGTTCATCAGCGCGTGGGCCGCATCGAGAACCTTCTCGACAGCGGCGAAACCGTGCTTCTCCTCGCACTTGGCGATGTAGTTCTTCGCGAACTCCAGGTAGTTCAGGATGCTGTCGGCGTCCGTCCACTGCTGGAACAGGTGGTTGTTCTTGAAAAAGTGGTTGTGGCCGAATGCCGCGTGCGCCATGACCAGGGTCTGCAGTGCCATGGAATTCTCTTCCATGACGTAGCTGATGCACGGGTTCGAATTGATGACGATCTCGTAGGCGAGCCCGCGCAGGCCCTTGCGGTACAGAACCTCATCGCGCGCGAAATGCTTGCCGAAGGACCAGTGCTTGTACATCAGCGGCATGCCGACCGAGGAGTAGGCATCCAGCATCTGCTCGGCGGTGATGACCTCGATCTGATTGGCATAGATGTCGAGGCCAAGTTCACCGAACGCGATCTCTTCGATGGCACCGTAGGTGGTGAGCAGCTTCTCGTAGTCCCAATCGGAGCCGGTGAAGAGCGGAGCGTGGGTCGTCTCAAGTCTGTTCATGATCACTCCGATCAACTTGCCGCCCGCTGCTCACGGGCGAAAAGATCGTGGAATACCGGGAAGATCTCATTGCGCCGCCGCACCTTGCGCATGGCGATCACCGCTCCGGGCTTGCGCAGTGTTTTGTAGGTCCCCCAGAGCTCGGTGTCCCGCGCGGTCCAGTCGCGGTCCTCCGGGCCAACCTCGACATAGGCAAAATGCTGGCACAGCGGCAGGATGTCCTTTTCGAGGAGCTCCGCCGCCCGCGCGTTGTCGCCGCTGCTGTTGTCGCCGTCCGAGGCCTGGGCCGCGTAGATGTTCCACTCGCTCGAGCTGTAGCGCTCGGTGACGATGCGCTTCATCTCCGCCAGTGCCGTCGACACCACGGTCCCGCCGGTATCGGTCGAGTAGAAGAAGGTCTGCTCGTCCACTTCCGCGGCCTCGTGGGTGTGGCGGATGAAGACGATGTCGACATGGCGGTAGCGCCGGGTCAGGAACACGTAGAGGAGCATGAAGAAGCGCTTGGCGAGGTCCTTCATGTGCTCGTTCATCGAGCCCGACACATCCATCAGGCAGAACATCACCGCCTTGGTGATCGGCTTCGGCACCGGCTCGAACCGGTGGTAGCGGACATCGAGCGGATCGATGAACGGGATGACGCGGCGCCGAGTGGTCAACCGCGCGTGCTCTTTCTCCAGCTCCGACTTGCGCTTCTCGTTGTCCGTCGAATCGTCCAGGCCCGCGATCTCGTCTTCGAGGGCTTCGATCTCGCGCAGGCTCGGCCGGCGCAGCGCGATCCGGCGCGACAGCGAGTTGCGCATCGTGCGCACCAAGCTGAGGCTGGCCGGCGTGCCGGTCACCGAAAAGCCGGCGCGCGCGTAGGCCGGCGATTCGAGTTGCTGCACCTTCTTCTTCACCAGGTCCGGAAGCTCGAGGTCCTCCAGGAAGATGTCGAGGAACTCCTCCTTGGACAGCATGAAGTGGAAGTCGTCCTCGCCGTCGCCGTCGGGGCTGCCCTGCGAGCCACCGCCGCCGCCGTCCTTCTCGGGCCGGGGAATGCGGTCGCCGCGCAGATACTCCTTATTGCCCGGCAGCACGTAGTCGCGCACCCCGCCTTCGCGGGCGTTGTGGAACGCGGGCTCGCGCAAGTCGTCTGCGGGAATGGCGATCTTCTCGCCGTCCGCCACGTCCGCGATCCCGCGGCCGCGGACCACGTCGCGCATCGCGTCCTGGATGTGGCGCCGGGCGCGGCGCAAAAAGCGCTGCCGGTTAGTGAGACTCTTGCCCTTCGGATTAAGGCGTCGGTCAATGATGTTCACTTAAGTCCTGCCTTCCCCCTCTCCGAATGCCCCGCGGCGGAGCGTCACCCAGCCTGTTTGACACGCATGTACCACTCGACCAGCCGCCGCACCTGCCGCTCGGTGTAGCCGCGGGCCGTCATGCGCGAGACGAATTCCGTGTGCTTCTTCTCGGTCTCCGAGTCCTTCTTGGAGCCGAAGCTGATCACCGGCAGCAGGTCTTCCACCTGGCTGAACATCCGTCGCTCGATCACTTCGCGCAGCTTCTCGTACGACGTCCAGGATGGGTTCTTGCCGTTATTCTGGGCGCGCGCGCGCAACGCGAACTTCACTACCTCGTTGCGGAAGTCCTTGGGGTTGGCGATCCCGGCCGGCTTCTCGATCTTCGAGAGCTCCTGGTTGAGCAGCTCGCGGTTCAGCAGCTGTCCGGTATCCGGATCCTTGAAGTCCTGGTCTTCGACCCATGCGTCGGCGTAGTCGACATAGCGGTCGAACAGGTTCTGCCCGTAGTCGTGATACGACTCGAGGTAGGCCTTCTGAATCTCGTTGCCGATGAACTCGGCGTAGCGCGGCGCCAGCTCGCCCTTGATGAACTCGAGATACTTCTTCTCGGTCTCATCGGGGAACTGCTCGCGCCGGATCGCTTGCTCCAGGATGTACATCAGGTGCACCGGATCGGCGGCGACCTCGTTGGTGTCGTAATTGAAGGTCTGCGACAGCACCTTGAACGAGAAGCGCGTCGAGATGCCTTCCATGGCTTCGTCGACCCCGGCTGCGTCCCGATACTCCTGCATCGGCTTGGCCTTGGGATCGGTCTCCTTGATGCTCTCGCCGTCGTAGACCCGCATCTTGGAGTAGAGGTTCGAGTTCTCGTGCTCCTTCAGACGTGAGAGGACCGCAAACCGCGCCAGCATCTCGAGCGTGGCCGGCGCGCACGGCGCCTTCACCAGATCCGAATGGCGGATCAGCTTCTCGTAGATCTTCTGCTCCTCAGTGACGCGCAGGCAGTATGGGACCTTGATCACGCAGATGCGGTCGATGAAGGCCTCGTTGTTGCGGTTGCTCTTGAAGTTCTGCCACTCAGCCTCGTTCGAGTGGGCGAGCACGATGCCCTGGAAGGGCAGGGCGCCGATATTCTCGCTGCCGATATAGTTGCCCTCCTGGGTTGCCGTGATCAGCGGATGCAGCATCTTGATCGGCGCCTTGAACATCTCGACGAATTCGAGGAGACCCTGGGAGCAGCGGTTGAGACCGCCTGAGTAGCTGTACGCATCAGGGTCGTTTTGGCTGAACAACTCGAGCTTGCGGATGTCGACCTTGCCGACGAGGGTCGAGATGTCCTGGTTGTTCTCGTCGCCCGGTTCGGTCTTGGCCACCGCGATCTGCTTCAGCCGCGATGGGAACATTTTCACGACCTTGAACTTGCTGAGGTCGCCGCCGAACTCGTCGAGACGCTTGACCGCCCACGGCGACATCAGGCCGGTCAGCCGGCGTGCCGGGATGCCGTACTTTTCTTCAAGGTTGCGCCCATACGCATCGCCGCTGAACAGGCCGAGCGGGCTCTCGAGCACCGGGCTGATCTGGTCGCCGGCCTTCAGCATGTAGATCGGCTGGTGCTCCATGAGCGCCTTGAGGCGCTCGGCCAGGGACGATTTGCCGCCGCCCACGGGGCCGAGGAGGTAGAGGATCTGCTTGCGCTCTTCGAGGCCCTGGGCCGCATGACGGAAATATCCGACCATCCGCTCGATCGTCTCTTCCATGCCGAAGAATTCGAAGAACGCCGGGTAAATCTTGACCGTCCGGTTGAGGAAGATGCGCGACAGGCGCGGATCGCGCGCCGTGTCGATCAGCTCCGGCTCGCCGATCGCGGTGATCATCCGCTCCGCGGCGGATGCATACCTCATCGGATCGTCGCGGCAACCCTCCAGGTATTCGCGCAGCGACATTTCGGTCGCCTGGCGGCCCTCGTGGGCGCGCGAATAGTCGCTGAAGATGTCGTCCGAAAACTGGGTGTTAGGCATGAGTGATCACTCCGCGAGAGATGAGTGCACCTCTCCTTAGGACATGGTGAGCAAACCGGGAAAAGGGTAGGACAAATCGGCGACACAATTGCGGGCGACAGTCGTCCCCGCGGCCGCCACGTGCGGCAATCAGCTGCAAGGTGAGGCCCCTAGCCCGCATGGCTTCCTCCGCCGCTGCTGGTGCCCGACTCGACGAGTATCCCCTACCATCGTTAACTTCTTCTTTCCGCGAGACAACGCTTCGTTGGCCCGTTGTTTCGAAATCGTCAAAATGTGATCGCGTGGCCACAGTTGCGAACCCTTGCAAACCAGACGGTGCAAGAACGACGCCAAATTGCAGTACGGGTTGTCAGCAGCCCTCATCCCCGTATGGTGCCGTCGCACCTGCCTGAGCTTCGTGCAGACAACGGGACATGCTAGCCGTTAGTTCCTGTTCCTCTTTTGCGGCAACATTGCGGCGAGGTGAGTTGCGGATGCTCGCAAGTCACGGATAGACATCATAAAGTCGGTGGTTGCGGGCAACGCCTCGACAACCGCACGCGCGCCGAGAGGCGCCGCAAAAAGCACAGCGACTCGGAGACAAAAAAGGGACGAAATATGGCCACAATCTACGTGTCGCGAAGCCAGAACCTGCAGCAGTGGGGCTCCGACGTCGGGCTGACGGCGCACTTGTACAAAGTTGCTGTCACAAACGACTCGGCCGAGTCGGCCGTCGAGTCGCTGAACGCCGCAAAGTTCTGCGGCGAATCGGATTGGCGGTTGGTGAAGGCGCAATCGGCGGAGATCGACGAGGCCACCGCACTCGAGCGACTTGGCCGGAAGGAGAAGCCGGTCGACACGGCGCACTACCCGCGACTTGGCGGCGCCACCGGTCTGGTGAAGGTCAAACTTGCCAATGTTCAGAGTCGCTTACTTGTTCAGCGCATGATGGCCGGCGAGGAGGAAAAGCCAATCAAACCCAAGCCCGCTGACATCGGGGCGCATCTTATCCAGGACGCGCTCGGGTGAGACCGCGCCGGCAGCAGCGCGTGCGAAAGAGGTCCCGTCCGGCGCGGCCCACCGGGCAGATGGACCTCACCCGGGTGTCAGGGCAGGCCGCCGTCGGGGCCTTGTTCGCCCGGTCGCCGGAGCGGGTCGAGCGCCTGTTCTTCCTCCCCGAACGGCGGGTCGAGGCGTCGGCGTTCTGTTCGACCCTCGCCCGGCGCCGAAAGCCGTTCCGCGAGGTCAACGGCGACGAGCTGGCGCGCATCGCGGGAACAGCGATGCATGGCGGGATTGTGGCGCTGGCCCGGCCGCAGCCCGTACTTCCGTTGGATCCCGCCGTTGCGGCGGCGTGGGTCAGCGCCGTTCCGTTGCTGGTGGTGCTCCACGGCTTGAGCAATCCGCACAATCTGGGAGCGGTCGTACGGACGGCGGCGTTTTTCGGAATTGACCGCCTGGTCATATCCGACCATCCAGCCCAGGCCGGCCCGTCGGACGCGGCGCATCGTGTCGCCGAAGGCGGCCTCGAGTTCGTTCAGCTCTATCGGGCGACGGCCATGCCGGCGACGCTGAAGGGCTTGAAGGCCGGCTATCGCGTGGTGGGCACGGCACTCGGGCAGGGCCGCGCTCTCGCGACGCTGCCGCGCGACCGGCCGATCGCGATCGTGCTCGGCAACGAGGAGGCGGGGCTCGACGCGGCGTCTCTGGCGGCCTGTGACGAAGTCGTGACACTGCCGGGATCGGGGTGGGTCCAGTCGCTGAACGTGGCCGCCACGGCGGCGATACTGATCCACGACTTGCGCAAGAGTCCGAAGCGGTGATCAAGCCACCTCAAACGGTGCAAACACGCAAAACTGGAGGAGCCCATGATTCTGGAGATTGCGCAGATCGCGGTGAAGCCTGGATCCGAGGCCGAGTTCGAGGCCGGTGTGAAGAAAGCGGTGCCGATCTTTCAGCGCGCCAAAGGCTGCAAGGGCGTCGAGCTGCAGCGCTCGATCGAGAAGCCGAGTCGCTATCGGCTGTTCGTGCGCTGGCAGACGGTCGAGAATCACACGGTCGATTTCCGCGGCTCGCAGGACTTCCAGGCGTGGCGGGCGCTGGTTGCCCAATGCTTCGACGGGGCGCCCGAGGTCGAGCACACCAACCTGGTGCTGAAGGGGTTTTGAGCGGCCATGCCGCTCGCCGCGTTCAAGGACTCGCTGACCGCGGACGGTCCGCCACCGGGCACCTCGCCGCCGGTCCGGGCATTGTGGTGGGCCGCCAAGGGGGATTGGAGCAGAGCGCACGAGGTCGCCCAGGAGCACGACGACCTGGCCTGTGCCTGGGTGCACGGCTATCTGCATCGGGCCGAAGGCGATCACGGCAATGCCGCGTATTGGTATCGGCGGGCCGGGCGGACCCCGGGGACCGGCCCCCTGGCGGCGGAATGGGAGGCGATCGTGAGCGCCCTCTTGCCCGGCGCGAACGCCGCACCGGCCCGTCGGAAATGACGGCCGATCAATGGCGTGATAGCGCTCATTGATCCGGCCGCGGCGGGCATTAGATGCCCCGGGCCGAGCGTCGAGGTGCCATGCAGCGGTTTCTCATTGTGCTGGGCATTCTCCTGGTCGTCCTTGGGGTGCTGTGGCCGCTCCTCGGCAAGGTCGGGTTCGGCCGCCTGCCCGGCGATTTCGTCATCGAGCGAGAGCACGTGCGTATCTACATCCCGCTGGCCACGAGCCTGGTGGCCAGTCTCGTGCTGTCGCTGGTGCTGTGGCTGATCAACCGTTGAGCCGCATCGGGGCGGCGGCGACCGGGCGGGCGCGACACAGCGCCGTGGGATTCGCGACACCCACGTCCGGTTTTCCTTCTAATCGCACGCCTGCAGCGTTAAAACACGCTGAGTTTCACCCAGGCTCGCCGGTCAGAACGCTCGCGGGTCGAGGGCGCACGGTATGGTCGGACTATCCAGGCGCGACATCGTCAAAAAGGGTGGGATCCTTCTCGCCTTGGCGGGCGGAGTGCGCCCTGGACGGACCCAGCAGGCCCGGTTTTTCCGCATCGGTGCGGGCCCCGTGGAGTCCGGCAACTTCGCCGTCGGCACGCTGATCGGAAACTTGGTGAGCTCGCCGCCGGGGGGCCGCGACTGCGACCGCGGCGGCAGTTGCGGCGTTCCCGGGCTGATCGTGATCACCCAGACGACCGCGGGGGCGGTCGCCAATGTCGACGCCGTTCGCACCCGCCGCCTCGAATCCGGCCTCTGCCAGGCGGACATCGCCTATTGGGCTTATCACGGCACCGGCTTGTTCAAGAAAGAGGGGGCCGTCCAAAACCTGCGGGCGATCGCCAATCTCTATCCCGAGGCCCTGCACGTCGTGGTGCGTCGGCCTGCCGGCATTCGCGAGTTCCGCCAGCTCAAGGGCAAGGTCGTGTCGCTTGGCGAACGTGAGTCCGGAACGCTGGTCACGGCGCGCGCGGTGCTGCAGACGCTGGGCGTGGCCGAACGCGACCTGCGGGCGCAGTTTCTGAGCCCCGCCGCCGCGGCCGATGCGATGCGCGACGGCAAACTCGACGCCTTCTTCGAGATGTCGGGAATCCCCTCGGCCGTCGTCGCCGACCTCGCGCGCAGCTCCGAGGTCGACCTGCTCGGCATTGAGGGCCAGTCCTTCCAGCGCCTGGTCGGATCCCACCCGTTCTTCACCAAGTCCTCCATCAAGGCGGGCACCTATCATGATGTTCCGGAGGCGACGACCGTGAGCGTCGGCGTCTTGTGGATCGTCGATGCCGAGGTAGACGAGAAGATCGTCTATGGGCTGACGCGGGCTCTTTGGCACCCCAACAACCGCCGGATCCTGGACAGTGCGGCACCCTATGGCCCGCTGATCCGGCTGGAGACGGCGATCGAAGGAGTCGCCCTGCCGGTCCACCCCGGGGCCGCCCTTTACTATTTCGAAGCCGGCCTGATTCGCTAGGCGCTCAGTCGCCGGGCGTCTCGTATTTAGGGGTGGTCCACGGCTCCACGTCGGCGGCCTTGCGCCACTCCATCAGGAGCGGCGAGTCCCACACCGCCGCCGCATAGGCCCTCGCGTCGTTCGGCAGCTCGGGCTCCCAGGTGATGAACCGCGTCGCCACCGGCGCATACATGGCATCGGCGAGGGTGAGCTGCCGGCCGAACAGGAAGGGTCCGCCCGCCGCGAACTTCACCCGCGTCTCGCGCCAGATCGCCGCGATCCGCGCGATGTCGGCGAGCGCGCCGGGCGTGCGGCCCTTGCCGGGAAACCGCCGCCGCACGTTCATCCACATGGCGCGCCGCAAGTCCATGAAGCCGGCATGCATCTCGGCCGCGATCGCGCGTGCGTGGGCGCGTGCGGTTTCGTCGCGCGGCCACAGGCCCGCTGCCGGAAACAGCTCGGCCAGGTATTCGCCGATCGCGACCGACTCCCAGATCACCCGGTCGCCATGGCGCAGCACCGGCACCCTCGCCGATGGCGAGATGCTGCGCACCCAGGTCGGCCAGTCGGTCGCCGCCATGTCGTGGACGCGCTCCTCGAACTCGATCCCGGCGAGCCTGCACGCCAGCCAGCCGCGCAGCGACCAGGATGAATACGCCTTATTGCCGAGATAGAGCGTGAACTCCGCCATGCCGCTGTTTTAGGGGAGATGTCTTAGGGCCGGCAAGCGTTACCATTGCCGTGAGTCATCGCGCGCCTGGATAGGCGCGTGCCGCCGAGCATTTAGGGTTGGTGTGGCGGCTAAATGCGAGGCGGTCAGAACGCGGCCTCGAGGCTTTCCTATAAGCGGAAATCAGGCCATTCTGCATTCTCAACCTGTCGAGGGCTTCTGCTTGCCGCTTCCGTTTCGCGCGCGTCCGGTCGCCTCCACCCGTCCGCTCGTCCTGATCACCAAAGCCGCTCTGCCGGCCTGGCTCAAGGCAGCCCCGTCGGCGACCCGCAATTGGGTGAGCGGCTGCGGTTTTGCCGGAAAGCCCGGCGAGATCTGCGTCATCCCCGGCCGCGATGGCAAACCGGCGCGAGCCCTCGCCGGAATGGCGGGCGACGGCGCCGGCGAGGACTTGTGGCACGCGGCGAGCCTGCCGCTGCGTCTGCCGGAGGGCAGCTATCGCCTTGATCCCGAGCCCGGCGCGGTTCCGGCGACGCGCTTTGCCACTGGCTGGGCGCTCGGCGCCTACAGTTTCACGCGCTATCGCAAGGCGCCGCGGCCGGCCGCCGAGCTGGTGTGGCCGCGCGAAGCCGACCGGGCCCACGTCGAGCGGACCGCCCGCGCGTCGGATCTGGTGCGTGACCTCGTCAACACGCCGGCCGAGGAGATGGGGCCCGCCGATCTGGCGCGCGCCGCCAAGGACATGGCCGGGGAGTTGAAGCTCGATATCGACGTGATCAAGGGCGATGCCTTGCTCAAGCGCAATTTCCCGCTCGTCCACGCCGTGGGGCGGGCAAGTGCCCGGGCGCCGCGCCTGATCGATCTGCATTGGGGCGACGCCACACGGCCGAAAGTGACGATCATCGGCAAGGGCGTGTGTTTCGACACTGGCGGGCTTGATCTCAAGCCTGAAACCGGCATGAAGCTGATGAAGAAGGACATGGGCGGGGCCGCGCATGCGCTGGGCCTCACGCGCATGATCGTCGAGGCAAAGCTGGCGGTGCGCCTGCGCGTGCTGGTCCCGGCGGTCGAGAACTCGGTCTCCGGCAATGCGTTCCGGCCGCTCGATGTCATCCGCTCGCGCAAGGGGATCACCGTTGAGATCGGCAACACCGATGCCGAAGGCCGGCTGATCCTGGCCGACGCGATCACGGCAGCGATGGAGGACAAGCCGGCCCTGATCGTCGATTTCGCCACCCTGACCGGGGCGGCGCGTGTCGCGCTGGGCCCCGAGCTGCCGGCCCTGTTCTCCAACGACGATACGCTTGCGGCCCTGCTGCAGCGCCACGCCGCCGCCGAGGCCGACCCGCTGTGGCGGTTGCCGCTGTGGCGGCCCTACCGCGCCCGGCTGGACAGCAAGGTCGCGGATATCAACAACATCTCGGACGGGCCGTTTGCCGGCGCCATTACCGCCGCCCTGTTCCTCCAAGAATTTGTCCCCGCCGGAACTCCATGGGCGCATTTCGACCTGTTCGCCTGGAACCCGTCCGGCCGCCCCGGGCGCCCCGAGGGCGCCGAAGCCCAGACCTTGCGCGCCGTGTTTCGCACCATCGCCGAGTGCTTCGCCTGAAGAGACTTGCGTCCGCTTCGGTTCTATGGACGAATGTTGGCGGACCCGTGAGCCGTCGCGTATTGGCGGGCGTAGTCGCAGAAAATCATTGATAAATTCGGCGGCGGAGCGTGGGAGTTACGGGCCAGTGGATCAGGGACGAGCGTGACGGCGTCGACGGATTTCGATCGGGCGCGTTTCTTTGCCATCCAGGCGCTCGATGCCATGGCGCAGCGGCGGATTCCGCCGACCCCGCACAACTTCTCGGTCTGGTTTGCCCATCTCAGCGGGACCTATCCCGAGCTGACTCGCGCCATTGAAATCCTCGATTCGAACAAAGCCGAATACACGCCTGAGCGGAATGCCGAACTCTACGAGCGGCTGATCGGCGACACGCGGCAGGCGAATGAGCTGCGCGAGGCCGGGGAGCGCATCTCCGCCGCCGTCAGCTCGGTGCTCGACCTGATCCAGCGAGCCGGCTCTGACACCCGTGATTACGGCCAGCGGCTCGACGCTGCCACCGAGGCCTTCGGCGGTCCGGTCGACCCGAAGAAGCTGAAAGCGGTCGCCGAGCAGATCCTCGGCGAGACCCAGCGGATGATCGCGCACAACGGCGAGCTCAGCGGCAAGCTCGCCGAATCGTCGCGCGAGATGCAAATGCTGCGCCGACAGATCGACGACGCGCGGCGCGAAACCCTGGTCGATCCGCTGACCGGGGTCGGCAACCGCAAGCTTTTCGACGTGCGCCTGCGCGAATGCATGCGCAATGCGCTCGAGGACGGCAGCGAGCTTTGCCTGCTGATGGCCGACATCGACCATTTCAAGAAGTTCAACGATACCTACGGCCATCAGCTCGGCGACCTGGTGCTGCGGTTGGTGGCGAAGACGCTGACCGACGGCATCAAGGGCCGCGACAGTGCGGCGCGCTATGGGGGCGAGGAATTCGCGATCCTGCTGCCGCGCACGAAGCTTCCCGACGCGGTGAAGCTGGCCGACAATCTCCGCGCCATGATCGCCTCGCGCCGGGTGCGCAAGCGCGGTGACGAGCGCGACCTCGGCACGGTCACGCTGTCGATGGGGGCCTCGTGCTTCAGGCCTGGCGAGCCGGCGGCGGAGTTCGTGCAGCGCGCCGACGCGGCCCTCTATTTTGCCAAGCGCCACGGCCGCAACCGGGTTGCGTCCGAGCAAGACGTTGAAGCCGGCACTTTGGTGCCCAAGGCGTCCGCGAAGTCCCTGAATTAGTAGCCCGCCGACCGGTTCACCAGGTGGAGCAGCGTTCGCCCTGCGCGCAGGCGGTGCAGGTTTTCGACCACGCCGTCTGCCGCCGTCTCGGGATTGGTGACGCTCGCCACGTGCGGCGTCACCGTGATCTTGGGATGGGTCCAGAAGGGGTGATCGGCCGGCAAGGGCTCCTGCTGGAACACGTCGAGCGTGGCGCCGGCGATCTGGCCGGAGTCGAGGGCAGCGATGAGATCCGCCTCGACGATATGCGCGCCGCGGGCGATGTTGATCACGTAAGCGCCACGCGGCAACGCCGCCAGAGTGTCGCGATTGAGGAGGCCGCGCGTCGCCGCGGTCAGCGGCAGCACGCACAACAGAATGTCGGTCTGGCCGAGAAACGCCGGGAGCTGTTGCGCCCCGGCATGGTTGGCTATCCCCGGCAGCGACTTCCGCGTCCGGCTCCAGCCGGCCGCGGGAAAGCCGAGGGCCGCGATGGCCCGGGCGCACGCCCCGCCGATCGCGCCCAGGCCGAGCACGCCGATGCGCCGGCGTTCCGTCACCGGGATCGGCAGCGGCGACCAATGCTTCTCGCGCTGAAAACTCTCATAGGCATCAAAGTTGCGGTGATAGCGCAGCACCGCCAGCAGCGCATATTCGACCATGCCGGCGGTAAGGCCCGGATCGACGATGCGAGCGATCGGCACGCCCGGCGGCAGCTTCGGATCATCGAGGATGTGATTGACTCCGGCACCCAACGACATGATCGCGCGGAGGTTCGGATAGTTCAGCAACTCGCCCGGCGGATGGTTCCACACCAGAGCGGCATCGATCTGGCTGGCGTCGCCGGTCTCCGGCCATACCCGCAGGTCGACGTCCGGCAGGCGCTTGATCAGCGCCGCGCGCCACGCCTTGGGATCGTCGGAGGTGCTGAGAAAGAGGAGGGCCATTTCACGTTCTCACGACCCCGGTCTCCGTCGCCTCGAGATTGAAGGCAGCGGTCAGCAAGGCCTTCGTATAGGCTTGGGTCGGCGCGGCGAAGATGCGCGCCGCGGCGCCCTGCTCGACGACCCGGCCGTCCTTCAGCACCATGACCTCGTCGGCCAGCGCCTTCACCACCCGCAGGTCATGGCTGATGAACAGATAGGCGAGGCGGTGGCGCTCCTGCAGATCACGCAAGAGATCGACAATTTGCGCCTGCACCGACATGTCGAGCGCCGAGGTCGGCTCGTCGAGCACCAGAAAGCGCGGCTTCAGAACCAACGCCCGCGCGATCGCGATGCGCTGGCGCTGCCCGCCTGAGAACTCGTGCGGGTAGCGGTGGCGGATGTCGGGCTCGAGCCGGACTTCGCGGAGCGCGTCCGCGATCGCCGCCGTGCGTTCGGCCTCGCCGCCGAGGCCGTGGATCTTCAGCCCCTCTTCGATGATCTGGCCGACCGACAGCCGTGGGCTCAGGCTGCCGTACGGATCCTGGAAGACGATCTGCATCTCGCGGCGCAGCGGCCTGAGATCGCGCGCCCTTAGCGCCCGAATGTCCCGCCCGCTGAACACGATCCGGCCTTGCGCGGATTCGAGCCGCAGCAACGCCAGCCCCAAGGTCGTCTTGCCGGAACCGGACTCGCCGACGACGCCGAGCGTATGGCCTTCGCGGAGGGTGAAGTCGACGCCGTCAACGGCCTTCACATAGCCTTGAGTCCGGCGCAGCACCCCGCCCTTGATCGGGAACCAAACTTTGACGTCCTTCGCCTCGACAATCGGCGGCGCGTCCGCGACCCGCGGCGCCGGCTTGCCTTTCGGCTCGGCGGCCAGCAGGTGCTTCGTATAGTCATGCCGCGGCCGGGTGAAGATGTCAGCGACCGGGCCGCTCTCGACGATCTTGCCCTGCTGCATCACGCACACCCGGTGTGCCACCTTGCGCACGATGTTGAGATCATGCGTGATGAACAGCACCGCCATGCCGAGCTTCGCCTGCAGCTCGGCGAGCAGCTTCAGAAGCTGCGCCTGGATAGTGACGTCGACCGCGGTCGTCGGCTCGTCGGCGATCAGGATGTCAGGGTTGTTGGCCAGCGCCATGGCGATCATCACCCGCTGCCGCTGGCCGCCCGACAGCTGGTGCGGATAAGCATCCAGCCGCTTCTCGGCCTGGGCGCCGAGCCCGACCAGCCGCAGCAGTTCGATGATGCGCGCGCGCGCGGCCGGCCCCGCGAGGCCTTTGTGGATTGTCAGCACCTCGCCGACCTGCCGCTCGATCGTGTGCAGCGGGTTGAGCGAGGTCATCGGCTCCTGGAACACCATGGCGATCCGATTGCCGCGGATCTGACGCAGCTGCGGTTCGCCGGCCCCCACCAGCTCCTGGCCCTGGAATCGGATCGACGATCC
The DNA here is from genome assembly GCA_036394195.1 of Alphaproteobacteria bacterium. Lineage (GTDB taxonomy): Bacteria > Pseudomonadota > Alphaproteobacteria > CACIAM-22H2 > CACIAM-22H2 > DATJPD01. Next base: position 10,735 of record DASWFO010000169.1, on the reverse strand, counting down.
TGGTGTATGAGCGGCCAGCGGGTAGGGCAGAAGCTGCAGCACCGACAGCGCGGTGACCGATTTGCCGGAGCCGGATTCGCCGACCAAAGCCAAGGTTTCGCCGCGCCGCACGTCGAACGACACGCGATCGACCGCGGTGACGTGCCGGTCGCGGCCGCTGGCGAAGGTCACGGACAGATCGCTGATGGTGAGAAGGGGTTCGTCGGCCATGAGTGGTTCGCTACCTGAAGATCTTGCGGGGATCGAAGGCGTCGCGCACCGCCTCACCGATGAACACGACCAGGATGAGGATCGAGGCCGTGGCGGCGAAGGCAGTGAAGCCCAGCCAGGGCGCCTGCAGGTTCGACTTACCCTGGTTGAGCAGCTCGCCCAGCGACGGAGAGCCGGGCGGCAGGCCGAAACCGAGGAAGTCGAGCGACACCAGGGTCTGGGTGGAGCCAGCGAAGATGAACGGCAGGAAGGTCAGCGTCGCCACCATGGCATTCGGCAGGACGTGGCGGAACATGATGCTGATGTTTCCCGCACCCAGCGCTCGCGCCGCGCGCACGTAATCGAAGTTACGGGCGCGCAGGAACTCCGCCCGCACGAGGCCGACCAGCGACATCCAGCTGAACAGCAGCATGATGCCGAGCAGCCACCAGAAATTCGGCTGCACGAAGGCGGCGAGGATGATCAGCATATAGAGCTGTGGCAGCCCGTCCCAGATTTCGATGACGCGCTGGAAGATGAGATCGGTCCAGCCGCCGAAATAGCCCTGCACGGCACCGGCGATGACGCCGATCACCGATGAGAGGATGGTTAGGATCAGCCCGAACAAGACCGAGATGCGGAGGCCGTAGATCAGTCGCGCCGCCACGTCGCGGCCCTGATCGTCGGTGCCGAGCCAGTTCTCGTGCGACGGCGGCGCCGGGGCCGGCACTTGCAGGTTGAGGTTCACGGTGGCGTAGCTGAAGCGGATCGGCGGCCAGATTATCCACCCCTTGTCGGCGATCTTTTCGATTACGAACGGATCGCGGTAATCGGCCTCGGTCTCGAACTCGCCGCCGAACGCGGTCTCGGGATAGGTGCGGAAGATCGGCATGTAGAACGCGCCGTCGTAATACACCAGGATCGGCCGGTCGTTGGCGATGAGCTCGGCAAACAGGCTCAACCCGAACATCGCGAGAAAGATCCACAGTGACCAGAAGCCGCGCTTGTTGCGCTTGAAATTCTCCAGCCGCCTGCGGTTCAGCGGCGACAGCCGCGACGGCTTGGGCGCGTCGCCGTGCATCAGCCGCGCGCCTCGAAATCAATGCGCGGGTCGACCATCGTGTAGGTCAGGTCGCTGATGATCTTGATCACGAGGCCAATCAGCGTGAAGAAGTATAGTGTGCCGAACATCACCGGGTAGTCGCGGGTGACCGCCGCCGCGAAGCCGAGCTGACCCAGCCCGTTCAGAGAGAAGATCACCTCGATCAGCAGCGAGCCGCTAAACAGGACGCTCACGAAGAGGCCGGGGAACCCCGCGATCACCAGCAACATGGCGTTGCGGAAGACGTGACCGTAGAGGACGCGCGCCTCGGCGAGCCCTTTGGCGCGGGCGGTGATCACGTATTGCTTATTGATCTCGTCCAGAAACGAGTTCTTGGTCAGCATGGTGAGACTGGTAAAGGCGCCGATGGTCATCGCGGTGACCGGCAAAACCATGTGCCAGAGGTAATCCAGCGGCTTGTCCCACCACGGCAGCTCCCAGAAGTTGTCCGACACCAGCCCGCGCAGCGGAAAGATGTGGAAATACGAGCCGCCGGCGAACAGGACGATGAGCAAGATGGCGAACAGGAAGCCTGGTATCGCATTCCCGATGATGATGGCGGTGCTCGTCCACAGGTCGAACCTGGTTCCGTCGCGTACCGCCTTGCGGATGCCGAGCGGAATGCCGACAAGATAGGTGATCAACGTCGTCCATAGGCCGAGCGAGATCGACACCGGCATCTTGTCCAATACCAAGTCGACGACGCGGCGGTCGCTGTAGAACGACGTCCCGAAGTCAAAGCGCGCGTATTTCCCCAACATCAGCAGGAAGCGCTCGGGCGCCGGCTTGTCGAAGCCGAAGGTGCGCTCGAGTTCCTTGATCAGCTCGGGGTCGAGCCCCTGCGCACCGCGATATTTTGCCGCTTCGCCGCTGGTGCCGGTGGTGCGGGTCTGCTGCCCGCTGAGCTCGCCCTGCCCGCCGGTGAAACGCTGGGTCACGTCAGTGCCGCGGCCGCGGATCTGCGAGATCATCAGCTCGACCGGACCGCCCGGCGCGAACTGCACGACCACGAAGTTGACGACCATGATCCCGAGCAGGGTCGGGATGATCAGCAGCAGGCGGCGGATGATATAGGCGACCATGCGCTCAGCCGTTCCCTCCCCCGTTGCGGGGGAGGGCTAGGGTGGGGGGTACCACGGGCCGGCCAGTCACGAATTACCGCCCCCGCTTCGCCTTCAGGGCCGCGTCCTTCTGCGGGTCGACCCACCAAGTCGACGGGTCGTAGCCGGCTTTCGGGGTCACCTGTGGTCGCGCGAACCGGTCCCAATAGGCGACGCGGGCGACTTCGGTGTGCCAGTGCGGCACGACGTAGTAGCCCCATTGCAGCAGCCGGTCGAGGGCGCGGGTTCGCATCACGAGGCTCTCGCGGTCGGGCGCCTGGATGATCTGGTCGATCAGCGCGTCGACGGCCGGCTCCTTGATGCCGATGTAATTGGGCTCGCCGCGGATGTCGGCCGCCTGCGAGCTCCAGAAATCGCGCTGCTCGTTGCCCGGCGAGTCTGACTGCGGGAACACGCCGACCGTCATGTCGAAGTCATAGTCGTCCATGCGCTTCTCGTACTGGGCTGGATCGACGGTGCGCACGCGCGCCGCCACGCCGAGCCGCTTCAGGTTCTCGACATACGGCAAGGTCACGCGCTCGAACTGCGGATTGTCCAGCAGGATCTCGAATTCCAGCGGCTGACCGTCGGGGCCGACAAGCCGCTCGTTCACCACCTTGTAGCCGGCCTCCCGCAAGAGACGCGTCGCGATGCGCTGCCCGTCGCGCCAATTGCCGCTGCCGTCGGTCTTGGGCGGGTTGTACTCGGTGGTGAACACCTCGTCCGGAATCTTGCCGCGCCACGGCTCGAGCAGCTTCAACTCATCCGGTGACGGCATGCCCCGCGCCGTGAGCTCGGAATTGTCGAAATAGCTGCGCGTGCGCCTGTACGCGTTGTGGAACAGCGTCCGGTTCGACCACTCGAAATCCAGCGGATAGGTGAGCGCCTCGCGCACGCGGCGGTCCTGGAACACCGGCCGCCTGATGTTCATCACGTAGCCCTGCATGGGGGCCACGAGGTGCTGCGAGATCTCGTCCTTCTTGATGAGGCCTTCTCTGAGCGGCGGGCTGTCGTAGAGGGTGGCCCAAGCGAGCGCCTGGTTCTCGACCCGGATGTCGTATTCGCCGGCCTTGAACGCTTCCAGCGCCACCGTCTGATCGCGATAATAGTCAATGCGCGTGCCGCCGAAATTGTTGCGCCCGACATTGACCGGCAGCTTGGCACCCCAGTAGTTCGGCGCCAGCTTAATCGTGACGAATCGTCCGGCTTCGAACGCATCGACCTTGTACGGCCCCGAGCCGAGCGGCGCCTCCAGCGTCGTTTTCTCGAAGTCGCGCGTCGACCACCAAGCCTTGGAGAGAACGGGGAGCTCGCCGACGATGAGCGGCAATTCGCGGTTGACGCCGGGCTTGAACGAGAACTTGACCTTGCGCTCGCCGGTCTTCTGGACCTTTACCACGTCGGCGTAGTAGGTCCGGTAGCGAGGATGGCCCTTGCTCTTCAGGGTGTCGAAGGTCCACACCACGTCCTCGGGCGTGATCGAGCTGCCGTCTTGAAACTTCGCTTCCGGGCGCAGCGTGAATTCGACCCACGAGCGGTCGGCGGGGATCTCCATCGTCTCGCAGACGAGGCAATAGCGCGTAAACGGCTCGTCGCCGGAAGAGACGGTGAGGGTATCGAAGCTCGACATCACCGCACCGGTCGGCACGCCGCGCAGGATGAACGGATTGAAGCTGTCGAAGGTGCCGATCGCGTTCAGCTTGACGTCGCCGCCCTTGGGCGCGTCGGGATTTACATACTCGAAGTGCTTGAAGTCCGACGGATACTTCACGTCGCCGTGCATGGCGAAGCTGGGCACCGGACCGGATGTCGCGGCCGATTGCGCGTGGCCGTGCGCGGCGAACAACAGGAACGCGAAAACGCTCGCAAGGCGGGTGACTGTCACGCGCATGGCGCAGTCCTTTGGGGTCGGGAGCAGCCGGCGCCGACTATGCGGGGCGGCGAAGATCGCGGCAAGCGGAAGGTACGGGGTCAGCCGTGAGTCACACGCGGGTTCGGATGTGCCCCCGCCGGCGGGCATTTAGGCCTGGGGTCCGAGGGGGCTTCGCCCGCTGAATATCCGGCCGGAGTGGCGGCTAAATGTGAGGCGGCCTATGACAGGAGCTTAACGGCCTCTGCGTGGATGCGGCCATCACCGGCCGCGACGACGCGGCTCGCCGCCGTCGCCAATTCGAGCGGCTGGCCGGTCCAGTCGGTGATCCTGCCGCCGGCACCTTCGAGCACCGGGACGATCGCCGCCCAGTCATAGACTTTGAGGCCGGCCTCGATCACGAGATCGGCATAGCCGCTCGCCACCAGGCCGTAGGCGTAGCAATCGCCGCCGTACATCGGCAGCTTCACTGCCCGTCGGACGCGCTCGAAGAGCGGAAATTCGTTGTCGGCGGCGAACATCAGCGGCGAGGTGCAATAAAGAGCGGCGTGGTCAAGGGCGGCACAGCTGCGGGTCCGCGCCTCTGTCGTGGCGCCGCGGTTTCGATGTCGGGTCGGCTGGCCGGCAGCGCCGGTCCACCGTTCGCCCAGCGCCGCACATTCGATGACGCCGAGGATTGGCCGGCCGTCGCGGCAGAGCGCGATCAGGGCGCCGAACATCGGCCGCCCGGTGATGAACGATTTGGTGCCGTCGATCGGGTCAAGCACCCAGACATAGCTGGCCCCCTCGTTGTGCCTGCCGTGTTCCTCGCCAATGACGCCATGGGCGGGGAAGTCGCGCTCGATCATCGCCCGCATGGTCGCCTCGGCTTCGCGGTCGGCGATGGTCACCGGCGAAGCGTCCGGCTTGTCGTCGACGGCGACGCGGGTGCGGAAGTAGCGCAGCGCCACGGCGCCGGCCGCGTCTGCCAGTCGTTCGGCGAGCGCCAGGTAGGCGGCCAGGTCGTCCGTCATCGACGAAAAACCGGTCGGCTCAGCTGGGCACGCTGGGCGGTATCACTGGCCGGAAGCTGAACGCACCCAACAGATAGTTCACTGTCTGCTGATCGTCGCTCAGCGGCAGCAGGATCGAGCGATAGAGGATCTGCACGCCGTCGCCGCGCGTCCACGATCCGGCGTCGTCCACCGGGCCCTTCAGGCCGACGGCGGCCTGGTGAAAGAACAGCGTCCGCGTCCCAAGACCGCCGGGGATGGCCGAAGCTACGGTCTTCCCGGCGGGATCGTGGCCCAGGGCCGCGATGAGGACGCTGCCCGCCAGCTCGAAGCGATAGCCGCTCGCCGCTTGCGTGATCTCGACGATGTAAAGGTGATCCCACAAATCGCCCGCGGTCTCGGCGGTGATTTGCGCGCGCGAAGGAAAGCGCCGCGGCGCCCCGACCTCTTTCCAATATTTCAGCGCGCGGCTGTTGGCGCGGCGTTCGACACCGTCGACGCGCACGATGGTCGGCGGCGTCAGGGGCCATTGCAGCGGAGAGTCGGCGGCCGGGTCGCTCACGTCATCCTCCTATGCGCCCCGGCGCGGGATCACTGCGGCAGGGGCTGCGGTGAATCCGCCTGAGTGCGCAGATACGCGATGACGTTGGCGCGATCGTCGAGCTTCTTGAGCCCGACGAACGTCATCTTCGTCCCCGGCACCGCGGCCCGCGGATTGGCGATGAACTTGTTGATGTCCTCGTATGTCCAGTTCGGGTCGCCGGCGGCGGCGGAGGCCGCGGCGTATTTCTTCATCGCGTCCGAATACTGGAAGCCCGGCTGCGACGCTTTCGGGCGGCCGACCACGTTCCACTGATTGGGTCCGATCCGGTTCGGTCCACCCTTCTCGTCGGTGTGGCAGGTGGCGCATTGCTTGAAGATGGCCTTGCCGGCGTCGGGATTGGCCTTGGCGAGCACCGGAGAAACGGGCTCGACCTGCGCCGGTGCGGCGGCGGCCGCATTGGCTTCGGGCTGCTCCTGTACGCCTTCGATGACCACCACCGGCTTTTCGAGCTTCACCGGATGGACGAGTGCGTTGCCGATGAACCCGATCACCGTGGTGACGAGCAGGGCCATCAGGGTCGCGCCCGCAAATTTGTTGAATTCGTACGCGTTCATGTCGTCCTGTTCCGATGCTGGCCTGGAAACGGGGCGGAGAGTAGCCGTCCGGCGTGCACCGGTTCAACAAATTTCAGTCAATAATGCCAAGGAATCATTAAGGTTCCGGCCGCCGGCACGGCGTTATATACCTGTCGGGGATGCGCCTGACGACCTCACCAGATCAAGCACTTGCGCCGGCGTTGCGGCCATGAGCGGCACCCCCTCTCGGCCGCTGGTGGTCATTCCGTCGCGTCTGGCGGCGACGCGTCTGCCCGACAAGCCGCTGGCCGATATCTGCGGCGTGCCGATGATCGTGCAGGTGTGGCGCCGGGCCGTTGAGGCCAATGTCGGCCCGGTCCTGGTCGCCGCCGCCGAGGCGCCGATCGTCGACGCGGTCCGCCAGGCCGGCGGCGAGGCGACGCTGACCCGGCCCGACCATCTGAGCGGCTCCGATCGCATTCTGGAAGCCGTCGAGCGCTTCGATCCCGACCGGCGCTTCGATGCGATCGTCAACCTCCAGGGCGATCTGCCGACCATCGAGCCCGCCGCCGTCCGCGCCGCGCTGGCCCCGCTGGCCGATCCGGAGGCCGGGGCGCCGCCGGTCGACATCTCCACCATTGCCGCCGAGATCACCCGCGACGAAGAGAAGAGCGATCCGAACGTGGTCAAGGCGGTGGTCGCCTTCACCCGCGGCGGCGGGACCCGGCCGCCGATGGGCCGCGCCTTGTATTTCACCCGGGTCACGGCTCCGTCGGGCTCGGGCCCGCTGTACCATCACATTGGCCTCTACGTGTATCGCCGCACAGCACTCGAGCGCTTCGTCCGGCTGCCGCAGGGCGTGCTCGAGCGGCGCGAGCGGCTGGAGCAGCTGCGCGCGCTCGAGAACGGCATGCGCATCGACGTGGCGCGCGTTGACACCGTTCCCCTCGGTGTCGATACTCCGGCCGATCTTGGGCGCGCCCGCGCGCTTCTCGCCGACTTAAAGCCCCGACGATGACGACACGACGACATCCGGCCGCTGCCGGGCGCATCGCCTTCCAAGGCCAGCCCGGGGCTTATTCCGACCTTGCCTGCCGCCACGCCTTCCCGGGCTGGGAGACCCTGCCGTGCCCCGGCTTCGAGGACGCGTTCACGGCCGTGCAGCGCGGCCGCGCCGACCTGGCGATGATCCCGATCGAGAATTCGGTCGCCGGCCGTGTCGCCGAGATCCACCAGCTGCTCCCTCACGCCGAGCTGCACATCATCGGCGAGCACTTCCAGCGCGTGGAGCACCACCTGCTGGCGTCGCGCCGCGCTTCGCTAAAAACCATCAAGACGGTGCAGAGCCACGTCCAGGCCCTCGACCAGTGTCGCAGCACGTTGCGCAAGCTGGGCCTGAAGCGCGTCGTCGCCGCCGATACCGCCGGATCCGCGGCGGAGGTGGCGCAGGCCGGCGACGTCACGCGGGCGGCGATCGCGTCATCGCTCGCCGGCAAGATCTACGGGCTTCAGTCGCTGAAGAAGAACATCGAAGACGCCGAGCACAACACGACGCGCTTCGTCGTGCTGTCGCGCCACGCGGTCGACCCCGACCCCAAGGACGGGCCGATCGTGACCAGCTTCGTCTTCCGGGTGCGCAACGTGCCGGCGGCGCTGTACAAAGCGATGGGTGGCTTCGCCACCAACGGCGTCAACATGACGAAGCTCGAGAGCTACATGGTCGGCGGCCGGTTCGAGGCGACGCTGTTCTACGCCGATGTGGAAGGCCACCCGAAGGAGCGGGCGCTGTCATTGGCGCTGGAAGAGCTGAAATTCTTCTCGCGCGAGGTGAAGGTCCTCGGCGTCTACCATGCGCACCCGTATCGGCGCCGCGCCAGCGGTGGCGACGACTAGGCGTTCGGCGGCTATTGCGCCGCGAGGGCCTCCTCGATGAGCTCGGCGCCGCCCGGCACGGCTTTCGCGAATTCGGCGTAAGAGCTGGATTGCGCCACCTTGATCCAGGCGTCGAACTCCGCCGGCGTCAGGGTCACGACCTCGACGTTGTGGTCCTTGAACACCTTGATCATTTCGTCGTCGAGCTTGCGGCTCTCTCCGTTAAAATACGCCTCGGCCTTCTTGCCGGCGTTGAGCAGCACATCCTGCTGGTCCTTTGTGAGGTGCGCGAAGCTCTGCTTCGACATCAGCACCGGCTCGTACATGAACCACAGCGCGTTGTCGCCGGGTGCGGTCAGGCATCTCACCTGCTCGTAGAGGCGGAACGACACGAAGCTGCCCGAGCTGGTGTCGGTCGCGTCCGCAATCCCTCTCTGCAGCGCGCTATACACTTCGTTGCTGGTCCCGGACACGATCGTGGCCCCCGCCGCCTGCCACATCGCGGCAAAGGTCGGGCCCGCCGAGCGGACTTTGAGCCCACGGATGTCGGCCGGCACGCGGATGCAGCCTTGCTTCGAGGCGACGGCGCCGGCAAGCCAAGCGTCGGACAGCACCAAGACGCCGGCCTTTTCGATCTGCGCCTTGATGTCCTTCATGAATGGCGAGTCGTTGAGCCGCTGGGCGCGCTCATGATTGCGCACCAGCCCCGGCATCAGCGTGGCGCCGAAGGCGCGCACCTTGCCGCTCGCGTAGTCGAGCGGAAACGAGGTGATGTCGAGCTGTCCGCTGACCAGGGCGCCCCACTGCTCGGTCGGCTTGAACAGCGAAGCGCCGGGGTAAACCTGAACGTCGAGGCCGACATTCGCCGCCCTGGCCTCGCGCGCGATGATCTGGACCATCTCATCGCGGGCATCGCCCTTGCCGCCCGGGAACTGATGGGACGCCCGCAGGCTTTCGGCACCGGCCGGGCCCCCGATGGCCAGGCAGACCATGGACCCGAACAGGACGCGACGGACGCGGTGATGAACGACACCCATGCGGCCCCTCCTAATTTCTTAAGAGCTTGTTTGTTCGACAGCCAAGCCTTAGCCCCTAGCATAACCTCATGCGCGCTTTCTTAGAATAGCGGCATAAATGCCCCGTCCTTGCTGTTGGACGTTTACGATAAAGTGGACTATGGATTGGGCATATGTAAGGCGCCGTAAGGGACGCAATCGGCCCGGCGCTTGGCCTAAAGGGAGTGACGCCATGAAAATCGCGCGACGGACAATTCTTGCCGGGGCGGCCGCAGTGCCAGCCGCCATGCTCGGCTCGCGGTTCGGACGGGCCGCTGGAACCAAGACGCTCAAGATCAGCCACCAGTTTCCCGGCGGCACCGTCGACAGCGGCGATTTCCGCGATCGCCTGGTGCGCAAATTCGCCGCCGAGGTCGAGAAGCGGACGAACGGCGAATTGAAGTTCGAGATCTACCCGGATTCGTCGCTGATGAAGACGGTGGCGCAATTCTCGGGCCTGCGCAAAGGCGCGCTCGACATGAGCCTTTATCCGCTGGCCTATGCCGGCGGCGAGGTGCCCGAGGTGAATATCGGCCTGATGCCGTGCCTGGTGACGAGCTACCAGCAGGGCATGGCCTGGAAGAAGGCGCCGATCGGCCAGGCGCTGAGCAATACGATCGAATCAAAGGGCGTCAAGTTCGTCACCTGGGTCTGGCAGGCAGGCGGCGTCGCCTCGCGCGCCGGGGCCGTCGTCAATCCCGACGACGTGAAGGGCTTGAAGGTCCGCGGCGGCAGCCGCGAGATGGACCTGATGCTCAAGGAGGCCGGCGGCATCATCTCGAGCGTTCCGTCGAACGAGATTTATCCGGCGATGCAGACCGGCTCGCTCGACGCCGCGGTGACCTCGTCGACCAGCCTGATCAGCTTCCGGCTGGAAGAGATCGCGAAGAACGTCACAAGCGGAAAAGCCGGCAGCTTCTGGTTCATGCTGGAGCCACTCCTGATGTCCAAGGCGATCTACGACTCGCTGTCGCCCGATCAGCAGAAGGTCATTATGGCGGTCGGCCAGGAGCTCGAAGATTTCGGCCTTGCTTCGGCTAAAGCCGACGACGACGCGCTGACGAATGTCTACAGCAAGGCCGGCGTGAAGGTCAGCGAGTTCAGCTCGGCCGCCCTCGACAAATGGCGGTCGGTCGCGCAGGCGACCGCGTGGAAGGACTTCGCCGCCCGCAATGAAGACTGTGCGCGGCTGCTGAAACAGGCCGAGGCCGTCTCGGTTTGACGGTTCCGCTTGAGGTTGCCGCGCAGCCGCTGGCCAGCGTTCCATCGTCCGGCGTGCTCGGCCGGCTCCAGGCGGTCATCGATGGGATCAATGCCGTCCTGATGGCCGCCAGCGCGCTGGCGGCCGGTGCCGCCGGCTGCGTGCTGACCTGGGAAGTGGCGGGCCGCTATTTCTTCAAGATCCCGAGCTACTGGCAGGACGAGCTCTCGGTCTT
>DASWFO010000168.1:0-23214 GCA_036394195.1 Alphaproteobacteria bacterium | reverse complement strand
CGCACACCCGCGCATCCCTACACGCAGGGCCTGCTGGCCTCGCGCGCCGGCCACGCGGTCCAGAAGGGTGCCCGCCTCGAGGCCATTCCGGGCGCGCCGCCCGATCTCGCGGACCTGCCGCCCGGCTGTGCTTTTGCGCCGCGTTGCCGCAGCGTCGTTGCGGAATGCGAGGCCGCCCAGCCGCCCGAGGTCGAGGTGGCATCAGGGCATCGCGCCCGCTGCATCCGCTGCATGGCGACGCTGGCGACCGTATGATCGGGCGTTGATGCTTTAAGCGCACAAAGATGCGCAGGCCGCAGACATCGGGGGAATGCGCCAAATGCGGTGGTTTTTGCGTCACTCCGCCCGGAATTCGACATCCGGCGGATTGCGGACGGGCTAGGGCCGCCGTACTCTGTTCCGCGTGATCGTGTGGGCTCGGGCGGGGGCACGATGGATCGCACAATCGGCTTGCGCGAGCAGGCGCAAAAATTCCGCGAGCTTGCGGCGACGGATAAGAGCGGCGTCATTCGCGCGCGGCTCATGGCGATCGCCGCGCAATGCGAACAGCTCGCGTCATCGATCGAAGAATCGGCCGAGGCCAGAGCGAGGACGCATCTGCGCGTGGTCCCGCCGGCGAATGGCGGCGACGCCTGATAATGGCCGGGCTTGAGGCCTAGCCCTTCGCAAACCGCTGATCCACGCCCGTGACCCAGCGGTCGACCGCGTCCTCGAGCGCCTTGATTTCCCGGTCGCCCACGCCGGCGCCGCCCTTCGTGTGAGCCTGCAACTCGCCGTGGCGGCGGCGCAGCCGCTCACCCTGTTCGCGATGCTGAGCGACACTGCTGCCGGAGCCTTGGAGGCGGCGGAACGCATCGTTCAGCCGTTGGCCAAGATCCTCCAGACGATCCACGACAAGATCGGACATGTGACACCTCCCATACCGCGCCGACCGGATTCATATGGGCAGGCCAGCCGATCGAACAAGCCGGGTGACTTCAGGGAGCCTGAAGCCCGTGGCGCTGGAACACCGCGGTCCGTCATGCTCTAACTGGCGGCGTGCTCGATAAGCTGGAATTCCTCATCGCATTGGCCCAGGAACAGCATTTCGGCCGGGCGGCCGAGACCTGCGGCGTCACCCAGCCGACATTCTCGGCCGGCATCAAGCAGCTCGAGGACATGCTGGGCGTGCTCCTGGTGCAGCGCGGCTCGCGCTTCCACAGCTTCACGCCCGAGGGCGAGCGGGTGCTCGAATGGGCGCGCCGCATCGTCGGCGATGCGCGGGCGCTGCGGCAGGAGATGCGCTCGATCAAGCAGGGGCTCGCCGGCCATATCAAGATTGCCGCCGTGCCGACGGCGCTGGCGATGGTGGCATCGCTCACCACGCCCTACCGGGCCCGGCATCCGGACGTGTCGTTCACCGTCTTCTCGCGCACCTCGATCGAGATCCTGAACCTCTTGGAGAATCTCGAGATCGACGCGGGCGTCACTTATATCGACAACGAGCCGGTCGGCCGCGTCCACACGGTGCCGCTGTATCGCGAGCAATACCGGCTGGTGACGTCGTCCAACAGCCCGCTCGGTGATCGCGACCAGGTGACCTGGGCCGAGGTCGGCCAGATCCCGCTCTGTCTCCTGACACCCGACATGCAGAACCGCCGGATCATCGACCGGTTCCTGCGCGCGGCCGGCTGCGAACCGGCGCCGACGCTCGCCTCGGATTCGATGATCGTCCTGTTCTCGCATGTGCGGACCGGACGCTGGGCCAGCGTGATGCCGGCCAAGCTTGCCGAGACGCTGGGGCTCGTCGAGACCATCCGCGCCATTCCGATCGTCGGGACCGAGCCGTACCCGATGATCGGCCTGATCGTGCCGCACCGCGAGCCGATGACGCCGCTGACGGCGGCCTTGGTGGCCGAGGCAAAGCGCCTCGCGGCGGAGCTCGCGACTTCGAAGGACGCCTGAGGCAAGATAGGCGGATGCGCCACGACCCGGTTTTTCCGCCCGGCTTCATCGCGCGCCTGTGCCCGGATGAGCCGTTCGGGACGGCGGTCGCCGCGGCCGGCCGCGACGCGGAGGACGGGCTGCTCCTGTGGCAGGATCGCAGCGACCGATTCGACGCCGCCGTCGTGCTGCGGCCCCTCGACCCGATCCAGCCTGCATTGACCCTCGCCCATGTCGGCCTGCTGGCGCTCCTCGACGCATTCGCCGCGGTGGCGGCGCCGGAGACGGCGGCCGCCCTCGATTGGCCGGACCGGCTGCTGGTCAATGGCGCCTGTGTCGGGGGTGTCCGGGTTGCGCATGGCAGGCTGATCGAGAAGGACGCGATGGCCGACGTTCCCGAATGGCTGGTGCTCGGCGTCCGTGTCCAGATCGCGGGCGATCCCGGCGATCCGGCCCCCGGCCGCGATCTCGCCACCACCAATCTGTTCGAGGAGGGCTGCGGCGAGGTGACCGCGGCGGAGCTGGTCGAAACGTTCAGCCGCCACTTCCTGCACTGGCTCGACCGCTGGCAGGATGACGGCTTTGCGGCGCTGCGCAAACGCTACCTTGAGGAGCTCTCTGACAAGAGCCTCGAGGTCGAAGCGTCGGGCGACGCGTGGCGGACAACCCCGGCCGGCCGGACGCGGCGGCCGCTCCGCGACGCTCTGCAACGGCCGAGCTGGATGCCGAGCGATCATGACTGACCGGCAGTTCTGGCGCGCCTCGGGCTACGATCTCCTGGGTCGGCGGGACGACGGACGGCTCGCGATCACGGCCGATTTCGTCCGCGCCTATCTCGGCCGGCCGGAAATGATGCCGCCGCCGGAAGCGTGCGCCGCGGAGCAAGCGCTGCACGCGAGCCTGCTCGCCGATCCGGGCCGCGCGGTCACGCCGGGCGACATCGCCGGCCTCGCGGATCCCGATGCGCGCGAGAACCACGCGGTGTTCCTGCGGTTTCGCGATTTGCTGTTTGCGGCCGGCACGGCGGAGGCCGCCTATCTTGGATTGTTCCGGCCAGGTGCGCCGGCGCTGCCGGCGCTGTTTATCGATCAATTGGCGGCGGTGATCCTGCGGCACGTGCTGGACGGCTGCGACGATCCGCTGCGGGCGCGGGCTGCGGAGCTGTTCTTCCGCACCCAGAAGGCGGCGCTCGAGACCGGCGCCGTCCTGCTGGCCGACGACGAGACCGTGGACGCGCTGGGGCGGGATGGCGGTCTCGGCGAACTCGGCCGGCTGGTGGCTCAGGCGGGCACGGCGGTGCGCGGCGTCGAGATGGACGTGCTGACGGACGAGAACGGCGCCGGCTATTGGGCGCGTAGCGACCGCCACGACATGGTGCTCGATTTCACCTTCGCGCGCCTGGGCCAGGACGCATTCGCGCGGGTCATCGAGGCGTGGCTGCGGCATCTGCTGGGGATAGAGGTGTCGGTGCAGCCAGTGCAGACCATCCGCGACGAGCGCTGGGCTTGGCATGTTGGACTGGACGCCGAGGCCAGCGCTCTAATGAACGAGCTGTACGAAGGCCGCAGCGTAGCCGAGGAACGGCTGCGGCACATCCTGGCCCTGTTCCGCCTTGAATTCCGTGATTCATCCGAGATGCTGCCGCGCGTCGCCGGCCGGCCGGTCTATCTCGGCCTGGCGATGGACGCGCAGAGCCGGGTGCGGATGAAACCGCAGAATTTGGTGGTAAACTTGCCTCTGAAAGCAGAGGAGCGATGAGCGAGGTCAAGCCGCCAGAGACCGAGATACGCCGGGTCGGCGTGATCGTCGAGCGCCGCGCGCTCGACAACCCGTGGATCGACCACAGCTGGCGGCCGGTCCAGGTTCTGCCCGGCGCGCCGGCGTCCGCCCCGTGGACCAAGCTGGCCGAGGGACCGGGCTGGCAGCGGCTCTATGCCGGGCCGGCCGAGCTCACCCTCTATCGGCATGAGACGGAATCGTACCAGTACAATCTCGACAGCCGCGAGCCCGGGGTGTGGGTGTTTCTGCGGCGCGTCCAGGATGAGCGCGGCGTCGAACTGCTGGGCGCCTCCTGCGATCCCGGTGAGGCGCACGCGCACAGCGACACCGGCGACGACATCGTCGATGCGGTGCCGATGCCGGCGCCGATCCTGGCCTGGGTGAGCGATTACGTGCGACGTCACCCGCCCGCGGCGTTCCACAAGCGCGCCCGCACCAAGCCCGACGCGGACGCGTTGGCGCGCAAGACTCGTCTTTACGAATCAGACCCGCTGCGGCAGGTGCCCGAAGATGAGTAACGAGAGGGAGAAGCCCGACCGCACCGTGGTGGAACGGCCCCTGGCGACGCCGGGCCCGGATCAGGAGCCATTTCTGTCCCGCTGGTCGCGGCGCAAGCAAGAAGTGCGCGACGCACCTCCGGCGGCGAAGGCGGAGCCCGCAGACCCACCGAGCGCCGAACCTCCGATCGATCCGGCGACCCTGCCGCCGATCGACAGCCTCGGCGCCGACAGCGACTTCACCGTGTTCCTACGCCGCGGCGTTCCCGAGAGCCTGCGGAATGCCGCCTTGCAGAAATTGTGGCGGACCGAGCCGAGCGTCGTGAACTACGTCCCGCTCGTCGAATACAACTGGGATTTCAACGCCCCGGGTTACGGGGCGCTGCGGCCCGGCGACGACGTGGCGAAGCTCGCGCGCAGGGTCTGGGGCGGGGTGCAGGGGCTCCCGCACGAGCCAGAGCCGGCAGCTGCGCCCGACACCGGCAGCCCCACGCCGAGTGGCACGCCCGAAATTTCGGCCGAGACGCCAGCCGCGCCTGCCGAGTCGGCAGAGACTCCCGCGGAGGTTCCGCAAGCGCCGCCACGCCGCCGGCACGGCGGAGCCCTCCCCAGTTAATACTTTCGGCCAGTTTTCGGCCGATTTTTGTGCGGCGCAGCATCGGGAGCTGCGACCCGATAAAAGCGAATTTAATTGTGAGCGTACAAAAGTCTTTGTAAGGTTCTGCAACACCTAAAACGCCGCAAAGGCGTGGGGGCGATCAGGGCGACAGGGAGAAAACGGTGTGTCCGAGGCATTGACCAGGGCCATCGAAATCGTTGGTGGACAGACGCAGCTCGCGCGCCTGCTGGGCGTGAAGCAAGCCAATGTGTGGCACTGGCTGAAGCGCGCGGAGCACGTGCCGGGCGAGTATGTGCTGGCGATCGAGAACGCGACGGGCGGCCAGGTGAGCCGCCGCGATCTGCGGCCCGATCTGTATCCCGAGGCCTCGCCAAGCGCACCGTCGGCGATCGCCGAAGAAGATCTCTGGCGGAGTCACATCTACGCGCTGCTCGGCCGCGGCCTCGCGCGCCGGCCCGACCACGCGCTGCTCACGGCGCTGTCACAGCTCAAGGGCGATGCCACGCCGCTCGGCGAGGCGTTCAAGCGCATTGCGACCGAGGCGCGCCGGTCGACGCTGGCGCAGGCGCAAGACGAATACGATGCGCTGTTCATCGGCATCACGCGCGGCGCGCTGGTGCCCTATGCGTCTTACTATCGCACTGGATTCCTCTATGAACGACCGCTGGCCAAGCTGCGCGGCGACATGGCGCGGCTCGGCCTTGCCGCGGCGGACAATGTCGCCGAGCCGGAAGATCACATCGGCGCGCTGTGCGAAATGATGGCGCTGCTGATCGGCCCACCGGCGGACCTCAAGGAGCAGGAGCGGTTTTTCACCCAGCACCTGGCGCCGTGGGCGGATCGGTTCTTCGCCGACCTCGAGCACGCCGCCGGCGCCAAGCTTTACCAGCCGATCGGCACCGCCGGCCGGCTGTTCATGACGATCGAGACCCAGGCCTTCGCGCTCGCCGCCTGACGCGGCGCTGCCGACAGATACGGAGGACGCCCGCATGACCAAGCAGACGAAGCAGACGGCGGCCAAGCAAGCCGTGGCCAAGCAAGCCGTAGGGCGTCGCGACTTCCTGCGCAGCGCCGGCGCCGGTGCCGCCGCCGCTGCCGCCGTCGCCACCGTCGGCGGAGCGCCCGCGGCAAAGGGCGCCGAAAACGCCGAGACGCGCAAGAAGGCCCGCTATCGCGAGACCGAGCACGTGAAGAAATTCTACGACATCTGCCGGATGTGAGAGGGGACGCGCCATGCTGATCAAGAAGAGCTCCACCGATCCCGGCCGCACCCGGCTCTCCGGCGTGCTCGCCGGCGCCGCACCGAGCACACTGGACCGCCGCGCCTTCCTCAAGGCCTCGGGCCTCGCCGCGGGCGGACTTGCCGCGGCCGGCGCCCTGACGCCGGGCATGGTCCAGCGCGCCGAGGCCGCCCCGTCGGCGGGCCCGGACGTGGTGCGCCGGAAGAACATCTGCACCCATTGCTCCGTCGGCTGCACGGTCACCGCCGAAGTCGAGAACGGCGTGTGGGTCGGCCAGGAGCCGACCTGGGACAGCCCGATCAACCTCGGCGCGCATTGCGCGAAAGGAGCCGCGATCCGCGAGCTCACCCACGGCGACCGCCGCCTGAAATATCCGATGAAGCTCGTCGACGGCAAATGGCAGCGCATCACCTGGGACCAGGCGATCAATGAGATCGGCGACAAGATGCTCGAGATCCGCCAGAAGTCGGGTCCGGAATCCGTCTACTGGCTCGGCTCGGCCAAGTTCTCGAACGAGGGCGGCTACCTGTTCCGCAAGATGTCGGCGTTCTGGGGCACCAACAACATCGACCACCAGGCGCGCATCTGCCACAGCACCACGGTCGCGGGTGTCGCGAACACCTGGGGCTATGGTGCGATGACGAACTCGTACAACGACATCCGCAATTCGAAGTGCATCACCATCATGGGCGGCAACCCCGCCGAGGCGCATCCGGTGTCGCTGCAGCACGTGCTGGAAGGCAAAGAGAAGAACCGGGCGCCGCTGATCGTGATCGATCCGCGCTTCACGCGCACCGCGGCACACGCCGACGAATATGTCCGCATCCGGCCGGGCACCGATATTCCGACGGTCTACGGCCTCCTTTGGCACATCTTCGAGAACGGCTGGGAGGACAAGGAGTACATCCGGCAGCGCGTCTACGGCATGGACGACATCCGCAAGGAAGTCGCGAAATGGCCGCCCGACGAAGTCGAGCGCGTCACTGGCGTCCCGGGCGCGCAGCTGAAGCGCGTCGCGGAGACCATGGCCAAGAACCGGCCGGGCACCCTCATCTGGTGCATGGGTGTCACGCAGCACAGCATGGGCACGGCGAACGTGCGGGCGCTCTCCATCCTGCAGCTGGCGCTCGGCAACATCGGCATCGAGGGCGGCGGGGCCAATATCTTCCGCGGCCATGACAACGTGCAGGGCTGCACCGATCTCGGGCTCGATGTGACGACGTTGCCCGCCTATTACGGCCTCGTCGAAGGTGCTTGGAAGCATTGGTGCCGGGTGTGGGAGGTCGACTACGACTGGATGCAGAGCCGCTTCGAATCCAAGAAGATGATGGAGACCAAGGGCATCCCGTCGACGCGCTGGTTCGACGCGGTGACCATGGACAAGAAGGACATCGAGCAGACCGATATCGTGCGCGCCATGGTCTTCTGGGGCCACGCCGGTAACAGCGTGCAGCGCCTCCCGGAACAGAAGAAGGGCATGGAGAAAGTCGATCTGCTGGTGGTTATCGACCCGCATCCGACCACCACGGCAGCGTTGCCGGACCGTAAGAACGGCACCTATCTCCTGCCGGCGTGCTCGCAGCTCGAGACACGCGGCTCGCGCGTCGCCTCCAACCGCTCCCTGCAATGGGGCGACCAGATCGTGAAGCCGATCTTCGAATCGAAGCCCGACCACGAAATCATCTATCTATTCGCGAAGAAATTCGGCTTCGAGAAGGAGATGTTCAAGAATATCAAGGTCGACGGCAACGAGCCCGACATCGAGGATACGCTGCGCGAGATCAATCGCGGCTGCGTCTCGATCGGCTACACCGGCCAGTCGCCCGAGCGCCTCAAGCTCCACATGGCGAACCAGGGCGATTTCGACGTGGTGACCCTGCGGGCCATCAAGGGACCGGCCAAAGGCGACTTCTACGGCCTGCCGTGGCCGTGCTGGGGCACGCCCGAGATGAAGCATCCGGGCAGTCACGTGCTCTACAACACCAGCCTGCCGGTCAAGGACGGCGGCGGCGCCTTCCGCGCGCGCTTCGGCGTCGAACGCGAGGGCGTGTCGCTGCTCGCCGACGGCTCCTATCCGACGGGCTCGGAGATCAAGGACGGGCATCCCGAGTTCACCTACGGGCTGCTCAAGAAGATGGGCTGGGACAAGGACCTCACCCAGGCCGAACGCGCCACGATCGAGAAGATCGGCGGCAACAACCCGGATGCGGTCAGCTGGGCGGTTGATCTCAGCATGGGCATCATCCGGGTGTGCATGGACCACGGCGTTCAGGCGATGGGCAACGCCAAGGCGCGGGCCAACGCGTTCGGCCTGCCCGACCCGATCCCGGTGCACCGCGAGCCGATCTACACGGTGCGGCGCGACCTCGTCGAAAAATATCCGGCGCTGACCGACCGCCGCGACTACCGCCTGCCGTATCTCGGCAAGAGCATCCAGGACAAGGACCTGTCGAAGGACTTCCCGATCATCCTGACGTCGGGACGGCTGGTCGAATATGAGGGCGGCGGCGAAGAGACGCGCTCGAACAAATGGCTCGCCGAGCTGCAGCAGAACATGTTCATCGAGATCAGCACCGATGATGCAGCGCGTCTGGGCATCAAGGACGGCCAGGACGTCTGGGTGTACGGCCCGGAGAACAACGCCAAGGCGAAGGTCAGGGCGCTGGTGACGCCGCGCATGGGCAAGGGCGTCGCCTTCATGCCGTTCCACTTCTCAGGCATCTACCAGGGGGCCGATCAGAGATCGAATTACCCGACCGGGGCTGACCCGATCGTGCTCGGCGAGGCGGCCACCGGGGTCACCACCTACGGCTATGATGCGGTCACGCACATGCACGAAGGCAAGGCGACGATCTGCCGGATCCAGGCGGCGTAAGGGGAGGACGCGATCATGGCCAGAATGAAATTTCTCTGCGACTCCGAGCGCTGCATCGAGTGCAACGCCTGCGTCACCGCGTGCAAGAACGAGCACGAGATCCCGTGGGGCATCAACCGCCGGCGCGTCGTGACGTTGAACGACGGCGCCAAGGGCGAGCGCTCGATTTCGATGGCCTGCATGCACTGCGAGGACGCGCCCTGCATGGCGGTCTGCCCGGTCGACTGCTTCTACCGGACGGACGACGGCGTGGTTCTGCACTCGAAGGACCTGTGCATCGGCTGCGGCTACTGCTTCTACGCCTGCCCGTTCGGCGCCCCGCAATACCCGCAGGTCGGCAATTTCGGCAGCCGCGGCAAGATGGACAAATGCACCTTCTGCAGCGGCGGGCCGGAGGACGATAACAGCAAGGCCGAGTACGAGAAGTACGGCGCCAACCGTCTGGCCGAAGGCAAGCTGCCGCTGTGCGCCGAGATGTGCTCGACGCGCGCCCTGCTCGCCGGCGACGGCGAGGTGATCGCCCAGATCTACAAAGACCGCGTCGAGCGCCGCGGCTACGGCTCCGGGGCGTGGGGCTGGTCGACGGCGTACAAGACCGGCTCGAGCGCTTAACAGGGGGGCTCACATGCTGCAGACAGTGAAGCGGATCGGCGGAGCGCTGTTGCTCGGTGCTTTGCTGGCGGTGGCGAACCTGCCGCCGGCCCAAGCTCAGGCGCAGAGCCAGGCCCAGCAGAGCGCCAACGACGCGGCGTTGATGGAGCAGCTCAAGGGCAAGCTGACCGGGCGGGTCTCCATCCCGGATGAGAAATCGGCAACCCTGGTTCAGCCGCAAGGGCGCGAGTGGCGCGAGGTGCTGGAAGGGCCGGTCAAGTCGGCGGGCGGCTGGCTGCTCGTGGCGGTCATCGTCGTCCTAGCCGCCTTTTTCGCCTGGCGCGGGCGAGTGCGGGTCGAGGGCGGGTTCTCGGGCCGCACCGTCGAGCGGTTCAACGCGCTCGATCGCTTCACGCACTGGCTCACCGCGGTGAGCTTCGTGATCCTCGGCCTGTCCGGCCTCAATATGACCTTCGGGCGCCGGCTCATCCTGCCGCTGATCGGGCCGGAGTCATTCCACTCCCTGACCACGATCGGCAAGTGGTCGCACGACTACGTCAGCTTCGCCTTCGTGTTCGGCGTGTTCCTGATGGCGGTGCTGTGGATCAGGCATAATTTCTTCAGGGCATTCGACGTCGAATGGCTGCGCGAAGGCGGCGGCCTTCTGAAGAAGGGCGTGCACCCGCCGGCGGGCAAATTCAACGCCGGCCAGAAAATCATCTTCTGGCTGGTGATCCTCGGCGCTCTCGTGCAGGCCGTGTCCGGCTACATGCTGATGTTCCCGTTCTACGTCGCGGACATGGCGGGCATGCAGCTGTCGCTGCTCGTGCACGCCGTGGCGGGGCTGCTCTTCGTGGCGCTGATCCTGGCGCACATCTATATCGGCACGCTCGGCATGGAAGGGGCGTTCGACGCGATGGGCACCGGCCAGGTCGACGTCAACTGGGCGAAGGAGCACCACAGCCTGTGGGCGCCGGAGGCGCCCGGCGCCCGGGCCACGGGTGACGACGACTGACGGCGGGTCTCGAAACGAAAAAGGGCGGTGGCATCCACCGCCCTTTTTTATGTGCCGAGATTCTTGTCGGCAAAGTTCCAGTTCAGCAGCTTGTCGATCAGCGCATTCACGTAGTCGGCGCGCCGGTTCTGATAATCGAGATAATAGGCATGTTCCCACACATCGATGGTCAGAAGCGGCTTGACGCCCGCCACGTAGACGGGCGTGTCGGCGTTGCTGGTGCGCCGGATGGTCAGCTTGTCGGCCTCGGCGCAAAGCCACGCCCAGCCCGAGCCGAACACACCGGTCGCGGCGCCGGCGAACGCGGTCTTGAACTTGTCATAATCGCCGAAGCTCTTGTCGACCATCTCGGCCATGCGGCCCGTCGGTTTGCCGCCGCCGCCGGGCTTCATGCTGTCCCAGTAGAAATCGTGGTTCCAGAACTGGGCGGCGTTGTTGAATAATGCGGACTTGGTCGGGTTGGCGGCCGTCGACTTGATGATCTCGACCAGCGGCTGCGACTTCAGATCGTCATTCGCCAGCAGGCTGTTGAGATTCTGCAGGTACGTCGCCTGATGTTTGCCGTAATGGAAGCCGATCGTGGTCGCCGAAATCACCGGGCTCAGCGCGTCGTCCTTCCACGGCAGCGGCCTCATCTGGAACGGCCCGGTCTGCGCCTTCGCGATATAGGGTGCGGCGAACGTCGCGACCGCCGCGACACCGGTGAGCACGACCGCGCGGCGCGACAGGCAATGTCCGGAGAAGGTCGGAATTGTCATGGATTTTCCATGTTTCGGCTCATCGATAGGATACCAGCGTCTGGCTGGAAATCGAGCGAGGAGCCCCAGTGATGACGAAGTGTTTACCGGCGGGGACGGGCGGTGCTTAAGCGTTGGGCTGCGCTGGCGGCGCTAATTGTCGCGTCCGGCGCAATGCCGGCGAAGGCGGATATGGTCGGGCACGGCGCCATGGTCAATGGCGTGGCGGTGTCGCCCGACGGCACCCGATTGCTTTCGGCGAGCTGGGACTACACGGTCCGGCTGTGGGATCTTGCCCGTCAGGCCGAGCTCAAGGTGCTCGAGGGCCATGACGCGAGTGTGAACGCGGTGGTGTTCCTGCCCGACGGCCGGACGGCGCTATCCGGCAACTGGGATCACCGGATCATCCGCTGGGACCTCGCGACGGGCAAGGAGCTCGGCCGGCTCGAAGGCCATGTCAACAATGTCGCCGGCCTGGCGCTCAGCCGCGACGGCAAGCTGCTCGCGTCGGCGAGCTGGGACCGCACGGTGAGACTGTGGGACGTCGCAGCCGGCAAAGAGCTGCGCACGCTCGAAGGCCACCAAGCCAACGTCATGCAGGTGGCGTTCGCGCTGGATGACAGTGTGGTCGTCTCCGCGAGTTACGACCAGACCCTGCGTGTCTGGGACGTCGCGACCGGCCAGGAGCGGGGCGTGCTGCACGGCCACCAAACGAGCGTCAACGCCGTCGCGGTCACGCCGGACGGCAAGGTCGCCATCAGCGGCAGCACCGACGGTGCGATCAAGCTGTGGGACATCGCCGCCCTCAAGGAGATCGGCGCGCTCGACGGCCACGACGGGTTCGTCACGTCGATCGCGGTTTCGCGGGATGGACGTTACGTGTTGACCGGCGGCGGCGACCGTCTGATGAAGCTGTGGGATCTCAATGCGCGACGTCTGGTGCGACAGTTCGCCGGACACGAGAAGCCGGTGTGGTCGGTCGCCTTCACGCCAGACGGCAAATACGCCGTCTCCGGCGGCTACGACAAGGTGATCAAGGTGTGGAGCCTCGATAGCGGCGCCGTCATACCGCCGCCGTCCTGAAACAGCGTCCGGTGCCGCTCAGTTCGTTGAGACGCGAGCGCTGCTGGTCGAGAACGCGGTGGTCGCCGACTCATTCACGCTGTGGAGGATAAGCCCGGCCACAGTGCCGATCAGGATCGCGACAATGGCGCCGGCAAGAAATGCTTTCATGGCGTTGCTCCCCTATTTTCTTAATTATATCAGACATCTGCCGGTATTCCAAACGCGCGCCGGGGCTCAGCGGCCGGTCGTCCGGTGCATCCAGGCGAGCAGATCGACGCGATCCTGCGCGATGGCCAGGCCGCCGTACATCCGGCTGCCGGGGATGAAGTCCTGGGTGGCCGCCAGATAGCTATTCAAGGTCTCGTCAGTCCACACCACGCCCGACTTGCGCAGCGGCTCCGAATAGCGAAAGCCCGGCACGGCGCCCGCGGCGCGGCCGAAAATGTCGTTGAGCGGCGGCCCCACCAAGGTGCGGCCGTTCGGTTCGATGGTGTGGCAGGACTGGCACTTCGCCCATAACGCGGCACCGCGTTCGACGCTCGGCGGCTCGAGGTCCTCGGCGGCGGCGACCGCGCTCGGCAGCGCCACCGCCGCCGCGAGCGCCAGGGCGATGGCCTGTCGTCGGCTGGTCTTCGGCATGCCGCAGAACTATAGTCGAAGCACAGCGTGATCCGAAGTCGTCGCGCGGGGCATGAGGCGCATGGAACTCGGCGGCAAGCGAGTGCTGGTCTGCAATTGCGAGGGCACGATGCCGCTCGACGGTCGCGCCTTGGCCAAGGCCTGCGGCGCCCGCGGCGGCGAAGCGCCCGCGACGCAGCTCTGCCGCGCCGAGATTGGCCGCTTCCGCGACGCTTTGGCATCAGGTGGCCCGGTCGTGGTCGCGTGCACGCAGGAGGCGCCGCTATTCGATGAACAACGCCAGGAGCTCGGCGCCGCCGCACCGGTCACTTACGTCAACATCCGCGAGAGTGCCGGCTGGTCGAGCGAGGCCGGCCGGGCGACGCCGAAGATCGCGGCGTTGATTGCCGCGGCCGGCGTTCCCAGCCCCACGTTGCGCACGGTCAGCATGACGTCGCGCGGCGTCACGCTGATCTACGGCCGCGACGACACCGCGATCGAGATCGGACGCCGGCTCGCGAGTCGGCTCGACATCACGGTGATGCTGACCAAGGGGGCCGATGTCCCGGGGCAGCCGCGGATGGACATCCCGATCGTCCAGGGTCGCATCGTCGGCGCACGCGGCCATCTGGGCGCGTTCGAGCTGGTGGTCGATGATTATGCCCTGCCGGCCCCGTCGTCGCGGCGCGGGCTCGCGTTCGGCGCGCCCAGGAACGGGGCGACGTCGCGCTGCGATCTCATCATCGACGTGAGCGGCGGTGTGCCGCTGTTCACCGCGCACGAGAAGCGCGACGGCTATCTGCGCGCCGATCCCGCCGATCCCGCCGCGGTCATGAAGGCGGCGTTCGACGCCAGCGAGCTCGTCGGCGAGTTCGACAAGCCGATCCATGTCGATTATCACGCCGAGCTGTGCGCGCATTCGCGCTCGAAGAAGACCGGCTGCACGCGCTGCCTCGACGTCTGCCCCACCGGTGCCATAGCGCCGGCCGGCGACAATGTCGCATTCGATCCGTTCGTCTGCGCCGGCTGCGGCGCCTGCGGGGCCGTGTGCCCGACCGGGGCCGCCGATTTTCGCCTGCCGCCCGCCGCGACCCTGGCGGACCGGCTGCGGGCGTTGCTCCTGGCCTATCGCGATGCGGGCGGCCGCGACGCAGCGCTGCTCGTCCATGACGAACGACACGGGGCGCCCCTCATCGATGCGCTCGCGCGCTACGGCGACGGTTTGCCGGCCCGGGTGCTGCCGTTTGCAGTGCATTCGGTGACCGAATGCGGGCTCGATTTTTTCGCCGGTGCCCTGGCGTTCGGTGCGTCCGAGATCCGCGTCCTGGTGCCGGAGAAGCCGCGCGAGGATCTGGCGCCGCTGGCGCAGCAGCTCGGGCTTTGCGAGGCGATCACCACCGGTCTCGGCTACGAGAGCGGGCGCGTGGGCCTGGTCCAGACAGGTGATCCGGACCGGCTCGGCCAAGCCCTCGGCTCGCTGACGATCCGCACGGGCGCCGCTCCCGCCGCTTACCAGCCGGCGGGGACCAAGCGCGGCCTGGCGCGGCTGGCTATCCAGCATCTGCACGACGCCGCCCCGCAGCCCGTTGACGTCGTGACGCTGCCGCCAGGGGCGCCGTTCGGCACGGTGCAGGTCGACGTCGCGGGATGCACCCTATGCCTGTCCTGTGTGCCCGCCTGTCCGACGGGTGCGCTCCGCGATGACCCGGAGCGGCCGCATCTCCGGTTCACCGAAGACGCCTGCGTCCAATGCGGGCTGTGCAAGGCGACCTGCCCCGAAAAAGTGATCACGCTGCAGCCGCGGCTCGATTTCCGGCCCGCCGCGCGTGAGGCACGCACCATCAAGCAGGAAGAGCCGTTCCACTGCATCCGCTGTCACAAGCCGTTCGGCACGCGCTCGTCGATCGAAAAGATCATCGCCAAGCTGGATGGCAAGCACTGGATGTATGGGAATAGCGCGATGATCGACCGGCTGCGCATGTGCGCCGACTGCCGGGTGATCGTACAGAGCGAGAGCGCCATCGATCCTTATGCGGGACCGCCGCGCCCGACGACCCGGACCACCGAGGACTACCTGGTCGAGCGCGCGGCGAAAGACACCGGCAAGCCCACTTAAAAAGACGCCGATCAGCCATCGGCCAGAAACGGGCGTTCGCGCCGGATGCGGCGGACCTGATGCTCGAAGCGCTGGTCGGTGAGCTCGTTTGAGGTCAGGAAGGCCTTGGCCTGGCGCGCCGCGGCGTCGGGCAGGCGGCTGATCGGTCCCGCCGCCATGGCTTTGAGCTGGACCTCGGCTGCGAACTCGAGGACGAGCATCGCGATCGTCGCCGCCCGGATCGTGGCGCCGACGACCAGCGCGCCGTGATTCTTGAGCAGGACGCCGCGGCGCGGCCCCAGCGCCCCGGCGATGGTGTCTCCCTCGCTCTTGCCCCGCACGATGCCCTCGTATTCGTCCAGGAAGGCGATGTCGTCATGGAAGACCGCACCGGTCTGGGTGATCGTCTCCAGCGTGGAACCGGCGGCGCCCAGGGCCAGCGCGTTCTTGCCATGGGTGTGAATGATGCACCCCACGTCGGGCCGCTGCTCGTAGATCTGGGTGTGGATGTTGAGCGTCGGATTCACGCGGCCGTCGCCGGTGATGGTGGCGAGCTCGAAGTCCGCCTCGATCAGGTCGTCCATGGTCACTTCGTCGAAGCCGAGACCCCAGCGGTGACTCCAGAACGTGTGCCGGCCGGGCAGCCGTGCGGTGAGATGGCCGGCAATGCCGCTCGACTGCCCGTCGGCGTCGAGGATGTGATAGGCGTGCAGCAGGTCGCGCTTCAGCTCGCGCACCTCGTTGCTGTCGCTGGTCGAGGGCCGTGTGAGGCGGGTCACCTGATCCGGCATGCGATCTCCTCGGGGCGGGATGCGGAGACGCGCATCATCAAGGCCGGCCGGTGTTCGGTCAAGCCGCGCCGCCCCGGGCCCGTCCGGAGGCCGGCGCGTCACGCGGCTTTGTCGGCGTCGATCCGCTCGGCGAGGAAGCCGCTGGCAGCCTCGATCAGTGCCTCAGGCGCCGCCCCGGCAACGTCATGCCCAGCATCGATGTCGATCATACGAATCTGCGGGAAGTCCTTGGCTACGCGCGCCACGGCTTCCGGCGCGTAGCGGTCGGAGCGGGTGCCCCGGAGAATCAACGTCGGTACCCGCACTTCGGCAAGCTCGCCCCAGGTGTCGGTCGGCTTGAAGGCCGGCGCCCAGCCGGGCGGCTCGACCGGCATCCGGTTGGCGTAATCCGGATCGCGCCGGAACACGAAGCCGCCATCGACCGGCTTGAAGATCATCTCGAGGCGGGCCCATTTCGGCGAACCCTTGGCGACCGGCTTGTCGCGGCTCGTGTCGGCGAGGGCAGCCTCGATGGTCGGATAGACCTTGGGCTTATTGTTGACGCTGACCGCGGCCGGGCTGACCTTGCCCGGGCAGTGATCGACGATGATGAGCCCCGCCGCGCGGTTCGGAAACCGCGCCGCAAAGAGCAAGGCATACGATCCGCCCGCCGAGTGGCCCATCAGAACCGCTTTCTGCCATCCGAAATGGGCGAGCAGGGCAAGCGCGTCTGCCATGATCGCGTCGTAGGAGTAGTTCTTGCTGGCGCTCCACGACGATGCGCCGAAGCCGCGATTGTCCCAGGCGACGACCTCGCGGTCACGTGCCAGCGCCGAAGCGACGTCGATCCAGTCGTAGGAGTCGTAGTAGTTCGCGCCATGAAAGATGAGAATCGGCGGTGCGCCGGGCGCGCCGAAGTGACGGTAGAACAGAGTCACGTCCCCCGACTGAACCGTGCCCGTGCGATGCGGCCCTGTGCTCATGCCATGTCTCCCCGGCGAATGCGGCGCGCAGCGGTTGCGCTGGTTTATGCGTTACGAATGATTCTAGAGAAAAATCGCGGCGTGAAAAGCCGTCACGGACGAGGGACGACCCATCGTGACGCATTCGCGGCACGGTGACGGGCGGTTTTGCCAGGCGCGGAATCGCTGGGCCCCGCGGCGAAAACGCCCGGCTCCCGGCAGCCTGTGGATCGTTGCGATCGACCCCTAACTTCCATATTTTCCAATTGGTTGCGAGACAGGATGGGCGGAAAGACACCCTAAATACCGCATCCTAGATATTTTCCGGTAACGATCTCAGGTGTTTCCCGAGTTTCGACTTTCTCGGGGGCTGCTAACCTCCGGCCTGCCCAGGTTGGTTGCCGAGACGACCTCGGAGCAAACTCAGGCGGACCTCGCCGCAGCCCCCCTATTGCCCCCGCGGCGAGGTCCTTTCTGAGCCCTCACCACCGTCAGTTGAAACATCGTTCTGCCGCCCCCGCGGGCTGCGGACCTGTCGCTGCAGGTATGGGAATGAGCAATGTATCTCTGGGCGCGAAGCGCAAGCCGGCCGCTAACAAGCGGACGCAGGAACCGAACGGCTCGAGCATGCCGTCGAGACCGCGCGTGTCGAATTGAGACCCTCAAAGACGCTGGTGGAGAAGCTCCGCCGGACGGCCCCCGAGAAGCAGCGGCCCTGAGGCGGTGAGCCTGCGCGCGGCGCGGCGCCCGCCTAGACGCCGCGTCGCCCGCCTAGACGCCGCGTCACGCCACAGTCCGGTCTACGGGCAGATCCGCTCGAGCAGCTTGGGCGGCGGGGGCTCGCCCCATTGCGAGACCAGGCCATCTTCCGCCGAGATCAGGTTCGAGCCGTTCCTCGCGTTGAGGCGATCCGAATCGGCCCAGTGCTCGTGGACCCGGCCCCACGGATCGGCCCAGTAGTCGTAGACCTGGCTGCCGAGCAGGTGCCGGCCGATGCCCCACATGTGCTCGTACTTGCCGGCTTGGCGCATATGCGCATGGCCCATGAACACGTCGTCGATGTCCTGGACCTCGAACGAGAAATGGTTCAAGCCGGCCTTCGGATACTGCAGGCAGAAGAACGCGTGATGGTCGACGTAGTCGCGGCCGCGGTCGAGCCGGTTGAACGAGCCGATCAGGTTGTCCTTGGATCCGGCATAGACGTCGTCCGAGCAAATCAGCCCGATTGTGTCGCGGAACCATTGGACGGTTTCCCGGAGCTTCGGGGTGCCCATCACCGCATGGCCGATGCGTTTCGGCCGCGCCGGGCCTTTGGCGATCCGCATCAGCTCGCCCCTGCGGTTCAGCGGTTCGGCACCCGAATTGATGGCCTGCCGCTGGACCTTGATCGGCTTCAGCTGCTTGACCCCGTAGAGGACCTCGATCTGGTAGCCATTGGGCTCGGTAAGGCGGACGCGCTTGCCGCCGCCCGGCTGGTCGATGGTCTCGATCCCGGTCGCACCCGGCACCTTGGTGAGTTTCTTCAGGTCGTCGAGGCTCTCGGCGTGGAAGGCGAAGCCAACGAATGCGGGGTCGCCCTTTTCCGTGACGTGGATGCATTGGGCCGGCCCGGTCCCGCGCATATAGAGCGCGTTATTCGTGCGCGCCACTTTGTACAACCCGAAATCGGTGAGGAATTCCTCCATCTTGTCGAGATCCGGCGAGCGCAGCCGGCCGTAAGCCAAGTCTTTTGCTTTGATCACGGGCATGTCTGATCCTCCCACTGCCGCACGTCTGGAACGCCGCCTCGGGTTGCCCCGTCTAGCGGGCCATTATTGCGCAATTCCGCAGGGGCGGAATAGCCCAATTTGGCGGTCTAGGGGCCGAGGACCCGCGGCAGCCATAGCGAGAGTTCGGGCACGTAGGTGACCAGCATCAGCACCAGGAACATGACGATATAGAACGGCCACAGTTCCTTGGTGATCTGCTCCATGCTGACCCGGCCGATCGCGCATCCCACCACCATGGTCGGGCCGACCGGCGGCGTCACCAGGCCGATGCCGAGATTGAGCAGCATGATCATGCCGAAATGGATCGGGTCGATGCCGAATTTCGGGATCACTGGCAGCAGGATCGGGGTGCAGATCAACAGCATCGGCGCCAGGTCCATGAACGTGCCGAGGATCAACAGCAGGATGTTGATCAGCATCAGGAACACGTATTTGTTGTCGGAGAGCGTCAGGAACAGCTGGGTGGCCTTGGCCGGCAGCTGGATCAGCGCCATCGCGTAGGCGAACGTGACCGAGAAGCCGATCATGATCATCACCATGCCGGTCGTCCGGGTGACCCGGGCGAGAAGCTGTGGCAGGTCCCGCCACCTCACCTCGCGATAGATGAACATGGTCACGAAGAACGCATAGACGCAGGCGACGGCGCCGGCCTCGATCGCCGTGAACACGCCGGTCAGGATTCCGCCGAGAATGATGACGATCGTCAGCAGGCCCCAGAACGCATCGAGCGCGATCCACGCCGCCTCGCGGAGCGGAATCACGCGGCCCTTGGGGAAGTTCTTTCGCTGCGCGACGATGAGGCAGAGCACCATGATCGCGATGCCGAGCAGCACGCCGGGAACGATGCCGGCCAGGAACAAGTGCGCGATCGAGATCGAGCCCCCGGCGGCCAGCGAGTAGATGACGGAATTGTGCGACGGCGGCAGAAGGATGGCCTGCAGCGAGCCGCAGATGGTCACGTTGGTGGCGAAGACGCGCGGATAACCCTGCTTGATCATCTGCGGGATCATCACCGAGCCGATGGAGGCGGTGTCCGCGACCGACGAGCCGGAGATGCATCCGAAGAAGGTCGACGCGACGATGTTCACCAGCGACAATCCGCCGCGGATGAAGCCGACGAACACCTGCGCGAAATTGATCAGGCGCTGCGCGGTCCCGCCCTCCGCCATCAGCGCGCCGGTGAGCACGAAAAACGGGATCGTCAGCAGCGAGAAATTGTCGACGCCGTCCGAGGTCTTGAGCATCGCCGCCTCGAGCGGGATGTCGATCCACATCAAGGTCACAATGGCGGAAAGGCCCAGCGCGTAGGCGACCGGGATGCCGATCGCACAGAACACGGTGAACGTCACGAGCAGGATCAGGCTGTCCATGGGGTCTCACCCTCTCACTCGGTCGTCAGCGCGACGCTGCCGCTGTCCGGCGGCGCGAACAGCGCCCCGGTCCACAGCCGCTCGATGACGAAGAGGGCGGTGATGGCCCCGCCGACGGGGATCGGCAGATAGGTGAGGCCGACCGAGAGCACCGGAAATTCCGCGATTCCCTGGTGCCAGGTCGTGTCGACGAGCTGCAGGCCCCAGATCAGCATGAACATGTTGGTGGCCACCATGCCGAGCTCGGCCAGCCAGCCGAGGACCTTGCGCATCTCGGGTGAGGCGGCATTGGGCAGCGCCATCACCGCGATATGCAGATTGTCGCGATAGCAGACCGCCGCCGAGAAGAACGAAAAGACGATCATCAGCAGGATGGCCATCGGCTCCGGCCATTCGGATCCGCGGTTCAGCACGTAGCGGGTGAACACGCCCCAGGGCACGATGAGGGTCATGATCACGAGGCAGAGGATGGACACGACCAGACAGAGGCGATGGAGCCGGTCCATCGCCCGGATGTAGCGCGCTTTCATCGGAGGTCCTGTGTTGGCGGGCGAAGGGCCGGCACGTTGTCCTGGCGCGGACGCGCCGGCCCGGTTCTGCGGATGTGTCGCGCCTCAGTTCACGTCCTGGATCCGCTTGATCATCTGGGCGTATTTCGGGCCGTACTTGTCCCAGACCGGCTTGACCGCATCCTGGAAGGGCTTCTTGTCGGGGACTGGAACGACTTCGATCCCGGCCTCCTTCATCTTGTCGAGCGCCTTCTTCTCGTAGTCGTTCCACAGCCCGCGCTCGTCGAGCTGCGCTTCACGCGAGAACCTCGTGATCAGGCCCTGATCGTCCTTGGACAGGGTGTCCCAGGTCCGCTTCGAGAACACGACGATCTCCGGCACGATGAGATGCTCTGTCAGCGTGTAGTGCTTGGCGACCGTATAGTGATTGTCGAACACGAAGCTCGGCGGATTGTTCTCGGCGCCGTCGATGACGCCGGTTTGCAGGGCGCTGAACACCTGGTCGTAGCCCATCGCCACGCCGTTGCCGCCGAGCGCGTTCATCATGTCGACGAACATCGGGTTGCCCATGACGCGGACCTTGAGGCCCTTGAGGTCCTCGATGGTTTTGATGGACTTTCTCGAATCGTACATGTTGCGGGCACCGGCATCCATCCAGCACAGGCCGATGAGGCGGGCCTGCGGACTGTTGGTGACCTTGTCCAGCAGCTCCTGGCCGAGCGGGCCGTCGATCACCTTTTGCATATGCGCGGTGTTGCGGAAGAGGAACGGCAGGTTGAACACGTTGAGGTCGTCGATGACCGGCCCCAGCGCTCCGACGCTGACGCGGGCAAACTGGATGGCGCCCACCTGGGCCTGCTCGATCGCCTCCTTCTCGCCGCCAAGCTGCATGGACGCGAACATCTGCAGGGTGAGGCGTCCGCCCGTACTTTGCTCGAGCTTCTTGCCCATGCGCTCCAGCGCCTCGACGGTCGGATAGCCGGTCGGGTGCACGTCGGAGGCCCGCAGAATCACCTTCTGCTGGGCGGCTGCCCAGTGGCGGTCGCCCAGGCCGGCCGCCACCGCCATCGTCGCCGCCCCGGCGCGTAGCACGTCACGTCGCTTCATCGCGGATCCCTCCCTTGTCTCGCCCGTCGCCGCCGCCAGTCGGGCGGACGCGGGCTGGTTGACCGAGCCCCGGTTGACCGCGCCCGGGCGCTGCGGTAAGTCATCAGGTCATATGATGACCTCACCAAATGGCATCGCTGTTGTCAAGTAGACGGGCCGCGGCTCTCCGGCCGCTCGGTCCGCCGCGCAACCGCACCGCCGAAGTGGTGGAGCGGCTGGCGACCGAGATCTCCCGCGGCCGCCTTGCCAAAGGGGCCCGCCTGCCGACGGAGCAGGAGCTGACAGCCCAGCTGGGCGTGAGCCGTACCGTCGTGCGCGAGGCGATCGCCGCCCTGCGCGCCGAGGGCTTGGTCGAGACCCGGCATGGCATCGGTGTGTTCGTCGCCGCCGAGCAGCGGCGGCCGTTCCGCATCGATCCGGACGATCTGCAGTCGCTCGCCGAAGTCGTCAATGTCATGGAGCTTCGCACCGGCGTCGAAGTCGAGGCGGCCGGCATCGCCGCCGAGCGGATCGATGACGCGGCGCGCGCCCGCGTGACCAAGGCGCTGCAGGCGATGGAGGACGCGGTCCAGCGCGGAGACCCCGCGGTCGACGAGGACTTCGCCTTCCATCAGGCGATCGCTCGCGCCACCGGCAACCCGCATTTCACGCGCTTCCTCGAATTCCTCGGCCGGTTCCTGATCCCGCGCCAGAGCGTGCGCGCGGGCCTCAAGGACGCCAAGGACCTGCGCGCCTATCTCGACCTGATCCAGAGTGAGCACCGCCTGATCGCCGATGCGATCGCGGCTGGCGACATCGCGGCGGCGCGGCGCGCCATGCGCCGCCACATGATGAACAGCCGGCAACGCTACCGCCGGCTCGCCGCGAAGTAAGCGCCGCTTCCAGGAGGACCGCACATGGCCATGCAGCGCGTGTTGATCACCGGGGCCGCGGGCGGCGTCGGCCGCCATTTGCGGCGCCTGTTACGCGGCGTCTATCCGGCGTTGCGACTGTCGGACATGGTCAGGCCGCAGGACCTGGCGCCGGACGAAGACTTCCACGTCGCAGACCTGGCCGATCTGGCGGCGGTCGAGGCTGCGGTCAAGGGTGTGGACGGCATCATCCATCTGGGCGGGATGTCGGTCGAGAACGACTGGGAGACGATTCTGCACTCCAACATCATCGGTACGCGTAACCTGTTCGAGGCGGCGCGCCGGAACGGCGTCGAACGGGTGGTCTTCGCGTCGTCGAACCACGCCGTCGGGTTTTATCCGCGACGGCGGAAGATCGGCACCAACGTGCTCGTGCGGCCGGATTCCCGCTACGGCGTCAGCAAGGCGTTCGGCGAGGCGATCGGTGCGCTCTATGCCGACAAGCACGGGCTGCGGGTCCTGAATATCCGGATCGGCAACGTCGACCTGAACCCCGTCGACAAGCGTCGGCTGGCGATCTGGCTGCACCCGGAAGACCTGGTGCAGCTGGTCCGGATCGGCCTCGAGCATCCGGAGATCCGTTACGAGGTCGTGTACGGCGCGTCCGACAACGAGCGCAGCTGGTGGGACAACGAGGCGGCGTTCCGGCTCGGCTACAAGCCGAAATGGCGGGCGGAGGATTTCGCCGCCGAGGCGCTCGCAGCCCAGGCGAAGCTCGCCCCCGATCCGGTCGGCGACCGGCTGCAGGGTGGCCCGTTCTG
>DASWFO010000167.1:0-7687 GCA_036394195.1 Alphaproteobacteria bacterium | reverse complement strand
GGCGGGCCCGCCGCTTTGCATGCGGCTGTCCAGCCACAGCTGGTGCGCCTCCAGCCGCTCGTTGAGGTCGGTCAGAGCCGTATGCGGGTCCGCCTCGCGGGTCGCGACCCGGAGCGCGCCGCTGTCGACGAGCTCCTTGTCGACCAGCGCGCCGGTCAGGTTGGCGTTCTTGAAGTCGACACCCCAGAACTGCACGCCCTTCAGGATCGCGCCGCGGAAATCGGCCCCCGCGGCCTTGCAGCCGCTGAGGTTCGCGCCCTCGAGATTGGCATTGGTGAAATTGGCCGATCGGAGGTCGGCGTTGCGGAAGTTCGCCCCTTTGAGGGACGCGTTGGTGAAGTCGGCACGCACCACGAATGAGCCGCCGAGCTTGGCACTCGACAGATCGGCGCCGCGGGCATCGATGACCGACAGATCCGACGCCGCCTCGTTGCCGTCGTGCTGCACGGGGATGAGCACCTTCTGGTGCCGCGCCAGGACGGCCTCCCGGATGTCCGCATCGGTGAGGGTGGCGCCGTTCATCGAGCATCCGCGGAAACAGGCGCCGCGCAGATCCGAGCGCGTCAGGTCGGCGCCGTCGAGGACCGAGCGCCGAAGGTCCGCGGCGAACAGATTCGCCCGCGCCATCTTCGCCTTGTTGAAGCGGGCCCCCGCCAGCTTCGCGCCGACGAGATCGATCTCGGTCAGATTGCGGCCCGCGAAATCGCCGCCTTCGAACTGATGATGGGCGAGCAGCGCCCGGCGGCCGCCCGGCACACCGGTGACGAATTTTTCATGGCCGGCGAGAGTCGCGGCGAGTTCTTTCGGGCTGATCGTCTTCCACGTCAGCTCGTCGGAATTCCCGCTGGCAATTGCGGTTGTCGTCGTCGGCGTCGACACCAAAGAGCTCCCCGGACGCCGAAGGGTCGGCGCATGCCGAGATAGTTCTAGAGCGGCTTTCTTGACAAGCGGTTAACCAACGCCCTCGCCGGGTTAACGATTTCGGCTCACTGCAACCGTATGTTGTGGCCGGGACATCGACTATCCCGTGGCGCTGGCCAGCCGGTCGGAGGCGGTGGCCAACGGCAGCTTGACCATCACCGCGGTCCCCTTGCCGGGCTCGCTTTCAATGAAAAGGCTGCCGCCATGGAGGGCGACCAGCCGTTTGGTGATGGCGAGGCCCAGTCCGGTCCCCTCGTGCGGCTTGTTCAAGGCGCCACCGAGCTGCCGGAACGGCTCGCCGATTCGCTGGATATCCTCCGGCGCTATGCCCACCCCGGTGTCGGCGACCACGAGCTTCATCATCTGCCGGTCCGGTGCCGCGCTGACAGTGACGCGACCGCCCGGCCGCGTGAATTTGACGGCGTTGGACAGAAGATTGAGCAGTATCTGCTTCAGAGCGCGCTCGTCGGCGTGGACCTTCGGCAGGCCCTTCTCGACGAGGTTGGTGAGCGTGATCTGCTCCGCCTCGGCCCGCCCCGCGACCAGGCGCAGACAGAATTCGGCCACCGGCTCCAGCGCGACCGCCTCGGGCACCACATCGAATTGACCCGCCTCGATCTTGGACATGTCGAGGATCTCGGAGATCATGTCCAGGAGATGCTTCCCGCTGCTGCCGATGTCGCGGGCGTATTCGAGATATTTCGGCGAACCGGTCGGCCCCAGCGCGCCGCTGGCCATGAACTCGGAGAAGCCGATGATCGCGTTCAGCGGCGTGCGCAGCTCGTGGCTCATGTTGGCGAGAAATTCCGACTTGGCGCGATTGGCGAGGTTCGCCTCGTTACGGCTCGCGGTCAGCTCCTGCTCGCGACGGCGGAGCGCTTCCTCGGTCGTGATCTGCAGGTCGACCTGATGCAGGAGCAGGCGGGCCGCGGCGGCGAAGATCAGCGAAATCGCGAGCGCCGCGGCGATCAGGATCTGCCGCCGCTGGCTGTAGGCGGCCAGCACGTCGCCGCGTGCCAAGCCGACATTGACGATCAACGGGTACTCCGCCAACGACCGATAGCTGAACAGGCGGATCATGCCGCCGATGTAGCTCGGCTCTTCATATTGCCCGTTCGGCGCTCGCGCCAGCTGGGCCCACAAGTCGGCCTTTCTCAGGTCCTGCCCGATCTCCGTGTCTCCGTCGCCGGTCGCCCGCGCGCGCACGATGCCGTCGAGACCGGTGACCGAGATGAGGCCGTGCGGGCCGATGTCGA
The DNA here is from genome assembly GCA_036394195.1 of Alphaproteobacteria bacterium. Lineage (GTDB taxonomy): Bacteria > Pseudomonadota > Alphaproteobacteria > CACIAM-22H2 > CACIAM-22H2 > DATJPD01. Next base: position 5,510 of record DASWFO010000167.1, on the reverse strand, counting down.
TCGTCTTGTAGAAATTGGAAATGTATTGTGGATCGAGCGAGACCAGCATGACTCCGCCGAACCCGCCGTCCGGCGTGTTGATGCGGCGCGTGAGCTGCACCGACGAGCGGCCGGACAGCCGGCCGACCACCGGCTGGCTGATGAACATCCGGCCGGTGTCGTGATGCACATGGACGAGAAAGTGCTCGCGGTCTGCGAGATAGACCGGCTCGGACGAGGAGGCGAGGTTTGACACCCGCATATAGCCGTCCGCGCCGATAACGCTGACCTGAAATGTGACGCCGACGAGAACCGCATGCTTGGCGGCGGCGGCCGTGGCATCGAATGTCGCGGGCGCCTGCTCGTAATCGCGGACCATGCCCAGCAAAGTCTGATCGAGCGAGCGGAAGGTGCCGGTGATATGCTCGGCGAACGCGCGCGCCAGGTTCTCGCCGTAACGGCTCGCATAGGCGAGCGACTGCGCCTTGTCGTATTGAAGGTAGAGCGCCAAGCCGCCCCACAACAAGACGAACACTAGGACAGCGAAGGCCGCCAGCCCTCTTCGGACGCCGTGGTGCGCACTCACAGTCGGCTTCGCTCCTTCCAGGCCCTGTGCTCGGCAGATGGTCTCGACGTCGGAGTGGGTGTTGATGTTGCGGGCAGTTCTAGCCAGTCGCCATAAATAATCCGTTAATCATTCGGGCCCGGATTGCCCATTTGCAAGGCAGCCGGTTCGATTGCAAGATCGTCGCCGGCTCAGCTCCATCGCGGCAGGTATGGTCATGGCCCGGTCCGGCTCTTCCCGATCGACAGTGTCGCCCCGGGCGCGTCGCGCCGCGGACCGGTTTCACGTCGCGCATCTCCGACCCAGGGATTTCAGGGCCGCCGGTCTTCGAGCTTTTTTCGAGTACCGGGATCTCGGCATCGCGCGGGCGACAAGCGGCAAAGTGCTGGCGCACGTGATCCGGGGCCGAGCCGGGCATGGCGCGAAGCCGGAGCGCCACCATCATGGCCTCAGGTTCCAGATGGTGTATGTGCTCAAGGGTTGGATCGAGTTCGAGTACGAGGGCGTCGGCCGGGTCCGACTGCGCAAGGGCTCGTGCGTCTACCAGCCGCCAGGCATCCGCCATACCGAGCTCGGGCATTCGCGCGACATCGAGATGATCGAAATCACCATGCCGGCGGACTTTCAGACCCGCCGCGGCTGACCCGGGCCGCGCTTGCCCGAAAATTATTTTAGACTTAAAATATTTTCCGTTCGGCCGCCCATCGGCTCCCAGGACCCATGAAAACGCTGCTTCCCCCCGGGTGGAAAAAGCCCAAAGGCTACGCCAACGGAATCGCCGCCCGCGGCACGCTGGTCGTGGTCGCCGGCCAGATCGGCTGGACCGCCGACGAGACCTTTGCGGCCGACGACTTCGTCGGACAGACCCGCCAGGCACTGAAGAACATCGTGGCCGTGCTGGCCGAGGGCGGCGCCAGGCCCGAGCATCTGGTGCGCATGACCTGGTACGTGACCGACAAGCATGAATATCTCGCGTCGCTGCCGGCTCTTGGGGCGGCATATAAAGAGGTCATCGGACCGCATTATCCGGCCATGAGCCTCGTCGAGGTGCGCGCACTCGTCGAGGACCGCGCCAAGGTCGAAATCGAAGCGACCGCGGTCGTGCCAGACTGACTGGATTTCCGGGCGCGCCGACCCTACCCTTGTGACCAGATCCTCATGCACGGAGGCCCAAATGGCCGCTCCCGCCCGCACCGCCCCACCCGCCGCGAAACCGCCATCGGCCGCCAAATTCGTCTGGGAAGATCCGTTCCTGCTGGAGGAGCAGCTCACCGAGGAGGAGCGGCTCATCCGCGACAGCGCCCGCGCCTATTGCCAGGACAAGCTGATGCCGCGCGTGCTCGAGGCGTTCCGGCACGAGAAGTTCGACCGGGCCATCCTGACCGAGATGGGCGAGCTCGGATTCCTCGGTTCGACCATCGAGGGCTATGGCTGCGCCGGGACCAACCATGTCTCGTACGGGCTGATCGCACGCGAGGTGGAACGGGTGGATTCCGGCTACCGCTCGGCGCTCAGCGTGCAGTCGTCGCTGGTCATGCATCCGATCAATGCATACGGCAGCGAAGCGCAGCGTCAGAAGTTCCTGCCCAAGCTCGCGACGGCCGAATGGGTCGGCTGCTTCGGCCTGACGGAGCCTGATCACGGCTCCGACCCGGGCGGCATGAAGACCCGCGCCAAGCAGGTGCAGGGCGGCTGGCTGCTCACCGGGAACAAGATGTGGATCACCAACTCGCCGATCGCCGACGTGTTCGTCGTCTGGGCGAAGGACGACGAGGGCGTGATCCGCGGCTTCATCCTCGAGAAAAGCATGAAGGGGCTGTCGGCCCCGAAGATCGAGGGCAAGTTCAGCCTGCGCGCCTCGACGACGGGCGAGATCGTCATGGACAATGTCGAGGTGCCGGAAGAGAACCGGCTGCCGAACGCCAAGGGCCTGGCCGGGCCGTTCGGATGCCTCAACAACGCGCGCTACGGCATCGCCTGGGGCGCGCTTGGCGCCGCGGAGTTCTGCTGGCACCGCGCCCGCCAGTACACGCTCGAACGCAAGCAGTTCGGCCGCCCGCTGGCCGCCAACCAGCTCATCCAGAAAAAACTCGCCGACATGCAGACCGAGATTTCGCTCGGCCTGCAGGCCTGCCTGCGCGTCGGCCGGCTGAAGGACGAGGGCCGCGCCGCACCCGAGCTGATCTCGCTCGTGAAGCGGAATTCGGCGGGTAAAGCCCTCGATATCGCGCGCGTATCGCGCGACATGCACGGCGGCAACGGGGTGTCCGACGAATTTCACGTCATCCGGCACGTGCTCAACCTCGAGGCGGTGAACACGTACGAGGGCACGCATGACATCCACGCCCTGATCCTCGGTCGCGCGCAGACGGACATCCAGGCGTTCACCGCCGCCTCGACGTGAGCTGGCCTCTTGCGATCCTCGGGCTTGGGCTGGCCCTCGCGTCCGCAGGCGGCGCGCTGGCGCAGACGGTGCCAGGCAAACCGCCGGCGGCGAACGTTCAGCGCCTGGGCGAATACATCCGCACCCCCGAGCATCTGCGGGCGGTCGGCGCCGCGATCGCGGCCTTCGAACCCGCGGTGCTGCAGGCAGGCTGCACGGACGTCAAACCGGTCAAGGGCCGGTCGTGGCAGCCGGTCGAGGATCCCGTCTTCGAGGGTGCCGCCACAGCACCCAACAATGCCGCCTGGCAGGAGAGCTGGGACGTGACCGCCTGCGGCAAGCCGGTTGTCCGCAATCTGGGGTTCGTCGCCCGGCCAGGCGAAGGCGTGGTGCCGCTTCCGATGTTCCCGGGCGATTCGCTGGCCGATCTCAAGCTCCAGGAGGAGGCTGGCCAGATGGCGCTCGACACGGTCGCTCCCGGCGCGCTCGGGTGCACGCAAGGGAAGATCCAGGTGATCGCCAGCACGGTCACCGATCGTGCCGAGTACGCTCGCGGCAAATGGAGCGAGCGATGGACGGCCGCCGGGTGCAGCCGGACCGTCGATATCGACGCGGACTTCCTGCCCGGCCCCACTGGCCGGCCGACTTACGGATTTCGCGCGGGAAAGGCGCGTTAGCGCCGCGCGGGCGTTGCCTTAAGCGGCGCCGGCGACCGTCATGCCGCCTTCGGCGACGGCGGCGTTCCAGAAGCGCTCGATGCGACGCAGCGTCTGGTCCATGGCCTGGAGCTCTTCGAGCTTGACCGGGCCGCGGCCGAGATCGTCGGCATGGCGCTGGAAGACACCATCGAGGCGCCGATGGAGTTCGAGGCCCTTCTGCGTCAGCTTGATCCGCACCGACCGGCGGTCGTGCGGCGACCGGGCCTGGGCGATGTAGCCCTGCTCGATCAACTTCTTCAGGTTGTAGGAGACGTTCGACCCCAGATAATAGCCGCGCTGGGTGAGCTCACCGACCGTCAATTCCTCGTTACCGATGTTGTAGAGGATGAGGGCCTGGACGTTGTTAATGTCGCGGATACCCAACCGGTCCATCTCGATTTTGACAACTTCGAGAAAGTGCCGGTGAAGGCGTTCGACAAGCGCAACAGCCTCAAGGTACGCCGCTTTCATCGACAATCCTTTCGGTTAACTCACTAATAAACATGCCTTTATTCCAGTGAAAAAACAATTAAAGTTTATGCACTTCCTTTCAAGACATTGATTACGCTGGAGAAGTCGAGGTTCGCCCGGCCGCTTTGGGCGTTTAGTGTCTGGATGGCTTGCGCCAGCGCTCCCATAGGAGTCGCAAGGCCGACCGCGGCGGCGGCGCGCTGCGCCAGCACGAGGTCCTTCAGCATCATCGCCGTAGTGAAGCCGGGCTTGTAACCGCGGTTCGCCGGCGAATTCGGCACCGGCCCGGGCACCGGACAATAATTCGTCATCGACCAGCACTGGCCGGACGATTTGGAGCTGATGTCGAACAGCTTCTGCGCGTCGAGACCGAGCTTTTCCGCCAGCAGAAATCCTTCCGCCACGGCGATCATCGACACGCCGAGGATCATATTGTTGCAGATCTTCGCCGCCTGCCCGTTCCCGGCCGGCCCGGCATGGACGATGGTCTTGCCCATGGCCTGCAGGATCGGCTGCCCGCGCTCGAAGGCCGCGGCCGGGCCGCCGACCATGAAGGTCAGCGTCGCCGCTTCGGCACCGGCAACTCCGCCCGACACCGGAGCATCGAGCATCTCGAGTCCCACCTTCGCCGCGGCGGCGCTCACCGCGCGCGCCGTTTCAACGTCGATCGTCGAGGAATCGATCAGCAACGCTCCCTTGCTCACGGCTGCGATCACCCCGCCCTCGCCGGTATAGACCGTGCGCACATGCTCGCCGGCCGGCAGCATGGTGATGACGATGTCGACGCCGGCTGCGGCATCGGCGGCATCCTTCGCCGCGGCGGCACCGGCGCTGACGACCGGGTCAAGATTGGCTTTCACGAGGTCGAACGCGCGCAGCTTATGACCTGCCTTGAGCAGGTTGCGCGCCATCGGGCCGCCCATGTTGCCGAGACCGATGAAGCCGATGGTCGCCATGTTCTTCCTCCCTAATCGTCAAACTGCAGCTCAGGCTCGTCGGCGAGCGGCGCGAAATACGCCGCCACTTTGTCCGCCCTGGCTTCGGCGAGAGTTGCCGGCCGCCATTTCGGCGCGTTGTCCTTGTCGACCAGCAAGGCCCGGATGCCCTCGAAGAAATCATGATCGTTCATGAAGCGTCGGACCAGCCGAAACTCCATGCGCAGGCATTCTTCGAACGGGAGCCGTGCTCCTTCGCGCAACTCGCGCAACGTGACCCGCAGGCTGAGCGGCGATTTTTGCAGCAGTGTCTGGCGCATCTCCTCGGCCCACGCCCCGCCCTCGCGCTCGAGGGCGCCCAGGATGTCTTCGAGCGTCTCGCCGGCAAAGCAGCGGTCGATCGCGGCGCGAAGCCCGGCCAGCGGCGGCTCCTGATCGGGGTTGGCGGTGAAGCGACGCACGACATCGGCCGCCGGCTC
>DASWFO010000166.1:0-17889 GCA_036394195.1 Alphaproteobacteria bacterium | reverse complement strand
GACGGACATGCGGGGCCTCACCCGCCCCTCAGCCGTGGCTGCGACGATCTCGACCAGCTCCTCCGCCCGTTCGACGAAATCAGTGTGCGGAAATTCCTTGTAGCAGATCAGCACATCCGCGCTCTCGCGCATCGCCGTGGTCAGATGACAGTGCATGCCGAGCGCCATCAGCGTCGCGATGCTCTGGCCGTTCGGCGGCAGCTCGTGGACGACGCTGCCGGAGAAGCGCTGGGTGATGGTCCCGGACCAGTCCACTTCATGGGCCGCGAGATCGTCCATCGTCATGGCCCCGCCATGCGCGGTGGCAAAGGCCGCGATTTTCTCCGCGAGCACGCCGCGATAGAACGCCTCGCCTTTGCTTTCAACGATCAGTTCGAGGCTGCGGGCATGAGCCTCGGAGCGGAAGATTTCGCCTGCCCGCAGTTCGGCCGCTACTGCATGCTGACCAGGGTCAGGTCGGTGAACCAGGATTGCGCGGACACGAAACCCTGTACCTTTTTGCTCATCGCCCGCGGGTTGAGATCGTGGACGATGAAGAGCCAGGGTGGATTGTCGACGAGCCGCTCATGCGCGGTCCGAAACGACGCCTCGATCGTCCCCGGATCGGTGGCTTCCGACAGAGTGGCCAGCGCCGCCTCGAACTTGTCGTCCTTCCACTGCTCGAAATTCGACCCGGCGGGTGAGAAATTCGCGGCGGCGAAATAACGGGCCATCTGGCCGACATCCGTCGACGGCGAGCTCACGTTGAGCGCCATTGCACCCTTGAGGGCGGGGTTGTCCGCCGTCAGGCGGCCGGCGTTCAGCAGCAGCTGCCACTCGACCACATCGAACGAGACATTGACGCCGCAGGCTTGCTGCAGGTTGGTCTGCAGCAGCTCGTTCATCGGCAGCGGCAGCATCTGGCCGGAGCCGGACGTGGAGATCATCACCTTGAACGAGAGCGGCTTCTCCGGCGTGTAGCCGACCTCGGCGAGCAGCGCCTTCCCCTTCGCCGGATCGAAGCCGTACCGGTTTGCCGGGTTCCCGAAGTTCGGGTCCTTCGGGTTCAGCCAGCCGAGCGCCGGCTCCGCCGTGCCGTTTAGCAGCTCCACGAGGGCGCCGCGGTCGACGCAATAATTGAGCGCCTGCCTGACGCGCACGTCTTTGAACGGACTATTCGTCGCGCCCATGTTGTAGAACCACGGCCAGACATGCGGATAGGAGTTGGTGACGATGTTGAACCCCGCGGCCCTCAGCGAGGCGATGCCGTCGGGCGGCGGCACCTCGATCCAATCGACTTGGCCCGAGCGCAGCGCGGCAAGGCGCGTGTTCGCCTCGGGGACCGGCATCAGCAGCACCGAATCGACCTTCGCCCTCCGACTCATATCCCAGTAGCCGTCCCAGCGCGACAACCCGACCGATTGGTGCGGCACCACCTTCGAGATTCGGAATGGCCCCGTGCCCGCTGCCGGCAGCGTCGCGACCTTGCCCCAGTCTCGCCCTGCCTTCTCGAAGGAGGCCGGCGAGGTGAAGAGCAGATAAACCACCATCGTCGGGAAGTACGACGCGGGCTTGGTGGTGGTGAGCTCGACCGTCGCGTCGTCGATCTTGCGCCAGGTGGCGAGCAGCGGGACTCGCGACCGCGTGATGCCGGACGCGTTCGCCTCGAACTGCGGACTGTCGCTCTTGAAGTAGCGGTCGATGTTCCAGATCACCGCATCGGCGTTGAATTCGGTCCCGTCGTGGAACTTCACGCCCTTCCGGAGATGGAAAATCCACACGTTCTTGTCGTCGGGCGTCTGCTCCCAGCTCTCGGCAAGGCCTGGTCGCAAACCGGCCAGCTTGTCGGCGCGGGAGAGGTCCCAGAGGACCAGCCCCTCGAAGATCGGGTAGCCGAGGAAGCGCATCCCCTCAAACCCATTGTTCGGCAGACCGGTCGTGGTCGGTATGTCGGACGCGGTCATGGCGATGCGCAGGGTCTGCTCCGCGCGGGCCGGCGCGTGCCACAGGAGCGCGGCTCCGAAGGCGAGGACCAAGACGGTAAGACGCGTGCTCATGAAAGCTCCGTTTTTAGGCAGCGGCGGGTGACGGCCAGCGAGGGCGTCACGCCGCCTCGGGTTTGGGGAGACGGGCCGGAAAGAGGCAGCGTGCCGAATGGGCATCGCCGACCGGGATCTCCGCCGGCATGCCACTCGTGCACTCAGCGACCGCCAAGCGGCAGCGCGGCGCGAAGCTGCAGCCGGGGGGAAGATCGGCGAGGCTGGGCGGGGCGCCGGGAATAGCTTCGAGCGGCCGCCCGCGCATGCCCTTGTGCACCATCGAGCCGAGGAGGCCGCGCGTGTAGGGGTGCGACGGCTCCCTCAGGACGGCCCCGACGGCGCCGCGCTCGACGATGCGGCCGGCATACATGACGGCGAGCTTGTCGGCGATCTCGGTCGCCACGCCGATGTCGTGCGTGACGAAGATCACCGCCATGCCGAGCTCGCGCTGAAGCTCGCGCAGCAGCAGCAGGATCTGGATCTGCACGGTTGCGTCGAGTGCGGTCGTCGGCTCGTCGGCCAGCAGCAGCGACGGCTGGCAGGCGAGCGCCAGCGCGATCATCGCGCGCTGGCGCATGCCGCCCGACATCTCGTGCGGATAGTTCTGTAAGCGCCGCTCGGCCGAGGGAATCTGCACACGATCGAGCAGCTCACGCGCCCGCTTCAGCGCGGCGGCCTCGCCGATCTTCTGGTGGCGGGTCAACGTTTCGGCGATCTGCTGGCCGATCGTGTAGACCGGGTCGAAGGCAAGCATCGGCTCCTGGAAGATCATCGAGACGAGCGGACCGCGAAGGTCGGCAAGCCGCCTTTCGTCGAGCGCCGTCATATCATGCCCGCCGATCCGTATCGTACCCGAGATCTCCGTCTTCCCCGGCGGCAGGAGACGCATCAGTGCCCGCAGGGTGACGCTCTTCCCCGACCCCGACTCGCCGAGGATCGTCATCACCTCGCCGCGTCGCAACGAGAAGTCGACGCCGTTGACGGCGGCGACCGTGCCGTCCGGCCCTTTGAAGCGGACGGTGAGATCGCGGACCTCGACCAGCGTCTCGCCGGCGCCCGTCACTGCAGTCCCCCGTCGGCAACGCGTGGGGCCGCCCGGCTGTGGCCGGACCCGGGGTCGCTCATGTGGCAGGCGACGAATTGCTGGGCGCGCTCGTCCACCAACGTCGCATCCGGCTCGCGCCCCTCGCAAACGCCCTCGGCGAAGGCGCACCGGGTCCGGAAACGGCAGCCGCTCGGCGGATTGATCGGGTTGGGCGGATCGCCGGTCAGCGGCGGAGCGGTCGTTCGCCGCTCGGGGTCGAGTGACGGCATCGCCGAGAGCAGCGCGCGCGTATAGGGATGCCGCGGACGCTCATAGATGGCGTCGACCGAGCCGATCTCCACGATCTTGCCGAGATACATGACCATCACGCGGTCGCTGAGATACTGAACGACGTTGAGGTCGTGGCTGATGAACAGGTAAGTGAGGTCGAACTCCGCTTTAAGCTCGGACAGGAGATTGAGGACCTGGGCCTCGATCGACTTGTCGAGTGCTGAGACCGCCTCATCGAGCACGACAAGACGCGGCTCCGGTGCCAGCGCCCGCGCGATGTTGACGCGCTGCCGCTGCCCGCCCGAAAGCTCGTGCGGGTAGCGCCGGGCGAAGAGGTCCGGCTCCAGCCCGACGCGCCCGAGAAGCGCGCGTGCGCGCTCCCGGGCGGCGCGCGCCGAGAGACCGTGGACACGCGGTGTGAAGGCAACCGACTCCTCGATCGGCAGCCGCGGGTTGAGCGACGCGTAGCTGTCCTGGAACACCATCTGCACGTTGCGCCGAAGCTCACGGACGCTGATGCCGTCGTGGGAGCCGATCGGCTCCCCGTCGAAGATCACCTCGCCGGCGTCGGCCTTAATCAGCCGCATCAGGAGGCGCGCGGCGGTGGACTTGCCGCAGCCGCTCTCACCGACGACGCCGAGCGTCTCGCGTTTGGCGATCGAAAATGAGATGCCGTCGACCGCCTGGACCCACGCCGAGGTGCGCCCGAAGAATCCGCCCCGGATCGGGAAGTACTTCTTCAGATTGCGGACGAGGAGGAGCGGCTGGCGCGGCCCGCCGCGATCCCGCCCAACCTCCTCCCCCATCTCGATCGGGCTTGCCCCGGCGTCCATCGACTACTCCATCTCCTACTTTCGCTTGGGGGGCGAGCGACCACTTCGTTGGCAGTTAGCGCGCAAACTGCCCATTGCGGCGTCTCCTCCGCTGGGAGAAGGCGCGCCGCTGCACAGTGGAGCAACCGGCGTGCCACAATCCTGCACACCCCCGAGTTGGCATGGAGATTGCCACTCCACCGAGATCGCCAGTCGAGGTGACCGGGCCGAGCGATGACGGAGTTCCAAATTGCACCCTATCGCTCGCAGCATTTTGAGGGCGTCAAGATTCTATGGCGAGAAGCTTTTCCTGATGATCCGCCGTGGAACGCCGCGGAAATCGCCATCCCTGCGAAACTGGCTGTGCAGCCCGACCTTTTCCTGGTCGCTCTGGATGGGGATCAGGTGATTGGCTCCATCATGGCCGGGTACGACGGACATCGAGGTTGGCTTTACGCAATGGCCGTTCTGAATTCTCACCACCGCAGGGGCGTCGGGGCAGAACTTGTACGTGGAGCAGAGGACCGACTTCAGTCGCTGGGATGCGACAAGATCAATCTACAGGTCAGAGCCTCAAACACCACCGCCGTCGAATTTTACAAGCGGCTCGGCTACGTGATTGAGGAGCGTATAAGCATGGGGAAGCGAATGTCCGCGGTGCCCCGCCTTAACTGAGACACTACCCGAGCAACCGGTACGACCGGGCGCCCTCATTCGGAGCCGACGCATCATGACAGACGACATTGAAGCCGATTTCACCGCCGCCGTTCGCCGGGCGGGGCTCACACTCGACGAGGATCGGGTCGCGGCGATGCGCGATGCCTACCGCGAGTTACAGAAGCTTCTCGCCGTCCTCGATGCCCCGCTAGTCTACGCCGAAGAGCCCGCGTTCGCTCTCGACCTGACGCGGATCGAGGGGACGCGGTGAACCCCGCTTTGCCCCTGCCGACGATTGCTGAGTCGTCGCGCGCGATCATGCGCGGCGAGCTTTCGCCCGTCGATCTCGCGGGAGCGGCGCTGGCACGCGCCGAAGCGTTGGCCCCCCGCCTCGATGCCTTCATCCGCCTCACGCCCGAGCGCGCGATCGCGTCCGCGCGCGCCGCCGATCGGGAGATCGCCGCGGGCCGCCGCCGCGGGCCGCTCCACGGCATCCCGTACGGGCTGAAGGACATCTACGACGTCGCCGGCCTGCCGACCACCGCGCATTCGAAGCTGCTCGTCGATAACATCGCCGAGAACGACGCCGCGACGACGGCACGCCTCGAGCAAGCTGGAATGGTCCTCATCGGCAAGCTCGCGACGCACGAGTTTGCGACCGGCGGTCCGGCCTGGGACCTGCCCTGGCCGCCTGCGCACAATCCCTGGCACACCGACCACTTCACCGGCGGATCGAGCTCGGGGTCGGGCGCGGCTGTCGCCGCCGGCATCCTGCCAATGGCGATGGGCAGCGACACCCGCGGCTCGATCCGGGCTCCGGCCGCTTATTGTGGCACGGTCGGCCTGAAGCCGACCTACGGGCTCGTCAGCCGGCGCGGCATCGTCCCGTTGAGCTTCAGCTTCGACCACGCCGGCCCGCTCACATGGACGGTGGAGGACTGCGCGCTGGTCATGCAGGCGCTCGCCGGCCACGACCCACTCGACCCCGCCTCCGCCAACGTGCCGATCCCCGACTACACGGCAGCGCTGAAGGCGGGCGTTGCCGGGCTGCGCATCGGGTATGCGAAGCCGTTCAATGCCGAGGTCGCCGTGAATGTCGAGCAGGCCGGCGCCCTCGATGCCGCCGCCGCGCTGTTCGCGCGGCTCGGCGCCGAAATCGTCGAAGTAACGCTGCCTCCGATCGACCGGTTCAATGCGTGCGCACACGCCATCTCCGGGACCGAATCCTTCGCGCTCCACCAGAAGGATTTGCGAACGCGGCCGGGCGCGTACGCGCGGGTGACTCGCGAGCGCCTGATGCTGGGCGCCTTCGTGAGCGGCGCGCAGTACGTCCAGGCGCAGCGGGTCCGCCGCATCCTTACGACGCAGGTCGATGCGCTTTTCAAAACCTGCGATGCCCTGATGATCGCCCCCGTGCCCGGCCCCGCGCCGCGGCTGGACGCCGTGGAAACCGGGCCCTGGCGTCGGCAGCAGCCGCTCACCGCAATCTTCAATGTGACCGGTCACCCGGCAATCTGCGTGCCCGGCGGCTTCGCCGCCAACGGCCTGCCGCTGTCGGTCCAACTCGCCGGCCGCTTCTTCGACGAGGCGCGGCTGCTCCGGATCGCGCACGCCTATGAGCAGGAGGCGGCGTGGTACCGCAAGCGGCCGACCCTGGCAACTCTCGGCTGAGGACCCCATGCTCATCTATATCGTTCGTCGGATCCTCTACGCTGTGCCGGTCGCCCTCGGCGTAGCACTCGTCGTCTTCATGCTGGTGCATCTGGCACCCGGCGATCCGATCTCGGCGATTCTCCCGCCCGACGCGCCGCAGGAGCTCGTCATCAAGCTCACGGCCTATTACGGATTCGACAAGCCGCTGCCGATCCAATTCTTCAAGTGGCTCTCGGTCGTGCTGACCGGCGATCTCGGCACCTCCATCGCGACCGGCCGGCCGGTCGCCGAGGAGGTCGGCCTGGCCTTCAGCAACACGCTGATCCTCGCGACGAGCGCAGCACTGCTCAGCTTTGCCGTCGCGGCCCTCCTCGGAACGATCGCCGCCTATACGCGTAACCCGATCGCCGACCGCGCCGTCACCGCGATCGCGGTGATCGGGGTCAGCGTGCCGCATTACTGGCTGGCGATGGTCCTCGTCATCATCTTCGCGGTCGAGCTCGGCATGCTGCCGCCGATGGGGATCGGCCCGGAAAACGCGGGCGGATGGCGTCCCGATCCGGCCCATCTCGCGCACATGGTGCTGCCGACCATCGCGTTGGCCGCGATCCCGCTGGGCATCGTCACCCGGACGATCCGCGCGACGATACGCGAGCAGCTCAACCAGGAGTTCGTGATCGCACTCCGCGCCAAGGGTCTCACTCACCGGCAGGTCATGGCCCATGTGGTGAAGAACGCGGCGCCCACCTGTCTCGCGGTCATGGGGCTGCAGCTCGGCAACCTGATCGGCGGCTCGATCCTCATTGAGACGGTCTTCGCCTGGCCCGGTACGGGCTTTCTGCTCAACAGTGCGATCTTCCGGCGCGATCTCCCGGTCCTGCAGGGCACGACGCTTCTGCTGGCGATGTTCTTTGTCTCCCTCAACCTCGTCATCGATCTCTTCCAGACGCGGATCGATCCACGCATCAAGCGCGCCTGATGCGAAGGTGATCGCTCCGATGCTTCTCAACCCCACCCTTCGGCTCTTCGGGCCACGTGCCGCAAAGCGATCCGGCCGGCGCGTCTCCGGCTATTGGACGGGCGTTGCGCGCCGACTGCGCCACGATCCGGTGACGATCGTCTGCGGCCTCGTCCTGCTGGCGCTTATCGGCAGCGCCATCGCGGCGCCACTCCTCGCCCCCGCCGATCCCTACAAGACCTCAATGCTGCGCCGGCTCCTAGCGCCCGGCGTCAGCGGCTATATCCTCGGTACTGACGAACTCGGCCGCGACATGCTGAGCCGGCTGCTCTACGGCGGACGGCTGTCCCTCTTCATGGGGCTCGCGCCGGTCCTCAATGGGCTGCTGATCGGGGGGACGCTCGGAATCCTCGCCGGCTACGTCGGGGGCGCCTTCAATAGCGCCATCATGCGGACGATGGAGGTGTTCTATGCGTTCCCCTCCGTTCTGCTCGCGATCTCGCTGTCGGGCGCTCTCGGCGCCGGCATCGGCAACACGATCCTGTCGCTGACCATCGTCTTCATCCCGCCGATCTGCCGTGTCTCCGAAAGCGTCACGACCCAGATCAGGAGCCTCGACTACATCGATGCCGCCCGCGCGAGCGGCGCCGGCGCCCTGACCGTGATCCGCGTCCACGTGCTGCGCGTGGTGCTCGGCCCGATTTTCGTCTATGCGTCAGGGCTCATCAGCGTCTCGATCATCCTCGCGTCAGGCCTGTCGTTCCTCGGCCTCGGCGTCAAACCGCCCGAGCCCGAATGGGGCCTGATGCTGAACACGCTACGCTCGGCGATCTATACGAGCCCGATCGTCGCGGCGCTGCCTGGCGTCATGATCTTCATCACATCGATCTGCTTCAACCTGCTCAGCGACGGGCTGCGCTCGGCGATGGACGTGCGCGAGTAGGCGCGCCGGCGCCGTCACTGGACGGTGACGGTCGAGAAGTCGACATACCAGCTCTTCGGGTGGATGAACCCTTTGACGCGAGGAGACAGCGCGGTCGGCCAGACGTCGTGGACGACCCAGAGAAAATACGCCTGATCGACCATCCGCGTATTGATCCGGGCGAGGATGGCGTCGAGCTGCGGCCCGGCGGACGTGCGGCGCGCCTCGGCGACCAGTGCATCAAGCTCGGCGTCGTTGATATATCCCCAATTGTTGCCCTTCGGCGGCACCAACTGGCTGTCGGCGAAGCGGACGAAGGCATTGTACGGCTCCATCGTGTTCCAGCTGTTGTTGATGGCGCCGAGATCCCGCCCCTCCGGCGAGGTCGCACCGCCGCGCGCGAGATTGAGCAGAGCCTGCCACTCGAAGACCTCGACCTGCATGTCGACGCCGACCTCTTTCAGGTTCTGCTGGACGATCTCGTTCATCACCAGCGGATACATCTGGCCCGAGCCCGATGTCGAGATCGCCGCTTTGAACTTCAGCGGATGCTTTTCGTCGTAGCCGGCATCCTTGAGCAGCCGACGCGCCTCGTCCGGGTCGTAGCGGATCTTGAATTGCGGCGCGCCGAACCAGGGATCGTTCGCCGCGACCTGCCCGGCGGCCGGGATAGCCAGCCCGCCGAGGAGATTGACCATCCCGTCGCGGTCGACGGCAAGGTTCAGCGCCTTGCGGACCCGGACATCGGCGTAGGGGGAGCCCGGCAAAACGTTAAAGCTGTAGGGCCAGACATGCGGGATGGCATTGGTCGCGACGGTGAACCCCGACTGCTTCAGCTTGGGCACAGCGTCCGGCGCCGGCAGCTCGGCCCAGTCGACGCTCCCCGAGAGCAACGCGGCGGTACGGGTCGAGGCATCCGGCATGGGCAGCAGGATCATCCGCTCGGTCTTCGGCACGCGGGCCGGGTTCCAGTAAGCCTCGTTGCGCAGGAGCTCGGCCCGCTGGCGTGGGATGAACTCCTTGAGGCGCCACGGACCCGTGCCGGAGGGATTCCGTCGGAAGGCCTGCCAGTCGCGGCCGACCTTCTCCCACTGCGCCGGGCTCGCGATCAGGAACCGATTGAGAAGGAACGGCATGGTCGTATCGACGCCCTTGGTCTGCAGCTCGACATGGCTGTCGTCGAGCTTGCGATAGGCGACGATCGGCCACAGCGAGGCGATTGTCTGGGTCCGGATGCCGCGGTCGAATTGCGGCGACGCCTCGTTCAGCGCGCGGTCGAGATTCCACACGAGGGCATCGGCATCGAAGAGAGAGCCGTCATGAAAGTGCACCCCCTGGCGCAGCTCGAAGATCCAGCGCGACGGATCCCTCTCGTCCTGCCGCCATGACGTGGCAAGCCCCGGTACGAGCTGGGCCGGACGATCGGTGCTCGACAGATCCCACATGATCAGCGGGTCGTAGACGGTGTAGCCGAGGAAACGGATGCCCTCGGTGCCTTGATCCGGGGCACCGTCGGTGAGCGGGATGTCGGCCAAAGTCATCGCAATCCGCAACGGCGGCGGGTCCGCCGCGATCGATGGCGCGCTCGTCAGCGCCAGGACTGCGGCGAGGGCGGCGCCACCGATCCAGTGTCCCCTCTTCATGCGCTTCTCCTACTTTCGGTCGAGTAAGGCTTCGCCCTACATCGAGCAAGAAGCGCGCCAGCACTGGCACGCCGCTTGCGATGCATAGGGCAGCCACCGTCACGACAACCAAGGGTCCGTATGCCCACTCTCGAACCGCATCGGCTCCCGGCAACGGAGATCGTCCGCCGGATTGAAGCCGGCACGCTCACGGCGGAACGGGTCGTGGCCTCGTGTCTCGAGCGGATCGCCGATCGCGACCCGGTGGTGCGCGCGTGGTGCCACCTCGAGCGCCAGGCCGCCTTGGCAGCGGCCCAGGCTTATGACCGGAAAGGCGGCGATTGCCTCCTCCGCGGGCTGCCGTTCGGCCTTAAGGACATCTTCGATAGCGCGGACATGCCGGCCTCCTATGGGTCCCCGATCTACGCCGGATGGCGCCCGGCGACCGATGCAAGCGCCGCAGCGCTGCCGCGGGCGGCCGGCGGAATTCTCCTCGGCAAGACCATGACGACCGAGTTCGCGAGCCGGCATCCGGCAGCCACCACCAATCCGGTCGATCCGGATTTTTCGCCCGGCGGCTCGGTCATCCGGCCGGCTGCCTATTGCGGCGTCGTCGGCTTCAAGCCGAGCTTCGGTCTTTTCCCGCCCGCCGGCATGCGTGCCAACACGGAAGCCCTCGATACGGTCGGGCTGATGACGCGCTCGGTTGCCGACGTGGCCCTCTTCCGCGCCGCGATGATGGCGATCCCTTACACGCCGCCGGTTCCGCCCGAACGGCCGCCGAGGCTTGCCCTCTGCCGCACCCCGCATTGGGACGAAGCGCTCCCCGAAGGCCGCCGGACGCTGGAAAGCGCCGCCGAGCGGCTCGCCGCCGCCGGCGCCGCGGTGATCGAGACCGCGCTGCCCAACGGGTGCGGCAACCTGCAAACGATTCACCGGACCCTCGCGCGGTTCGAATCGCCGCGCAATCTCGCGGCCGAGCTGGCACGCCACGCGGCGCTGCTGAGCCCGGTCATGCGCGAGCAGATCATCGCGACTGGGCGAACGATCTCCCTCGACGATTTCCGCACGGCCCAGGCCGGTGCCGAACGGGCGCGTCTGGCGGCAGCCGATTGGGCCCATGAATTCGATGCCGTCCTGACGCTGCCCGCACCTGGGCAGGCCCCTCGCGGACTCGCGGAAACCGGCCCGCCGACGTTCAATTATCTGTGGACGCTGCTCTACATGCCCTGCATCACCCTTCCCGCGGGACACGGCCCTGACGGGCTGCCCGTGGGCATCCAGCTTGTCGCGCGACGTCACCGCGACGCGGCCTTGCTCAACGTCGCGTCCTGGGTTGAGCGCCGCCTCGATGACGCGGGAGCCGCGTCGTGACGGGCGACCCGACGAGACTGACGGCAGCCGACGCCGCGCGTCGCCTGAAGGGCGGGACTCTCACCGTCGAGGTGCTGACGCGCGCCTGTCTCGACCGCGTGGCCGAGCGCGGCGCGATCGCCGCATGGGCGGCCTGTGACCCCGATCTGGCGTTGCGCCAGGCGCGCGCGCTCGACAGGGCAGGCCGTCCCGGGCTCCTTGGCGGCGTACCGGTCGGCGTCAAGGACATCATCGACACGGTCGACCTGCCGACCCAGCACAATTCTCCGATATATCGGGGCCACCGCCCCTTCGCCGACGCAGCCTGCGTCGCCCTCACCCGGGGCGCCGGCGGCGTCATTCTCGGTAAGACGGTGACGACGGAGTTCGCCAACCGGCATCCCGGCCCGACGGTGAATCCGCACAATGCGGCGCACACGCCGGGCGGATCGTCGAGCGGCTCCGCCGCCGCGGTCGCCGATTTCCACGTGCCGCTCGCATTCGGGACACAGACCGGCGGGTCGGTGATCCGCCCCGCCGCCTATTGCGGCATCGTCGGCTACAAACCGACTTTCGGCGACTTCAGCCGCGTCGGCGTGAAGGTGCAGTCGCATAATCTCGACACGCTCGGAATCCTCTGCCGCAGCCTTGACGACGCGGCGCTGATGCGGGGCGTCCTCACCGGCGAGACGCACACCGTGGCCCGCGCCGTGGGCGCGCCGCGCGTCGGGCTTTGCCGAACACCCGCGTGGGCGAAGGCGGAGCCGGCGACGACGGCGCTCCTCGACCGCACGGCCCGGCGCCTCGCCGACGCAGGCGCTACGGTGAGCGAGCTCTCCTTCGCCCCACCCTTCCAGAACATCCTCGAAACGCAGGAACGCATCGCGGATTTCGAGGCGGCGCGCAATTACGCGTTCGAATACGAGACCCGTTTCGACGACCTCAGCCCCGAGCTGCGGGAGGGATCGCTCGCACGCGGGCGCGCCCTCCCGCTGGCGGCTTACATTGAGGCCGTCGAAACCGCTGAAGCCTATCGCCGACACATCGACGATACGTTCCGCAAACTCGACCTGATCCTGGCGCCGAGCGCGCCTGGCGAGGCGCCCGAGGGGCTTGCTTGGACCGGGGACCCGCGCTTCAACGCGTTCTGGACCCTCGCGTGGACGCCGTGTGTGACGCTGCCCGCCGGCACCGGCCCGCACGGCCTGCCGCTCGGCATCCAGCTGGTGGGAGCCCGCGGACGCGACCGCGCCCTCTTTGACGCCGCCGCCTGGGTTGAGGCTCGGCTCTGACGCACGCCCTTCCGACGCCCGAACAGATAGAGGAGACGGAACCAATGCGGTCCATGACACCGAGATTTTGCACCGCGCTCGCGGGGGCGATGCTCACCCTCGCCGGCGCGATGCTCGTCTGCATCCCGGAAGCTTTGGCGCAAGGTGTGCTGCGCATCGGGATGACGGCGTCCGACGTCCCGCTGACGACCGGCCAGCCGGACAACGGCTTCGAAGGCTACCGCTTCGCCGGCTATCCCATTTACGACGCGCTGGCGAACTGGGATCTGTCGACCGCCGACAAGACGCCCGACCTCGTGCCCGGTCTCGCGGTCGAGTGGCATGTCGACCCGGCCGACCCGAAGCGCTGGCTCGTCGCGCTGCGGCAGGGTGTCAAGTTCCACGATGGATCGCCCTTCGACGCCGACGCGGTGGTGTGGAATTTCGACAAGCTGATGGACGACAAGGCGCCGCAATTCGATGCCAAGCAGGTCGCCCAGGTGAAGAGCCGCATCCCGTCGATCGAGAGCTACAAGAAGATCGACGACCAGACCGTCGAGTTCCATACGCGCTTCGTCAACGCGCTCCTTCCGTACGAGCTCGCCTACGTCTTCTATTCGAGCCCGAAGCAATGGGAGGCGGTCGGACGCGACTGGAACGCCTTCGCGTCGAAGCCGTCGGGCACCGGGCCGTTCAAGGTCGAGCGTCTCGTTCCACACGAGCGGCTCGACCTCGTCGCCAATCCCGACTACTGGGATAAGGCGCGCGTGCCGAAGCTCGAGCGGCTGGTGCTCATCCCGATTCCGGATCCGTCAACCCGCACGGCGGCTATCCTGGCCGGCCGCGTCGACTGGATCGAGGCGCCCGCCCCCGACGCGGTCGACAAGCTGAAACAGAGCGGGATGAGCATCGTCATGAACACCTATCCGCACAGCTGGGCCTACGCGCCGAGCGTCGCCGAAGGCTCGCCCTGGCGCGATCTTCGCGTCCGCAAGGCCGCCAATCTTGGCGTCGACCGCGAGGGTCTGATCAAGCTGCTCGGCGGCACGGCCGAAGCGGCCGCCGGGCAGGTGCAGCCGACGCATCCCTGGTTCGGCACGCCCTCCTTCAAGATCAAATACGACCCCGACGAGGCCAAGCGTCTGATGCAGGAGGCGGGCTATGGCCCCAACAAGCCGGCCAAGGTGAAGGTGGCGATCTCGACCTCCGGCTCCGGCCAGATGCAGCCGCTCCAGATGAACGAGTTCATTCAGGAGAATCTCAAAGAGGTCTATTTCGATGTCCAATTCGAGGTCATGGAATGGAACGCGCTGCTTTCGGTCGGTCGCGTCACCGCCGATGCACCGGAGATGCGCAGCAAGGGGATCAACGCGATCAACATCAGCCGGGCCAACCCCGACCCGTACACCGCGCTAACCCGTCTCTTCCACTCGAAGTTCGCGCCGCCGGTCGGACAGAATTGGGGGCTCTACGGCCGGCCCGAGCTCGACCAGACCTTCGACGCGCTGTTCCGCGCCTTCGACAAGCCGCAACAGGCCGAGCTGCTCGCGAAGGCGCACACGATGCTCGTCGACGATGCCGCGTATATCTGGATCTGCCACGACCTGAACCCGCGGGCGATGACGCCCAAGGTCAAAGGCTACGTGCAGGCCCAGAGCTGGTTCCAGGACCTGACCCACGTGTCCATACAGTAGCGAAGAGCGGCTCCTTGTCATCGCGAGGAGCGCTAGCGACGAAGCGATCCACTCGTTGGAGCCCTGGATCGCTTCGCTGCGCTCGCGATGACGGAGCTTTGAGGCGGCGCTAGTTTTGCGCCAGATACTCGCGCGCCTGGGTCAGCTCGGGCCGCGGATCGCCGCCGTCCGTCATCGCGACCAGCCGCTCGAAGTAATAGCGGGCCTTGTCGCGATTGCCGGCGTCCGCCGCGGCGCGGCCGGCGCCATAGAGCCCACGGAACCGCTTCGGGTCGTGGGTCTGCGAGGCCTCGTACTCCGCCAGGGCGTCCGCCGGCCGGCCGCTTTCGAGCAGCATGTCGCCCAGCAGCTCGCGCGCCGGCAAGAGCCGGCCCGGCGTGACGGCGGACTTCTCGCTGGCGTCCTCCATGTCGGCCGACGCCCGCATCTGCTTCAGCGCCTCATCGCGCTGTCCCTTCGCATGGGCCAGCCATGCCGCGGCGGCGAGGTGCTGGACCTCCACCTCGGTCGCCCAGTACCCGTCTTTCGCCTTCAGCTCGTCCGCGATCTTGCCGAGCGCCTGAACGTCCGGCTCGGCACCCGCGGGATCGCCGCTGCGGGCCGCGCCCATGGCGCGGGCGAAATGGGTCATCGCCGTCGTGTACGGGAAGCGGCTCTCCGCCAGCTGCAGACGTTTCGCATCCGCCCACGCGCCACGCTCGACCGCATAGCGCGCGGGAACCGCGGCCGTCGCATAAGGTCCGGCGTTCGGGCCCGGGCCCGCCGCGTTGGCCTGCCCCACTTCGTCCATCAGACGCTTGGCGTCCCGATCGTGGGCCATCTGCAGATCGGCATAGACCATGTAGTCGGTGGCGTGCAGCGCGCTGGTTGGCTCGCCCTGCGCCTTCGCCGCGGCCGCGGACTTAACGTTGGTCGCGACCGATTCCTTCCACGCGCCGACGCGGGTGAAGATATGCGAGGGCATGTGCAGCGCATGCGGGGCTGAGGGCGCGATGTCGGCATAGCACATCGCCGCCTCAAGCCCTTTGTCGGCGATCGCCGGATAGTCGTAGCTGTGGATCAGGTAATGCGCGACGCCCGGATGGTCCGGGTGCTTCGCGAACTGGGTCTGGAGAATGGCCGCCGCCTTCAAGGTCGCGGCGAAGGTCTTGTCGGCCGGATCCTGGGTCGCGGTCAGATAGAGCGCCGAGAAGATCTGCGTCTCGTCATCGTCGGGAAAGCGCTGCGCCAGGGCGCCGAACGCGTCGGCGAGCGACTTCATGCGGGCGCGCTGCGGCCGCTCGGAGAAGCGGTCGTAAAAGGCGCCGATCGCCTCGATGTAGAGCCGCTCGCGCTCGGTCTTGGCGCCGAGCGCCCGCCCCTTGGCGATCGCCTCGTTCGCCGCCTGCGCCTGCGCCGGCGTCGGGCCGGGACTGAACGTATTGCCGAGCAGGATCGAGGCGATCCCCCAGGTGGCAATGGCGCAGCCGGGATCGCGTTCCAGCACGCCGCGGAAGGCGCGCTCGCCCTCCTCCCACCAGAACGAGTGCAAGAGCTTCACCGCGCGCTGCAGCTCCGGCTGGACCGCGTCGGCGCAGGAATTGGCGAAGGTCACGGTGCCCAGCTGCTCGGGCGGCGTGCCCTTCGGCTCATCCGCCCAGGTGGCCGCCGGGGTGACGAGAGCGAAGCCCAGGAGCAGTGCCCGCAGGGTCGGGATCGACATGGCGTCCTCCGATCTAAAAAGGCGTTTCTAAACTGTCCCGGTCCTGGCCTTCTGTGTCGTCATTCCCGCGCCGGTGTCGCGCTTCGCGCGCGCACCTGAGCGGGAATCCATGATTCAGCGGCGCGATGGATGCCCGCTTTCGCGGGCATGACGAAATATCCATGAGGCGCCTCATCCCGGGGGCGTCTCGAAGGACCCGATACTAGCGCGCCCGCATGAGATCGTCCAAATCCCGCGCCACCTGGTCCCCATTGCGGTCGCTGGGCCAGGCCGTCACGAAGCGACCGTCGGGATTCATCACGTAGAGATACGAGCTGTGGTCGATCAGGTAATCGCCGTCGTCCCGGTCGACCCGCTCATAAAAGACCTGATAGCTGCGCGCGGCGGCGGCAATCTGTTGCGGCGTGCCGGTGAGCCCGACGATCCGAGCGTCGAACGCCGTGACGTACTCGGCGAGGACCGCTTGCGTGTCGCGCCGCGGATCCAGCGTGATGAACAGCGGCTGGACCCGATCGGCAAGCGGGCCGAGGTGTTGGAGCGCCGCCGCCATCTCGCTGAGCGTGGTCGGGCAGACATCGGGACAATGCGTGTAGCCGAAATACACAAGCAGCCATTTGCCGCGATAGGTCTGGTCGGTGACCGCACGTCCATCGGCCGCGGTCAGCGCGAACGGCCCACCCGCCGCGGTCGGCGGCGCTGCCGACGGAAGCTGGGCGAAGGCGTGTCCGCCGCCGCCGAGCAGCGCGAACGCAACAGCGAGACTGGTCAGTAAGCGCGTCATGCCCGCGCATGTTGAACGACGTGGATGCCCCGAACAAGTCGAACAAGTCGGGGCATGACGGAGCAAGAGAACGGACTGGACCCCAGCTTTCGCCGGGGTGACGAAGAAAGAACCGGGGTGACGAAGACAGAATCAGTTGCTCCGGATCATCGCCAGCACGCGGCGGATGTCCTTGTCGTTGTCGCGGAGCCGCGACGCCCAGGCGTTGCAGATCTGGCGCATCCACACCACCGCCGCCGGATCCATCGGGTTGACGACGAGCTTGCGCTCGATCTCATCCACCGCGCGGGTGTCGATCTCGACATACTGGCGCAGCGCCTTGTCGCGCTTGTAGTAATCGAGCAGGCCTTTCAGCTCCCGCACCGCCTTCACATTGGGGCTATCGCCGAGCAGGGCGGCGTCGGGCCGCGGCGGCGGCGCGGGTCCGGATGGTGCCGCCGCGGCCGGGGGCATCTCCTCCTCTTGTTCGACGTCGGCGGGCTCGGGGGCGCCGGTATCGCCCGCGCGGTCATCGCCCGTCGGGCGCTGGGAGAAATCCGGCAGGCTCGTCGCGCGCTCGGCCAAGGTCGAGATCGTGGCTTCGAGATGCTTCAGTTCCTCCAGCATCTCCTTGTCGGCCACGTTCGCGAAGCGGGGCGCGGCGAGCATCGAGCGCATGCCCTCGAGCGCACGCAGCTCGGCCTGCAGGAGGTCGCGGCCGCCCAGCGGCAATACCTGCTCTTCGATAAGCCGGTCGAAGAAGTGAGTCAGCGCGCGCATGGTGGGGCGGAAAATCATCGACCACAGACTATAGAAGCGGTCCTCCAGCTCCTGCCGGCGGTCGGTGACGACGTCCTTGAGATGACTTTCAATGACGTTACAGAAGGCCTCGAACTCGCTGATCTTGCCGCGGAAGGCGAGATAGTCCGAGAAGTTGTGGAAGTGGTCGTCGCCCTCGACGCTCAGGGCCAGGCGCAGGATTCCCTGCGCCTGCGAGCCCAGCCGGCCCAGCATTTCGAGCTCGGGATTGATGCCGTGCCGCCTGCGCGGCCCGCCAATGGTCGGCGGACGCTTGTATTTCGGCTTCTTGTCGTTCGCGGACACGTTCTGGTCCGCGCCGACAGGCGCACCGGCGGGGGGTTCATCGACCAC
>DASWFO010000165.1:0-2028 GCA_036394195.1 Alphaproteobacteria bacterium | reverse complement strand
GCGCGGCGAGGGCCATCGCCGTGGCGTCGAAGCGTTGCGCCGCGCCGTGCGCGCGGTCGGCGAACTGGGTATCGAGATTCTGACCGTCTATTCGTTCAGCTCCGAGAACTGGTCGCGGCCGGCCACCGAAATCAGCGATCTGATGGGGCTGCTACGCCGCTTCATCCGCAATGATCTTGCGGAGCTTCATAAGAGCAATGTGCGCGTGCGCGTCATCGGCGAGCGCCGGAACCTTGAGCCGGAGATCGGACGTCTGCTGGAGGAGGCTGAAGAGCTGACCCGGAACAACGACAGTCTTCTGCTGGTTGTCGCGTTCAATTACGGCGCCCGCCAGGAAATCGCGCGGGCGGCAGAGCGTATCGCCTCATTGGTTGCTGCCGGCGCCATGCGTCCCGGCGACGTAACTGCGGACGTCGTCGCACGCCATCTCGACGCGCCGGATCTCCCCGATCCGGACCTCGTGATTCGTACCAGCGGCGAACAGCGCCTGTCGAATTTTCTGTTGTGGCAATCCGCCTACAGCGAGCTCGTGTTCGTTCCGACCTATTGGCCGGATTTCGACCGCACCACGCTCGAAAGCGCAATCGCCGAATACCGCCGGCGCGAGCGACGATTCGGCGGCCTGCAGCGGGTCGTGACGCCGTGACAGACCCAACGCTGTCCGCATCGACCGGCGACCTTGGCAAGCGCATCGCTTCCGGCATCGTCATGGCCTTGCTCGCCGTCGGTGCGGTCGTGTTGGGTGGCTGGCCGTTTGCGCTGTTCTGGGCTGCAGCCGCCATCGGGATTTTCTGGGAATGGAGTGCAATTGTCGCAGGCGGCGCCATTGCGGCACGCACGGTCGGCGTCGCGGCGCTGACCGCGGCCGCACTGGCCGTGGGCGCGGGCCAAATCTATGCCGCTGCCATGGCGCTCGCAGCCGGCGTGGCGGCAGTCGCGGCAGCATGCGCGCCGGGCCGTCGCGGGTGGGGGGCCGCCGGCGTCGCCTATGCGGGCATCGTATTGATCGCACCGATGGTGCTGCGCCGCGACCGCGAGCTCGGCCTCCTCGCCATGCTGTTCCTGTTCGCGGTCGTGTGGAGCACCGATATTCTGGGATATTTCGTCGGCCGGGCGATCGGCGGCCCCAGGCTTGCCCCGCCCATCAGCCCGAAAAAGACGTGGTCCGGGGCCGGCGGCGGCGCCCTCGGCGCTATTGTGGCCGGCCTCGCTGTGGTCCATATCGCCGGCGACATAGCACTCCTGCCGGCGACATGCGTTGCATTCGTGCTGTCGATCGCTTCGCAGGCGGGCGATCTGTTCGAGTCGGCCGTCAAACGTCGGTTCGGGGTGAAGGACGCGAGCCACTTGATTCCTGGGCATGGCGGGCTGATGGACCGGCTTGACGGTTTCATTGCAGCCAGCGGCGTGGCAGCGCTGGTTGGGATCATGCGCGGGGGGCTCGATGCCTCGGCGCGCGGGCTGTTGTTGTGGTGATGATTGGGGGGTAGTCATGTCGGTAGTTCCCTTTGCCCGAGCCGAAGCAGCGTTTCGCGCGAGCGAGATGTCAATTACGCTGCTCGGCGCCACCGGCTCGGTCGGCACCAGCACGATCGACCTGGTGCGGGCGCAACGCGACCGTTTCCGCGTCGAGGCCGTGACGGCCCAGCGCAATGCCGGAGCGCTCGCCAAGTTGGCGCGGGATCTGCGGGCGAAATTCGCCGTCGTCGCCGACCCGGATTGCTATGAGGAACTTGACGACGCCCTGGCTGGAAGCGGCATCGAGGCCGCTGCGGGCGAGGACGCCATTGTCGAGGCCGCGCAGCGGCCTGCCGGCTGGGTCATGGCATCGATCACTGGAGCGGCGGGTTTGCGGCCCACGCTGACGGCGGTTGAGCGCGGCGCCACAGTGGCGCTTGCCAACAAGGAGTGCCTCGTCTGCGCCGGCTCGCTGTTCATGCGGCGGGCCGCCGCGACCGGCGCGATCGTGCTGCCGGTCGATTCTGAACATAACGCGATCTTTCAGGCGCTCTCCGCCGGCCGGCGCGA
>DASWFO010000164.1:0-28704 GCA_036394195.1 Alphaproteobacteria bacterium | reverse complement strand
CGCCGAGGGCACGGACGGCCAGCCGGTCTACCTGCGGGACATCTGGCCGTCCGCCGAGGAGATCGCCTCGGTGGTCGAGTCGTCCATCGGCCAGGAGATGTTCGTCAAGGACTACGCCGACGTGTTCACCGGCGACGCCCGCTGGCAGGGCCTGGCCATCCCGACCGGCAACACCTTCGAGTGGGACCCCGCCTCCACGTACGTCCGTAAGGCGCCCTACTTCGAGGGCATGCCGTCCAAGCCCGCCCCGGTCACCGACATCCACGGCGCGCGGGTGCTCGCCAAGCTCGGCGACTCGGTCACCACCGACCACATCAGCCCCGCCGGCTCGATCCGCAAGGCCTCGCCGGCCGGCGAGTACCTGCTGCAGCACCAGGTGGGCCAGACCGACTTCAACTCCTACGGCTCGCGGCGCGGCAACCACGAGGTGATGATGCGCGGCACGTTCGCCAACATCCGCCTGCGCAACCAGCTGGCAGGGGTGGGTGGGGGCCCGATTCCCGAGGGCGGCGTCACGCGCCATCTGCGGGCACCGACGACGAGCCAGGAGGGCGAGTCGTTGGTCGGCGAGCAGATGTCGATCTACGACGCCGCGATGAGGTACGCACAGGAGGGCGTGCCGCTGGTCGTGCTCGGCGGCAAGGAGTACGGCTCTGGCTCGTCGCGCGACTGGGCGGCGAAGGGGACGAAGCTGCTCGGCGTACGGGCGGTGATCGTCGAGAGCTTCGAGCGCATCCATCGCTCGAACCTGGTCGGCATGGGCGTGCTGCCGCTGCAGTTCCCGGACGGCACCGACCGCAAGACCCTGAAGCTCGACGGCAGCGAGATCTACGACGTGACCGGCGTCGCCGCCGGCATCAAGCCGCGGATGACCGTGACGCTCACGATCATGCGCGCCGACGGCAAGAAGGAGACGGTGCCGCTGCTCTGCCGCATCGATACGCTCGACGAGGTGGAGTATTTCAAGCACGGCGGCATCCTGCCGTATGTGCTCCGTGGACTGCTGAAGGCGGCTTAAGCCCACCGCGCGGCACAACGCCGCCGCGGCGCTCGGCCGCGGCGGACCGACGCGTCATCCGCGCCCCGTCTGGAGTTCGGATTCGCAGTTGGCGGCACGCACCGTCCCGGCTAACGTGCTGGCGTCCCAACTCGCCGGTGCCCTGCCCATGAAGAAGAAATCTCCCAAGAACAAGAACAAGAAGAAGAGCCGCTATCCGCGCGAGTGGTCGTGGCCGGGCGGCGCCAAGATCGCGGTCACGCTCAACATGGCGCTGGAATCGTTCACCCGCGCCAGCCAGATCACGCTCGAGAAGACGTCGAACAAGGTCGACCATTTCTCGCTGAGCTACGCCGAATATGCGTACAAGGCCGGCGCCTGGCGGCTGCTCGACCTCATGGACGAATTCAAGATCACGGGCAGCGTCTCGACCAACGGCCTGACCGGGGAGCGCCATCCCAAGGTGGTGCGCGCGTTCGCCGATTTCGGCTGCGAGATCGTCGGCCACGGCTGGGCGCAGGACGTGCTGTCCCGCGACGATGATCCCGACACTGAGCTCGCCGAGATGCGCTAGGTGACCCGGGTGCTGACAGAGGCCGCAGGCACGCGGCCGGTGGGCTGGGTGAGCCAGGGCAGCGCTGGCTCCTCGAACACGCTCGATTTCCTGAAGGCGGAGGGCTACCTGTGGAGCGGCGACGACATGAGCGACGACCTGCCGTTCCTGAAGGCGACCAAGCATGGGCCGCTCGTCATCCTGCCGCGGGTCAACCTGCCGCATAACGATCTGTGGATGTGGGCGACGGCGCGCAACCCGCCGGACTGGATGTGGAACGGCTGGAAGGCGACGTTCGATCAGCTCTATGCCGAAGGCGTCGCCGGCGTGCCGAAATGGTGCGAGCTCACCTTGCACGCCCACATGGGGGCCCGGCCGACAATGATTCCCGTGGCCCGCCAGATGCTGGCCTATGCCAAGAAGCACAAGAGCGTATGGTTTACGCGCCGCCGCGACATCGCGGAGTGGACCATGGACCACGAAAAAAAGAGGGGAGTGCCGGCATGAACAGGGGGATCTCAAGCTTACTGGCAGCGGCCGTCCTCTGCGCGCCGATGCTGGCGCGGGCCGAGCCGGTCAAGCTCAAGTTCGCGGTGTTCTCGCCCGACAGCGAGCGGCTGTTCAACACGGTGAAGAAGCCGCGGGTGGAGGCGGTGAACCACGACTCCGCAGGCACGCTCGACATCGAGCTGTATCCGAACGGCGCCCTCGGCCGCGCCCCGCAGCAACAGGCGCAGATGGTGATCGACGGGGTGGCCGATATCGGCTTCATCGTCCCGCCGTTCACGCCCGGACGCTTCCCTGAGTCCGAGGTGCTGGAGCTTCCCGGCCTGTTCCAGGACTTGGCGGAGGGGACGCGCGTCTACACGCGCCTCGTCGAGACCGGCGTCCTGCACGACTACGGCGACTTTTTCCCGATCGCGATGTGGTCGACGCCGCCGTTCAGCCTGCACGCCAATTTCCCGATCACGTCGGTCAAGGACCTGAAGGGCAAGAAAGTCCGCGGCTCCGGCGTGATCCAGATCGAATCGCTGAAGGCGCTGGGCGCCGTCCCGGTCGGCATGCCGCCGACCGAGGTTCCCGAAGCGCTGAGCCGCCGGACCATCGATGCGTCGACCTCGCAGCCGGCGGTCCTGTTCGACTTCGGCCTGGATCGCGTGACCAGCCATCACTATTTCATCCGCCTCGGCACCGTGCCGCTGGCGGTGGTTATGAACCGCCAGAAGTTCGACAGCCTCCCGAAGGCCGGGCAGGACGCGATCCGCAGCCACAGCATGGAGTGGATCAACAAGCTCTACATCGACTCGATGCTCGAGTACGACCGCAGCCTGATCGACCGGCTGAAGGCGGACCCGAAGCGGAAGGTGGTGTTTCCGGACGCCGCCGATCAGGAGGCGGCGCGGGTCGCGTTCCAGCCGGTGATCAAGGCCTGGACCGCGAAGAGCCCGCGCAACGAAGAGCTCTACAAGGCCGTCACGGCGGAGATCGAGAAGATCCGCGCGGGCAAGTAGCTGGGCATGTTGTCGACGCTGGAGCGCGCCGCCCTCGCCGCGACGCGGGTTCTCTCCGTGGTCGGCCTGGTCGCCCTGATGGGCCTCGCCACCATGACCCTGGCCGACGGCCTGATGCGCTGGATCGCCAATCAGCCGATCGAAGGTGTCCGCGACCTGGGCGGGCTGGCGATCGCCGTGGCCATCGCCTGCTGCATCCCGGTGGTTATGATCGAGCGCGGCAACATCACCATTCGCCTCGCCGGCTCGCTCAGCGCCGGATTCGGCCGCGTCCTCGACGCGCTGGCGGCGGTTCTCGTCGACGTGGTTCTCGGGGTCATGGCGTGGCAGATCTGGCTGTACGCGGCCAAAATGGCCCGCGCGCACGAGACCACCTTCGTTCTGCAGATCCCGGTGGCGCCGTTCTGGTTCGGCGTCGACATGATCCTGTGGTCCGCGGTCGCGGTGCAGGCGATCGTGACGCTGCGCGAGTTCGCGAGGATCGCTCCCCGGTGAGCCCGCTCGTCATCGGCGCGCTGGGGCTCGGGGCCCTGTTCCTGCTGATCCTGGCGCAGGTGCCGATCGGCTTTGCCATGATCGTCGTCGGCGTCGCCGGCGTGGCGCTCCAGACCAGCTGGGGGCCGGCGCTGACCATCCTCGCCACCGAGCCGGCCAGCGTCCTGTCGAATGTCGATCTCGCGACGGTGCCGCTCTTCCTGCTGATGGGCACGTTCGCCACCACGGCCGGGTTTTCGGCGGAAATCTACAACGCGGTGGCGGCGCTGTTGGGTCACCGCCGCGGCGGGCTCGCCTATGCCACCGTCGGCGGCTCGGCGGCGTTCGGCGTGATGTGCGGCTCCTCCACCGCGACGGCCGCCACGTTCGCCAGGGTGGCGCTGCCGGAGATGCTGAAGCGTGGCTATTCGCCGGCCTTCTCGACCGGAACGATCGCGGCGGGCGGCACGCTGAAGTCGCTCATCCCGCCTTCGGTGGTGATGATTCTCTATTGCATTGCCAGCCAGACCTTCATCTTCGACCTCTTCACCGCCGCGGTCGTCCCGGCTCTGTTGGCGCTGGCCCTGAACCTGATCGCGATCGCGGCCGTGGTGCGTTTCAGCCCGAAATCCGCCCCGGTCAGTGCCCGGGTCGAGTGGCGCCTGCGCTGGCTGGCGCTGCGCCGGGCGTCACCGGTGCTGGTGCTCATCGTCGGTGTGTTCGCCGGGCTGTACAGCGGCGTGTTCACCGTCAACGAAGCGGCCTCGGTCGCGGCCGTGCTGTCGTTCCTGTGCGCGCTGGCGCGCGGCCGGATGACGTGGGCGAACTTCTTCACCGGCCTGCGCGAGGCGGCGAGCGCCACCGCGATGCTGTACGTGATCCTGATCGGCGCCTTCGTCTTCTCTTATTTCATCACGGTGGCGCGGATTCCGGAGGCGCTGGTCCTGTCGATCCAGGGGCTGCCGCTGCCGCCGCTCGCGATCGTGTCTTTGATTCTCGTCGCCTATCTCGTCCTCGGCGCGGTCTTCGACGAGATCTCGGCCATGCTAATCACGCTGCCGTTCATCCTGCCGGTGATCGTCAAGCTCGGCTACGACGCGGTGTGGTGGGGCGTTCTCAACGTGGTGGTCATCGAGCTCGGCATGATCATCCCGCCGATCGGCGTGATCGTCTTTCTGCTGCACGGCCTGGCGCCGCAGATCTCGATGCGCACGATCTACCGCGGCGTCACGCCGTTCATCATCGCCGACCTGGTGTTGCTGGCGCTGCTGACCGCCCTTCCGGGCATCAGCCTGTGGCTGCCGAAACTGCTCGCCCCCTAGGCGCGGTTCGCGACAAATCCTGCCTCATTTTTGGACCGGCGAGTGCCGGTTGATCAATCGATCCGCGGGCCCAAGTCAAAGCCGGTCGGCGCGAATGAGGGCAAAGCGCCACGGGGAGCACTGGCATGACGAAGAAGACCGACGTGCGAGGAGCGCGGGCCCGCGAGGCGCTGCTGGAGGAGAAGGAGCGAGACTTGGCGCGGGCGCAGAAGATCGTCGAGCGCGGGCGCGCGGAGATCGCCCGCTCCAAGCGCCTTTCAAGCGTACTGACGCGGGCCGCCCGGCGCGCATCCGGGCGCGACCCCGCGAAATAGGATCCGGTCCGCGGTCAGTGGGCCGTGGCTGGCTCTGGGCGCACTCCGGTGGGCAGGACTGGGGCGGGCAGGATTGCAGCGGGCAGGGCTGGGGCGGGCAGGACTGGGGCAGGCAGCACCGCCGCGTCGGCGGGGGCCGACATGACCGCGGCCACCGGCATCGGCGGCGGATCGGCGACCGACTGACGGGCGAGCAGCGGCGCCGGCGGGGCGACGGGCGTCACCGGGTGCCGCGAGCGCCGGCCGGGCTCGCCGAGCGCCTGCAGCCGGCGCGCCAACGCTTCGCCGCGCAGCTCCGACGGGGGGACGCCCTGCAGGCTGAGACCCAGCACCAGAATGAGACGCCCCACCGTCATCCCGGCATAAGCGTCGGCCTGCGCCGTCGGCGTGGTCAGCCGCTGGTTGATCTGCAGTTCCTGGGCGAGGGCGGGAGACACCAGGCAGGCCGCGGCAAGCAGCGGGCCGGCAAGCGAAAACGAGCGCATGGCGTTTCTCGTTTGGAATGGCGAAGCCCGGCGGCCCATCGAAGCAATGAGACCGGTCGCCATTCGCTGGAAACAGGTCGCGATGCAGCGACTGGTTCCCGCGAGTGCCAGGGCATTTTTATGCTGTCGTCTGCCTTGCGCGCGCCCCGCGCTCCCAACCCTTGGGCGGCGGTTTTATGTCCGCGCTTCGTCTTCTTCCGGCCCTGGTCCGCGCCGGTGCGGGGGCGAGGCGGGCGGCGGCTGCAGCCGGCGCAGGATGATGTCGCCGTCCTCGGTGATCTCGGGCAGGCCGTAGCGGGGGACTTCGCGCAGCAATTGCTCGAACGCGCCGACCATCTGGTCGATGGCGCCCCTGAGCTTCGCCTCGGTCTCGGGGCTCGGCCAGTTGGGCGGTCCGTTCGGCGGCATCGGGGTTTGTCCCGGCCGGTCGGCGGCGACGGCGGGGCCGGCGGCCAGCAGGCCGGCCGCCACCAGAGTGACAACGAGGTGGGTCATGGGCCCTCCCTGGGCTTGCGTCTGCGCCGGTTAATTATACAACGGGCTCGGCGGCCCGATATTCTGGTTTTTGCGGCCATGGTCTGACGCGGCTCTCACGCCGATGTGACGCGCCTCACTCCATGGTGATTGGGCGCGTCCGGCCGGCAAGGTAAGATGCGGGCGAGGTAAGATGTTGCACATGCAATTAATTTTCCAACCCCTTCTCCGGCGCCTTGCCTTGGCCGCGCTCGGCGCCGGGCTCGCGGCCTCGGCGCCGGCCGTCGCGGGCGAACGCACCGTCCCGGTCGTGGTCGAACTGTTCACCAGCCAGGGCTGCGACACCTGTCCGCCGGCGGATGTCTATCTCGGCGAGTTGAAGAAGCGGAGCGACATCGTGGCGCTCTCGATGCATGTCGATTACTGGGACTATATCGGCTGGAAGGACCCGTACGCGCAGCACGCCTTCACCATGCGCCAGCGCCAATATTCGACCGCCTTGTCGCAGCGCTACGTTTATACCCCGCAGATGGTGATCAACGGCCGGCTCCAAGGCATCGGGTCGGAGCGGCCCGAGATGGAGAAGCTGATCGTCCAGGCCAAGAAGCAGCACGAGGCCGAGGCGGCCAATCTGCCGACGATCAAGCTCGTCGGCCATGACGTGCATATCGGTCCGGGTCCCGCGGTGCCGGCGACCGTGTGGATCGCGATCTTCGATCCGCAGGTCCACACCGCGGTGGAGCGGGGCGAAAACGCCGGGCGCGACCTAGTCGAGCATAACGTCGTCCGCGAATGGACCAAGCTCGGGACCTATGACGGCGACCCCGTCACCTTGAAGCTCGACGTCGACATGGACGAATACGAAAAGAGCGGCTGCGCGATTTTCGTCCAGCGCCAGACTGCGACCGGCCCTGGGGCCATCCTCGCCGCCTACGCGATCGACCCGCCGCTGCGGGGCAAATAAGGGCCTCGATCCCCGCGTTAGCCGGCAAACCCGCGCTGCATCATGGCGCTCAAGCGCCGCGCGAAGGCAGGCACGTCCGGGAGCGGCTCGCCTTCGAGCAGGCGGGCCTGGTCGAGCAGCAGCAGCGCCGCTTCGTTGAGGGTCTCACCTGAGCCCTCCTTGCCGACCGCAGCCGCCAGCTTGCGGATCATCGGGTGATCGGCGTTGATCTCGAGGATCCGCTTCGACGCGGTCTGGATCTGCTTGTGGGCGCGCAGCAGGCGCTCGAGATGGATGTCGAGGTCGCTTTCGTCGGCGACGAGACAGACGGCGCTGTCGGTCAGCCGCTGCGAGACCCGCACATCCTTGACCGTATCCGAGAGGGCGAGCCGGAACAGGGCCAGCAGCGGCGTCACGTCGGCGTCGTCCGTCTTGGTCTCGTCCTTCTTGTCGTCCGGCACCGCGATCTTCGACAGGTCGGCGGCTCCGCGGGTCACCGACTTGAACTTCTTGCCCTGATATTCGCCGACCTGCGCCGCCCAGAACTCGTCCACCGGATCGGCGAGCAAGAGGACCTCGACGCCGCGTTTCTTGAAGCCTTCGATCTGCGGGCTGCCTGACAGCGCGGCCACGTCGTCGCCGGCGATGTAGTAGATCGACTCCTGGCCCGGCTTCATGCGGCCCACATAGTCCGCCAGGCTGTGCAGGCCGGACCCGTGCGTCGTCGCGAAGCGCGCCAACGCCCACAGCTTCTCGCGGTTGGCGGCGTCCTCGTACAGCCCTTCCTTGAACACGGCGCCGAAATTGTCCCAGAATTTCGTATATTCCTCGGGCGCGTCCTTGGCCTTCTTCTCGATGTCGGCCAGAACGCGGCTGACCACGCCGTTCCGGATCAGCGTCAGCACCGGATTGTTCTGCAGCATTTCGCGGCTGATGTTGAGCGGCAGGTCTTCGGAGTCTACGACGCCGCGCAGGAACCGCAGGTAACCGGGCAGCAGGTCCTTCTGGCCGTCGGTGATGAAGACGCGCTTCACATAGAGCTTCACCCCGTGCTTGCGCTCCGGCTGGTAGAGATCGAGCGGCCGGCTCGACGGCACGAACAGCAGGCCGGCATACTCGATCTTGCCCTCGGCCCGCCAGTGGATGGTCAGCCACGGATCGTCGAAGCCGTGGCTGACATGGTGGTAGAACTCCGTGTACTGCTCGGCGGTGATCTCGCTTTTGGGCCGCATCCACAGCGCCGAGGCGCGGTTCAAGGTCTCGCCGCGCTCGCCGCCGAGCAGGATCGGCAGGGCGATGTGGTCGGAGTACTGGCGTACGATGTGCCGGATGTTCTCGGGATCGAGAAACTCGTCGGCGTCGGCGCGCATGTGCAGGATGACCGAGGTGCCCGCGGACGCGCGCTCGACCGGCTCGATGGTGAACTCGCCCTGTCCGTCGGAGGTCCAGCGCCAGCCGGCGGGCTCGCCGGCCCGCCGGGTCTCGACGGTGACCTTGTCGGCGACCATGAACGCCGAATAGAAGCCGACGCCGAACTGACCGATCAGCGGCATATCCTTCTGCTTGTCGCCGGTGAGGCTCTTGACGAACGCGGCGGTGCCGGACCGGGCGATCGTGCCGAGGTTCTCGATCAACTCGGCCCGGTTCATCCCGATGCCGTTGTCGGTGACCGTGAGGGTGCGCGCCGCCTTGTCGAGGCTGAGCTCGATCCGGTACCTCGCGTCCGCCGGCGCCAGCTCCGGCCTGGTCTGCGCTTCGTAGCGCAGCCGGTCGCAGGCGTCGGACGCGTTGGAGATCAGCTCGCGCAGGAAGACCCGGCGGTCGCTGTACAGCGAATGGGCGACGATATCGAGCAGCCGCCCGACCTCGGCCTGAAACGACAGTTTTTCCGAAGCCCCCTTCGCCGCGGGATCCGTGGCGGTCGTGGTCATTCTCCTACCCTCTCTTGGTGTTGCCCGTCTTTGGACGAGTCCCCGTGCGGTACCGGATTTAAGGAGGAAATCTCCGGCCGGCAAGGGGGTTGCATGGTACCGCGGACGCGCTTTTCGAGGTCAAGCCGCCGGCTTGCCAGCCGCGACGACATGCCTATCTACAATGAATGGACCGGCTGCGCCTCGCCACGGCGGTCATCCTGCTGTCCGCTCTTGCGGCGGGCGGGTGCTCGTCGCGTCCTGCGGACCGCGCTCGGGCCGAGCCGAACGCGGCGCAGGCGCGGCCCTACGACGCGGCGGCGGCCGAGGCCGCGAACAGCGTGTACTTCGAAGCCGGCAAGTCGGAGCTCAACGCGGACTCCCGGCGCCGCCTGGAAGGCTGGGCGACGGCGTTGCGCCGCCAGCCGAACCTGCGGTTCACGATCATCGGACATGGCGATGGCCGGACCACCCGCGACTACGGCATCGCGCTCGGTGCCGAACGCGCCGAGGCGGTCAAGAATTACCTGGTGGCGCTTGGCGTCGATGAGCGTCAGCTGTTCACCACCAGCTACGGCAAGGAGAGCCCGGCGGCACCGGCTCCGACGGTCGAGGCCCAGGCCCACGACAGCCGGGCGACGGTGGTGGTCGAATCGATCGCCGCGGTGCCGGTGCCATAAGGCCGGGCTTGCCGCAGCACCGCCACCGCATTTTTAACCATAAAAGATTCACCACCCGAACCTTGCATCGGGCGGCGAATCCTTCACAGTGTTGTCGCAGATGAGCACAGTCCGCGATACCGCGCGACTTCCGGGGGCAGGTGGGGACAAGGGCGGCGCCCGCATCATCGCGGTGCTCGGCCCGACCAACACCGGCAAAACGCATCTGGCGCTCGAGCGCATGCTCGGCCACCGCAGCGGCATGATCGGATTTCCGCTGCGCCTGCTCGCGCGCGAAAACTACGACCGCATCGTCCGCTTGAAGGGTCGCGACAGCGTGGCGCTGGTCACCGGCGAGGAGCGCATCGTCCCGCCGAACCCGCGCTGGTTCGTGTGCACGGTCGAGGCCATGCCGCTGGATCGCGAGGTGGCGTTCCTCGCCATCGACGAGATCCAGATGTGCGCCGACCGCGAGCGCGGCCATGTCTTCACCGACCGCCTCCTCCACGCGCGCGGCTACGCCGAGACGATGTTTCTCGGCGCCGAGACCGCCAAGCGCCTGATCCGGGCATTGGTTCCCCACGTCGAGTTCGTGGCACGGCCGCGCTTCTCGACCTTGACCTGGACCGGCCCCAAGAAGATCACCCGGCTGCCGCGGCGCTCGGCCGCCGTCGCGTTCTCGGCCGCCGAGGTCTACGGCATGGCCGAGCTGGTGCGCCGTCAGCGCGGCGGGGCGGCGGTCGTGTTCGGGGCCCTGTCGCCGCGCACGCGCAACGCCCAGGTGGCGATGTACCAGGCCGGTGAGGTCGATTACCTGGTGGCGACCGACGCCATCGGCATGGGCCTCAACATGGACATCGATCACGTGGCGTTCGCCCAGCGCGTGAAGTTCGACGGACGCGGCATGCGCCGGCTGTCCCCGGCCGAGCTCGGCCAGATCGCCGGCCGCGCCGGCCGCCACATGAACAACGGCACCTTCGGCACGACGACCGGCGTCGACGGCCGCGATGTCGGGCCGCTGGAGGCGGAGACCATCGCCGCCATCGAGGAGCATCGCTTCCCGTCGCTGAACGCGTTCCAGTGGCGCAACACCGATCTCGAGTTCTCCTCGCCGCGCGCACTGCTCGCGAGCCTGGACGCGCCGCCGCCGATGCCGGCGCTGCTCCGCACCCGCGGTGCCGACGATCACCTCACCCTGGCGGCGTTGGCCGCGGACGACGAGATCGTCTCGCTGGCGGCCGGCCGCGAGGGCGTGCGCCTGCTGTGGGACGCCTGCCAGATTCCGGATTTCCGCAAGGCGCTCGGCGATGCGCATGTCCACCTGGTCGGGCGCATTTTCCGGCACCTGCGCCAGGACGGGCGGCTGCCAACGGATTGGGTCGCCGGGCAGGTGGCGCGGCTCGACGCCGTCGAGGGCGACATCGATACCCTGGTGGAAAGGCTCGCGCGCATCCGCACCTGGACCTACGTGTCGCATCGGCCGCGCTGGCTCGACGACGCCGCGCATTGGCAGGACCGCGCGCGCGAGGTCGAGGACCGCCTTTCGGACGCCCTGCACGAGCGCCTGCTGCAGCGCTTCGTCGATCGCCGCGCCGCGGTGCTGGCCCGCGCCCGTCGCAAGGGCGACGAGTATCTCGCGGCGGTGACGACTCGCGGCGAGGTCCTGATCGAAGGCGAGCGCGCCGGCCGCCTCGAGGGATTCAATTTCGTCGCCGACGCCGACGCGCGGGATGGCGGCGGCCGCGATCTTCTCGCCGCGGCCAACAAGGCGCTGCGCCGCGACGTCGGCGACCGGGTGCGCCGCTTCGCCGCCGCCGCGGACGCCGAGTTCGCGCTGGATGGGCGTGGGGTGCTGCGCTGGCATGACCAGCCGGTGGGGAAGATGATCGCCGGCGATGACGTGCTGCGGCCGCGCGTCGAAACCCTGCCCGCCGACCTCCTGGAGCCGCAGCATCGCGACGCCGTGCGCCGCCGCATGCAGGACTGGCTCGACGCCTATCTGGCGAAGGGGTTGGCGCCGCTTTACGCGCTGCGCGAGTCCCCGTTAAGTGGGGCCGCGCGCGGCCTCGCCTATGCGTTGTGCGCCGGCCTCGGCTGCGTGCCGCGGCGGGCCGTGGCGGCCCAGGTCGAGGCGCTGGCCAAGAGCGACCGCCCGCTGCTGGCCAGCCTCGGGGTGCATATCGGGACGCTGGCCGTATTCATGCCGGCGCTGAAGGGCCGCGCCAGCACCGAGCTGCGCGCCATGCTGTGGGCGTGCGGCCACGGCGAAGACTGGCCGCGGGCCATCGCCGCCGTGCCGAAGACGCGGGCGATCCGGCGCGCCGAAGCCGGCCTGCCGGCGAGCTTCTATGCCGCCTGCCTGTTCCTGCCGGCGGGGCCGATCTTCGCCCGGGCCGACCGGCTGGAAGGCCTGGACGGACGGCTGCGCGGCCTCGCCAAGCGCGGGCCGTTCGCCGCGACACCCGACCTCGCGGCGTCCGTCGGCGCCGAAGCGCCCGAGCTTGCTGGCGTGCTGGCGGCACTGGGATATCGCGCCATGCCCGGCATGGTGTTCGTGCCGCGCGCCGCGTCGCGTCCCTCGCGCGCCGGCGGGCGGCCGGGCCGCGCCCCGGCGGCCGCCGATTCGCCCTTTGCCAGCCTGGGGCGGCTGATGTCGGTCCGCCGCGACCGGACGTGATGGGCGGCAGCCAGCGCCTGGACAAATGGCTGTGGTGCGCGCGCTTTTTCAAGA
Organism: Alphaproteobacteria bacterium; assembly: GCA_036394195.1. Taxonomy (GTDB): domain Bacteria; phylum Pseudomonadota; class Alphaproteobacteria; order CACIAM-22H2; family CACIAM-22H2; genus DATJPD01. The sequence goes on along the minus strand of DASWFO010000164.1, from coordinate 16,331 downwards.
CGCGCGCGGCCGCCTCCCAGTTCTGCGACGACGGGCGGTTGCGGGTGTCGGGCCACGTCACCCACAAGGCCCATTACGCGGTCCATCCGGGAGACGTATTGACGTTTCCGCTGGGGCCGCATATTCGAGTGATCAAGATCACGGAGCTCGCCGGTCGGCGCGGGCCGCCGGCGGAGGCCCGTTCGTTGTACGAGGACTTGGCGCCGCCGGACGGGCAGCCGAACGGCGCGCTGCATGCCGGTCGCGGGGGCGACGAGACGGAATAGGCGGCCCGGTTCCGGGCCGCTCAAATCAAATCCGGGGAGTGGAGACGAAGCGAGATGATTGACGTGTTCGACGTGCAGTTCTGGCTGCTGCTGGTTCAGATCATGGCGGTCAACATCATCCTGTCGGGCGACAACGCCGTCGTCATCGCACTCGCCTGCCGCAACCTGCCGCCCAAGGAACAGAAGCTCGGCATTTTCTTCGGCGCCGGTGCGGCGGTCGTTCTGCTGATCCTGTTCACCATCTTCGTCGCGTACCTGCTCGGCATCCCGTTCCTGCGGATCGTGTTCGGGGCCTTGCTGTTCTGGATCGCCTATAAGCTGATGCTGCCGCAGGACGAGGGCGAGAATGTGGAGGCGGCGGCGACCCTGTGGCAGGCGATCAAGATCGTCGTCATCGCCGACATCATCATGAGCTTCGACAACATCGTCGCGGTCGCGGCGGTGGCGAAGGGCAATTTCACGCTGCTGATCATCGGGCTCGCGGTCAGCATTCCGATGGTCGTGTACGGGGCCACCCTGCTCATCAAGCTGCTGAACCGGTTTCCGATCATCATTCCCGGCGCGGCGGCGCTGATCGGCTTTGTCGGCGGGCAGATTGTCCTCGCCGATCCGATCTGGAAGGACTGGATCGAGCATCAGGCGCCGTGGGCGCCGGAGGTGGTGCCGCTGGCCTGCTCCGTGCTGGTCGTGCTGGTCGGCCGGCTGGTCGCCCCCGCGCAACCCAAGGGGGCTGACATCGCCGAGGAGGCCGTCGAGGCGGCGGCCCTGGTCGGCGTACAGACGGTCGGCCAGATCCTGCTGGCGCGGGCCCCGATGATCGTCGCCTTCATCTTCAGCGCTCTCGGCTACACCCAGGGCACGCCCGCGGAAGGTGCGGAAGGCGGCATGGCGGCCTCGGCGCTCGACGCCGTGCATCCGATCTTCGGTGCGGTCATCGCCATCACGGTCGCCGAGCTGCTCGCCTGGGCCATGCGGCGGGCGCGTGGGCAGCAGCCGGCGTCGTCATAGGGCGACCCCGGCACCGCTCGCGGCAGGCCTTGTAACCGCGCGGGCGGGGGCCGATATATCTCGCGGGCTCGCGCCGCCCTTTTCCCTATTTCGCACAGGGTTGCCCCTCGAAAGAGGGCATGTTAGGCAGCGGCCCCATTCAGCCGCCTAATTTCGGAGTCTCGGCGATGACCTACGTCGTCACGGAAGCGTGCATTAAGTGCAAGTACATGGACTGCGTCGAAGTGTGCCCCGTCGATTGCTTCTACGAGGGGGAAAACATGCTCGTGATCAAGCCCTCGGAGTGCATCGACTGCGGCGTCTGCGAGCCCGAGTGCCCGGCTGAGGCCATCGTGCCGGATACCGACCCGGGGGCGGAGAAATGGGTATCGGTGAACACCGAATACGCTGAACAGTGGCCGAATATTACCCGAAAGGCGGATGCGCCCGCCGACGCCGACAGCTGGAAAGGTGTCCCAGAAAAGTTCGAAAAGCATTTCAGTCCCAAGCCGGCCGCTCGTTGACCAAGACATTTGCTTATTTTCTCATTATTAGCTGTATTTACCCAGCCTCGGCGGGTGCATTTTTTCTAGAATTGTGATACGTTTACAACATTATCGGGTGAGCGATTGCCTGAGCCCGAGTGGATCCTAAGGACGACGATTTTCAGGACCGCCTCGGGCCGCCCAGCCCGCGAAAAAGCTGTTCGAAAGCATGCCGCCGGCGCTTAAGCACCGGCAGCGAGGTCTCTCGAATTGCCCCTTCGCCGGCCCAGGCCGGGCCAAGAGTTCGAAACGAGGGTGTGTGGGAGTGAAAGGTCAAGGTTGAGATGAACGCCACGAAGAGCAAGACGACGACGATGACTGCTGTGCGGACGACGACTGTGCGTAAGCCTGCAAAAGACGCGGACGATATCGGGTTTGCCAATGGGGACCACGTGGTTTATCCGACCCACGGCGTGGGCCGGATCACGGCGATCGAGTCCCAGGAGATCGCCGGCCACAAGCTTAGGCTGCTGGTCATTACGTTCGACAAGGACCGCATGACCTTGCGCGTCCCGATCACCAAGGCCAAGAGCTCCGGCTTGCGCCGGCTGTGCACCCGCAAGGAGATGCAGTCGGCTTTGGGCACGCTGAAGGGCCGGTCGCGGATCAAGCGCACGATGTGGAGCCGCCGGGCCCAGGAATACGAGGCCAAGATCAATTCCGGCGACCCGCGCTCGATTGCCGAAGTGGTGCGCGATCTTTATCGCAACGCGGGCCAGCCCGATCAGTCGTTCAGCGAGCGCCAGATGTATCAGGCGGCTCTCGAGCGGCTGTCGCGCGAGTTCGCGGCGGTGGAGCGGATCCCCGAGGACGTCGCGACGCAGCGCCTCGAGGCAATGCTGAAGGCGGCCTAAAGACCTCTCCGAAGCATCGGAAATAAAAACCGGCGGAGGGCAATCTCCGCCGGTTTTTTTATGGGGATTCCGACGCCCTGCCTGAGGCATCTGCCGTGTGCTTCCCGGCTTCGCACGGTGAGTTTTCAAGTCCAAATCACCTCTCCCGTGGGGAGAGGTCGGCGCGAAGCGCCGGGCGAGGGGAAGCCTCGCAGCATCTCGGTGACGACAAAGCAGCGCGGCGCTCAAGCGTTGCCCCTCACCCGCTCGCTGCCGCTCGCGACCTCTCCCGGCGGGAGAGGTGAACTGAAACGGGATCGCGTTCCAGGCCGGGTCTGACGGGCTCGCCGGTCTTGCCGGTAGGCCGGCCAAAACCTAGGACAAAATTGAGACAGTCCATCTTTTTTCTTGCGGTCTGGCAGGACGGCACCGCTATATGTTGATTCTGTTATGTTTGCTGCCAGCCGAGTCGCGCCTTCGCCCACCCGTTCCGTGCCGCGCGCGGTTGCGCCGACCCAAAAATTCGCCGTTCTCCGCCGCGCCTCCCGCATCTGGGTGGTCTCTGCGATCCATGGCGAGGCCGATCGCCTCTGTGGCCTGCATGATGCGCTGTGGCCGCGCTTCGACGCCGGCGACCGCTTGGCCTATCTCGGCAATTATTTCGGGCACGGCCGCCAGATTCTTGGGGTGGTCGACGAGTTGCTGCGGTTTCGCACGGCGATCATCGGCCGGCCGCTGATGTTCGCCTCCGACGTCGTCTACCTGCGCGGCAGCCAGGAGGAGATGTGGGAGAAGCTGCTGCAGCTTCAGTTCGCGGTGAATCCACGCGAGGTCTTCGAGTGGATGCTGCCGCAAGGCGTCGGCGCGACGCTTCGCGCCTATGGCGGCGATGCCGAGCGCGGCCGCGCCGCGATGCGCGACGGCCCGGTGGCGATCGGCCGCTGGACCGCCGGCCTGCGCCAGACGATGAGCGAGCAGCCCGGCCACCGCGCCTGGATCGCCACTTTGCGTCGGGCGGCGTACACCGATGACAGAGGCCTCCTCCTGGTGCATGCCGGCATCGATCCGGCGCGCGAGCTGTCCGAGCAAGGCGATGCGTTGTGGTGGGGTCATCCCGGCTGGGCGAGCCTCGACGCGCCATATGACGGATTTCACCGGATCGTCCGTGGCTTCGACCGCTCGGCCCGCAGCCGCACCCGCGGCGAAGGCGGGCTCGAAGGGGTCGTGGCCGGGCCGGTCACTCTGACCGTCGACGGCGGCTGCGGCTTCGGCGGCCCGCTGGTGGCGCTGTGCCTCACCCCTGACGGCGAGATCGTGGATCAGATCGAGAGCTGAGCGCCCCGCGCCGCCGATCAGTCCGCCGCCGATCAGTCCAGCAGCTCGATCTGCGCCGGGTGGTCGACCTCGATGATCGGCCCGTTCTGCCACCGCACCCAGCCGCGGACGCGCAGCGTCTTCTCGGCCAGACCTGCCGGGTCGAGTCCGCTGTCGCGGAATTGCCGCCGCGCCCCGGACGCGATCGTGATTTCGGCCGGCCGCCCACGCGCCACGGCAAACTCCAGCCAGGTCTGGCTCGCGGTTCGCCGCACGCCGGTGATGCGGCCTTCGACGATCTGGAAGCTGTCCATCCACCGTCCGAGCTCGTCGGGGCGGCGGATCTGAAACGCGGTTTGCGCCCACAGGCCGCGCCGCGCGGCGCGGGCCTGGGCCTCGGCCCGCAGCAAGGCGGCGGCCGCGGCCGCGGTATCCGCGGTGGTGTGCACCCGCGCCAAGCCGCGCCGCAGCAGCTCCTGCTGCAGCCAAAGATCCGGCAGGACAACTACGTGCGCGACGATCCGGCCGTAGCGGTCGTTCCGCCGCTCGTCGTAGTAGAGCGCCGCCTCGCGCCCCGCGGCGAGCTCCGCCACGGCCCGGCCGGCGGCGCCGGCGCCCTCGCCTGCCCGGCGCTGCGCCGGCCGGTCGCCGCCGCGGTCGGTAGCGGCGCGCGGCAGTTCCGCTGCGGGCGTCTCGACCGCGGCGAGCCGCAGCATCCGTCCGTCCTCGAGGCGCAGCGTCATGCCGTCGAGCGCGTCCGTCACGCGGACGATGCCGCCGCTTAAGAGCGTGTCCGGCAGCGGTTCAGCGGCGGCACGTTCTCCGACGGCAAAGGCCAGCAGAATCAAAAGCCAACGTGTCATTTTAAGAGTGTAGCGCCGAACCGGTTGACGCGCGCCCCAACCGCTTGCCATCTTGTCGGCATGGTTGCTGATTCTACGCATCGCAACGATCTCTACCCGCCGATCGAACCTTTTGCCTCCGGCCTGCTCGATCTCGATGGCCGGCATCGCATGTACTGGGAGCAGAGCGGCAACCCGTCAGGCGTTCCAGTCGTGTTCCTGCATGGCGGCCCGGGTGCCGGGTCGACGCCGGCGCATCGCCGGTTCTTCGACCCCAACCACTATCGGATCGTCATCTTCGATCAGCGCGGGGCCGGCCGCTCGATCCCGCATGGCGAGCTCACCGACAACACGACCCAGCATCTGGTCGACGATATCGAGCGCTTGCGCCGGCATCTGAGACTGGATTCGTGGCTGGTCTTCGGCGGATCGTGGGGCTCCACGCTCGCGCTGGCCTATGCCGAAGCCCACCCGGCACGGTGCCGGGCCCTGATCCTGCGCGGCATATTCCTGTGCCGGAAAGTCGAGATCGACTGGTTCCTCTACGGCCTCCGTCACGTCTTTCCGGAAGCGTGGCGGGCGTTCACCGGCTTCCTGCCGGAGGCCGAGCGCGGCGACCTGCTCGAATCCTATTACCGCCGGCTGACCAATCCTGATCCGACCATCCACATGCCGGCGGCGCGGGCGTGGAGCACCTATGAAGGGGCGTGTTCGACGTTGCTGCCCAGCCCGGAGACGGTGTCGGCCTTCGCCGAGGATCGGATGGCGCTCGGCCTCGCGCGCATCGAGGCGCATTATTTCCGGCACAACAGTTTCTTCACCGATGATTATCTGCTGCGCGGCGCGCGGCGGCTCGCCGGGATACCGGCGACGGTCGTGCAGGGCCGCTATGACATGGTGTGCCCGATCGTCAGCGCCGACGAGCTTGCGCGCGCCTGGCCGGAAGCGACCTATGTGATCGTTCCCGATGCCGGGCATTCGGCGATGGAACCGGGCATCCGCGCCGCCCTGGTCGCGGCCATGGAGCGCTACAAGATGCTGTAGGCGTTTTGCGCCTTAGTTGATGAACCGCCAGACGCCGTCGGCCCCCTGGCAGGCGGTCTCGACGCCGATGTTGGTCTGGTAGTCGCGGCAGTAGCCGTTGCCCGTCACATACATGTTCGAGAGCGGGACCGGCGCGTAGGAATAGCTCGGGTCGGCGTACGACGGGTAGGAGGGGTCGTAGGACGGGTCGTAATAGAGCGGCGGCGGCACCACCACGGCCGGCGCGCCGTAGAACAGTCCGAACGACGGGCTGCGGCGAAAGGCGCGATGCTGCTCGAACCGCTCGTGCCCCATGCCCCCGAACCGCTCGTGCCCGGCTCCCTCGTGCCCGAATCCGGCGCGCGGAGCGATCGCCGTGTGATCCACGGCCAGGGCCGCCGAGGGAGCGACACTCACGCCAAACATCGCCGTCGCCAGTGCGAGGCTGACGACGGTGAGGCGGAATAAGGTTGCAGGCCGTGGCGCTGTCATTGGTGGGCTCGGGAAGAATGATCGCGATGCTTCCAGTTAGATAAACGGCCGGAGGCGGCGAAAAAGTCCGCCCGGCTAACAACTCTTTGTGTTGATTCGACCGCGGCTGCCGTGACTTGCGTCATCGGCGGGCGATTGGTATAGGCATAGGGGGGGCACTTGGGGGCGGCGTTATTCGGCACAAACGGCTCAAAGACTTAGCGACAGGCGTGGCGTTGGCCGCCGGATTGTTCGCGCTTGCGCCGATCGCACCCGCGCGGGCGCAGGATCCGTCCTTCGTCAACGTCTCGGTCGGACGGTTCGACTTCAACCGCCAGCAGGACCCCTCCTGGGAGGGCGGCGTCCAGTATCGCTCGGACCTGAAGCTGTGGATCTTCCAGCCGATGGTCGGCGCGATGCACGACCTGCATGGCTCGACCAACGTCTATGCCGGCATCAGTCTGGACATCTTCCTCGGCAAGCGGATCGTGCTCCGCCCGAGCTTCGCGCCCAGTGCCTATGCCAGGGCCGGCGGCAAGGATCTTGGCGGGGTGATCGAGTTCCGGTCGGCCGGCGAGATCGCTTACCGCTTCGACGACCGCTCGCGTCTCGGCATCGAGATCTACCACCTGTCGAACGCCCACCTCTACAACAAGAACCCCGGCGAGGAGTCCGTGACCCTCGTCTACTCGCTGCCCACCGCGACCATCCGCAGCTGGTTCGGCGACTGACCGCTGCCGCTTCGTCACCCCGCACTTGATGCGGGGTCCATCGCTCAGGCGCACGATGGATGCCGGCTTTCGCCGGCGTGACGAGTAGAGAGGACGTGCTTATCCCACTCGTCGCCCCGGCGAACGCCGGGGTCCAGTCAGATCGGAAAGCAAACCACAGAGGCACGGAGATCACGGAGAAGAGACGGAGACGGAACTCCTCTTCCGCTCCGTGCTCTCCGTGTCTCCGTGGTGAGAAGATTCTGGATTCCCGCTTTTCGCGGGAATGACGCGGAAGGGAAATGCGATCCCCTCGGACGCCGCTCTCTCGCTACCTCGCGAAGCTGACCTCGCGGGTGCGCCAGCGGGCGATCACGTCGAGGCTTTCCTGCGGGCTGATGCGCCGGAACAGGTCGAGGGCGGCCACCGGCTCGGCGCGCACGAGATCGAGCAGCGCCGACAGGACCGAGCGCTCGATCCCGGCGGCACGGCAGGCGACCGCGAGGGCCCGGCCGTCCGGCTGATAGACGATGCGCCGCGCCAGCCGGATGCCGATATTGAGATAGCGCGCGAACAGCGCCTCGAACAGCGAGACGTGGCCGTTCTTCAGCAGCCGCACCAGCACCGTCGGGTCGTTGAGGCGCTCGGCCTTGATCGCGTCGGCGAGCTTCAGCGTCGCTTCGTCCCAGGCGATCTCGGGCCGGTGCTCGGCGGCGACCTCGTCCAGGGAGTCGAGCAGCGGCGCCTCCAGGACCTGCGGCGCCACCCGGTATTTGGTCTCGATATAGGTCTGGAGCTCGCTCGCCACCCACCCATACATCCGCGCCGCGATCTCGCCCGGCAGGTCCTCGCGATGCAAAAGCGGCGCCTGCAGCTCGGTGTCCTGCTTCGAGCGCTCGGCGATGTAGACGTAGGTCGCCTCGGCGATCTTGGCGCTGGGATTCTTGAGCAGCTCCGCGACCACGTCGGGGCTCGTCGACTCGGCGACGACTTTCGAGACGGCTTCGCTCAGCTGCGCGCGCGCCGCCACGGCCAACTGGTGCTGCCGGGTCTTGTGGCGGACGATCTCGATCAGGTCCTTGTCGCGGAGTGCGGCACTCATCGCCAGGATCGGCCGCGCCACGGTGAATTCGTCGTTGGCGAGCGCCAGCACCAGGTCGCGCGGCGCCTTGGCGTCCTTGGCCAGCCGCTCCGCCATGCGCTGGCGGACCGCGCTCTCGGTCTCGCGCACCAGCCGCCGCAGGATGTCGGTGGCGATATCGAGCTCGCGCTCGCTGAACGGCGCCCCGTCGACGTAAATGATCTCGCTCAGGTCGTCGGCAATGCGCGATTTCGCCTGGTCCGCCTCGGCCCGGGCCAGGTCGAGCAAGGCCTCGATCTTCTGTTGGATTTCGCTCATCGGGGCCGCGATATTACCATGACTGCGGCGGTTTTCAGGGGGCGTCTTTCACCGCCGCCGCCGCCAATGTCACCACCTCGGGCGGCGTGGCGTAGATCGCGGCGATCAGGGCCTGCACCTCGGTCCCCGGCACCGGGTTGACCTCGAGCTCCTGCCGCCGCATCTCGGCCAGGAAGTCGGGATCCTGCATGGTCGCGTCGAACGCCTGCCGCAGGGCGCGCACGCGCTCCGGCGGCACATCCGGCGGCGCCGCGAACGGCCGTGCCATGCGCTGGCGCGAGATCAGGAGCCGCAGCGCCGCCTGGATTTTGGAATCGTCGGTGAGCTCGGTGACCAGCGGCACCTCGGGCAGGTCGGGGTGCTTCTGCAGCGCGATCTGCAGGGTGATGTTGAGTTGCTTGCTTTCGTAGAGGGTACGGCTGCGGCTCACCAGGCTCACCCACGACCAGCCGCAGCGGCCGTCGACCTCGTGACGCTCCATCGCCAGGTTGACTTCGGAGGCCCCGGGAAACCCGGCCACGATCTTGAATGGCAGACGAAAGAGGTTGCGCAGCATCAGGGGAAAGATGTCGCTGTCGGCGCCGCTGCCGGTGCTGCCGATCACCGCCTTTTTCGTCTGCATGTCCTGCCAGTCGCGAATGCCGCTCGCGGTCATGAAGGCGCAGACGCTGACTTCGTTGGACACGCTGCCGAGCCAGTTGAACGTTCTGGCGTCGAACTGGGCCGCTTCGTTATGGGTGAGCAGCGGGTCGATGGCCATGCCGCGTCCGAACGTGGCGATCGCCGTGCCGTCGCGCGGGGCCACGGCGTAAAGGTAGTTCACGACCTTGAGGCTGCCGGCCCCCGGCATGTTCTGTGGTAGCAGCGACGGCCGGCCGGGGATGTGGCGGCCCATGTGCCGCGCCAAGGTGCGGGCATAGATGTCATAGCCGCCGCCGGTGGTGACGCCGATCAGGACGCGGATGGTCTTGCCGGCATAAAACTCCGCCACCGGATCGGCCGCCCCCGCCGGCGCGACGGCGGCGAATACGCAGGCGGCAACGGCGAACCCGGTGAGGCACAGGCGACACCGGGTCATGGCCGTCGCCCGCGTGCGGCGGCGTCTAGACCAGATTCCGGCTTGGTCGAACCACCCCATATTTCGTCATGCCCGCGCCGGTGTCGCGTTCCGCGAGCACCTGAGCGGGCGTCCAGAAACCCTAAAACACACCACGGAGCCACGGAGAGCACGGAGCCGAGACGATTGGTCTCATCTTCCTCCGTGACCTCCGTGGTTGAACCTGGATTCCCGCTGGGGCCTGCCCCTGCGAAGGCGGGGGCGGGAATGACGCGGGAGGAAGTGCGATTCCGTCCGCTCGGGAACCGCTCTACCGCGCGGCCGCGTGGGCGCGGCGCTGGACGTCGAGATTGATGAGCTCGACCGGCGACTGGGTCTGCTCCAGCATGCCCCAGCTCCGCAGCCAGTCGTAGGTGCGCTGCATCTCGTCCGCCGGGATCGGGGCGGGGTCGCAGACGACGATGCGGCTCTCGCGCAGATCCTCGGGCCGGAGCGTGCCGATCTCGGGATCCTTCGCCTTGTGATAATCGATGAAGTAGCGGAGGTAGGCGCGCTTGTTCGCGTTGATGCGGCGCACGGCTTCGCGCACGGCGCGGTTGAAGGCGGCGTACGTGTCGGCGTCGACGCGGTCCGAGGCGACCTCCGTGCCGTGGTAGAACGCTGAACAGATGGTCCGGCATCCCTTCTTCTCGGCGAGCGTGATGTAGGGCTCGGTCAATGTCGTGGCTTCGATCTCGCCCTTCATCATCGAATCGAACCGGTAGCGCGAGCCGTTGGCTGTCTGACAGAGCTTGATCTGGTCGCGCGGCAGGAACCCTTCCAGCAGGTGGAGGGCGAGATAATGCGTGCCGAAATAGAACGGCACGCCGACCGTCCGCCCGGCGAGCTGCTGGGCCGTGTAAACCGGCGAGTCCGGCCGCACCACGATGGCGGCGTAGGTGACGATGCCGCGGCGGCCGACCTGGCGGCTGCCGATGCCGGTGTCCTGGACGCGGCAGTAATTGCCCCATTCGCAGGCGTTGTACATGTCCGCCTTGCCCTGCTCGACCAGCTTGCCGTGGCTGCTGAACGGGTTCACGCCTTTCGGGCTGGTGACGTCGACCTTGGTCGACCTGTCGACGCCGGCGTCGCGGTCGGCCCACTCGATGATCAGGCCTTCCTTTTCGAACAGGCCCTCCTCATAGGCCACCAGCTCGGGGAGGCCCTGGAAGGGCGCCGTCGTCTCCAACACCAGTTTCTTCATATGGAACTCCGCAGAAAGAGATGGACAAGCTTGCGGGTACCGCGGACCGAAGTCAACCAACGCGATTATGTCTCCAGCACCATCAGGATGCCGTTGTTGTTGAAGTGTCGGCGCCCGGGAAACAGCGTCGTCAGCGCCGCCGCGGTGTCGGCCGGGATGTCGACCGGGAAGACGCCGTTCAGGTGGACGATCTTGAACGGGCTGCGACCGACATAGTCCGCGTAATCCTCGGTGAACAGCCGATTGATCGACGGCGAATGGTAGACCATGTAGACGATCTCGGCGGCCGCGTCGGCGTCGGTCACGCTGAGCAGGTGCTCGTACAGCTCGGGCGGCCGCATGAGCAGATGGCCCCAGGGCGGGATGGTGCCGTCGTGATAGTTGAAGCTGCGTCCGGCCTTGTCGGTGACGCCTTGCAGGTGATGCCCGTCATGCGCCGACCACACCGGCGCGAACAGCGAGAACAGCTTGCCGCCGGGGCGCAATGCGGCGTGCATCGTGCGCAAGGCGCGCGGGAACCGGTCCAGATGCTCGAACGCCGCGATCGAGAAGATCGCGTCGAAGCGCCCGTGCAAGGCCGGCGGCAGGGCTTCGATCCGGCCGCGGGCGAGCCGGTAGCCGCTGACCTGGTCGATCGTGGTTAAGTCTGGCGCGGTCGACAGGGCGGCCGGCAGTCCGCCGGCGTCCGCGTAGTAGGACACGTCTTCGATGGCGAGCCAGCTTAGGGCGCCGATCCCGTCGAGCGCGAACTCGGCCGGCAAGGCGCCGCCGACCTCGAGGACGTGCTTGCCGCGAAGGCCGATCAGGTGCTCCGCCTGGCGGGCGTACGGAATGTGATAGGTCAGCCCGTATTTCGCGCGATACGCCTCCGTCCATCGGTGCTGCAGCGGATCCGGAGGAACGTCGGTCAAGGCAGGGCCGGCCTTTTCTAATCGTTCGAAGGCGCGGCTGGCGTCCCCGAGAGGACTCGAACCTCCGACCTACAGTTTAGGAAACTGCCGCTCTATCCAGCTGAGCTACGGGGACGTGGCCGCGATCGCCCCGATGTTTACCAAAAATAGCGGGGCCCCGGAAGCGCGGCGGCCGGCCGGCGGGCGCGGCATTAAGACTTCGGTAATCGCGCTCGAATGTAATGCATGTTTCCTTCCAACCCTGTACAACGGCGTCCGGACGGACGGGGGGCGGGCTTTGCGCGAGTCTCAGGATCGGACCGAACGGCGGAAACACCGGCGCACCGGAACCCCGCCTCTGGCGCTGCGGGTCGGCGGCCAAAAATACAGAGCGCTCGACTGGTCGCTCGGCGGCTGCCGCATCAATGACGGGACCAGCCGGTTCCGGCTGAAGCAGCAGGTCGAGGGCCGCCTGGACCTCGAGGGGCCCGAGGCCCGCGGCGAATTCATCGCCGAGGTCGTGCGCGTCGGCGACAACGGCGATGTCGGCCTGCGCTGGCTCGAATTGCCGCCGGATCTTTTCGTGGCCTTGGGCGACGATTAACCATACCGCCCGCGCGATCGGCGCGGGCGCAGGGTTGGCGTCAATGTTTGACCTCGCCGCGCGACGCGGCCGGGACCTGCTCGCCGTTCACGGTCGCGGGCACCTTGTCCTGCCGGGCCTTGGCGGCGAGGGTCAGGTTGCGCACCGTGTTGATCACGCCGACGTGAGAGAACGCCTGCGGAAAGTTCCCGAGCTGACACCTGTTCAGCGGGTCGTACTCCTCGGCGAGCAGTCCGACGTCGTTGGCCACCCCCAGCACCCGCTCGAAGATCTCCTCGGCCTCTTCGAAGCGACCCATCAGCGCCAGGTTGTCGGCCAGCCACAGCGAGCAGGCGAGGAAGGCGCCTTCGCCGGCCGGCAGCCCGTCGGCTGATTCGTCGGCGAAATAGCGCAGCACGAAGCCGTCGGCCATCAGGTTGCGCTGGATGGTGTCGACCGTGGCCACGATCCGCGGGTCGCTGATCGGCAGGAACCCGACCAGCGGAATCAGCAGCGCCGAGGCATCGAGCTCCTCGCCGCCGAAATATTGGACGAACGCGTTGCGGCGGGTCGAAAACCCATCCTGGCAGACCTCGTCGTGGATTGCCTTGCGCAGGGCCTTCCAGGGCTCGGTGGGCAGATCCAGCTTGTAGCGCTCGATGGCTCTGATCGTCCGGTCGAACGCCGCCCAGGCCATCACCGTCGAGTACACGTACCGCCGCGGCTCGGTGCGCTGCTCCCACAGGCCGGACCCGGGATCGCGCCAGTGTTTCTCGAGATATCGAACGAGCTCGAGCTGGACTCGCCACGCATCGTCGTTGACGTCCAACCCGCTGCGGCGCGCATAGTGCAGCGCGTCGATGACCTCGCCATAGACGTCGAGCTGCTGCTGGACATAGGCCGCGTTGCCGATCCGCACCGGGCGGCTGTTCCCGAACCCGGGAAGCCACGGCAGCTCGGATTCCGGCAGGCGCCGCTCGCCGGCCAGGCTGTACATGATCTGCAGCTCGTCCGGCTTTCCCGCCGCGGCGCGGACCAGCCAGTCCCGCCAGGAGCGGGCTTCTTCGGTGAAGCCGGTGCACATGAGCGCGTACAGCGTGAACGTCGCGTCGCGCAGCCAGCAATAGCGATAGTCCCAGTTGCGGACGCCGCCGATGAATTCGGGCAGCGAGGTCGTCGCCGCCGCGACCATGCCGCCGGTCCGCGCGTGGGTCAGCGCTTTCAGCGTGATGGCCGAGCGCACGGTGGCGTTTCGCCACTTCTTCGGCGAGTCGCGGAGCGTGTTGCACGGACCGCTCCAGTCGACCCACCACGCCCGCGTCTCGCGCAGCAGGGCGTCGGGGTCGCGCTGCGGCGGCGCCGGATCGTAGGAGCGGTGCCAGGTCAGCACGACGGGGATGCGCTCACCGGCCGCGACCCTGAACTCGGAGACGGTGCTCCAGCCGCGGCCTTCGAGCGGCAATTTAGTGGACAGGCGGATCGCGTCGGGGCCGGCAATGGCGATGATGCCGTCGTCGCTGCGGCGCACCCACGGGATGATGTGGCCGTAGTCGAACCGGAAGCGGATATCGAGCTTCATCGGCACCACGCCCTCGATGCCGGTGACGATCCGGATGATGTCCGTCGCCTCGCCGCGATTGAGCGGCATGAAATCGGTGACGCACGCCGTCCCGGTCGAGGTTCCGAACCGGGTCTCGAGCACCAGCGTGTCGTCGATGTAGCGGCGCGTGACGATGCTTGGCCGCTCCTGGGGTGCGATGAGCCAGCGGCCGTTCTCGGCGGTCCCGAGGAGGGCCGCGAAACACGCCGGAGAGTCGAAGTTCGGCGGACAGAGCCAGTCGATCGAGCCGTCGCGCCCGACCAGGGCACAGGTGCTGGTGTCGCCGATCAGGGCGTAGTCCTCGATCCGCTTCTTCGTTTCCGCCTGTTCGTGGAGCCGCGTTTTCTCCGCGGTCTCCAGGGCTGTGAGGGTTTCCGACACGCGGGTCAGCCGCCCTCGGAGAAGCCGGGATACAGGGTCATGCCGCCGTCGACGAACAACGTCGTGCCGGTGACATAGTCCGAGTCGTCGGACGCGAGCCACACCGCGGCGCGGCCGATATCGCCGGGCTGGCCGATCCGGCCATAGGGAATGAGCTTCAGCAGCGCGTCCAGCGCGTCCTTGGTCTCCCAGGCCGGCCGGTTGATCGGCGTCTGGATGGCCCCGGGCCCGATGCTGTTGACGCGGATGCGGTGCTTCGCGACCTCCTGCGCCAGCGACTTCATGAACAGCATCACCCCGCCTTTGGACGCGGCGTAGTTCACGTGCCCGGCCCACGGGATCACTTCGTGCACCGACGACATGCAGATGACCTTGCCCATCGCGGACGAAATGTCCGGCTGCATGCCGCGGCGCAGGAACTCGCGCACCGCGGCGCGCGCGCAGAGGAACTGCCCGGTCAGGTTGACGTCGATCACCTGCTGCCATTGCTGGAGAGTCATTTCGACGAACGGCGCATCGCGCTGAATCCCGGCATTGCTCACCAGGATGTGGAGCGTGCCGAAGCGTCGGATGGTCTCGGCGAACAGCGCCTCGACCTCGGCCTCCTTGCTGACGTCGGCGCGGATGGCCATGGCGTCGCCGCCGCGGCCGGTGATTTCCCGGACGACCTCGGTGGCCTCGTCGGCTTTGTGCGAATAGTTGACGACGACCTTGGCGCCCGCCGCCCCCAGGTGGATCGCGCACGCGCGGCCGATCCCGGAGCTGGCTCCGGTGACGATCGCGATTTGGCGGGAGAGATTGAGCGTCGGCGGCGACATGGATACGGAGCGGGTTCCGTATCGAACGTAGTCGCTGCCGGCGGGCGTTAGAACCGCGTGGGGCGTGTCGCTTTTATCGACCCGGCGGACAGGTTTCGCTCACGGGCCGGGATCACATCTGCGATTGCAGATAGTTCTGCAGGCCGACCTTCTCGATCAGCTCCATTTGCGTCTCGAGATAGTCGATATGCTCCTCGGTATCGTCGAGGATATGCCGCAACACATTGCGCGACACGAAATCGCTGGCGGTCTCGCAGGCCGTGATCGCCTCCAGGAGATCGCCGCGGCCACGGCGCTCGAGCGCCAGGTCGCATTTGAGGCCTTCGGGCACGGTTTCCCCGATGCCGAGCTTGTGCAGGTTCTGCAGGTTGGGAAGCCCCTCGAGCACGAGGATGCGCTCGATCAGGTTGTCGGCGTGCTTCATCTCGCCGCAGGATTCGTCGTACTCGTGCTTGGCGAGTTTCTCAAATCCCCAGTTCTTCCACATGCGCGCGTGCAGGAAGTACTGGTTGATCGCCGTCAGCTCGTTGGTCAGCACCTTGTTGAGCTGCTGGAGGACGGCCTTGTCGCCCTTCATGCGCCTCTCCCGGGTTCGATGGCCGACACTTAACGCCGGATCGAAACGCGGCGCAACCGCGGGGCCCGGTCAGGCCGTTGCCAGGGACGAATCGCCGAGCGGGCTCGCCTCGTCGGCGCCGTTGATCAACTCGCGGATGTGGGTGGTGCACTTGCAGCACTGCGGCTGACAGTTCAGCCCGCGATACACGCCTCCGACGGACCGGCAGCCCTGGGCCACGAGGGCGCGGATCTCGCCGTCGGTGATCGCATTGCAGATGCAGACATACATGAATGTACCGCCCGGGTTTTCCGTGAGATTAAGAACCAATCGCAAAGAAAGATTTAAGGGCCCGGGCAGCCCTTGTCAATGACAATGCAACTCATTCGCATAAACTCGGATGGCATTGAAATCGCTCGCTAAAACCCTTGCGATTCCCTTCCGTCATGCCCCGCGAAAGCGGTGCATCCATGGTTCAGGCGGCACGATGGATTGCCCGGTCGTGAAGCTTGTCCTCGGGCCGGCCGGAGCCTGTCCTCCGGCCCGCCTTCGGCGGGACCGGTGGGGCGGGACCCGTGGGGCCGGACCCGGGGGCCGGGCAATGACAACGGGTGGGTGTGCTCAAGACCAGGGCATCCCATCCGCACGCGGTGTCGCCTCGCGTTACCCCGGTGTAAGTCGGTCGGAACGGCGAAACGTCTTGTTTCCACGACCGGGCGGACGCATTTGGAGGCTTCCCCGGCATCCATCCCTGCCGGGCGAAAGGACCGGTCCTTTCGCCCGGCAGGGATGGATGCCGGGGAAGCCTCCAAA
>DASWFO010000163.1:0-3698 GCA_036394195.1 Alphaproteobacteria bacterium | reverse complement strand
CCCCACGCCTTGCCGGTATGGGTCCAGCTGACCTTGAGCGCGTCCTTGGCGTCGAACGCCGCCCACGGGGTCTCGGCGATCACGCCGACGCCATAGGGCAGGCTGACGATCTTGACCACGCCCGGGACCGACTTCGCCTTGGCGTCGTCGATCTTATCGGGGCCAGCACCTTCGACCGGCGAGCGCAGGATGGCGCCGTACAGCATGCCGGGAACCTGGACGTCGATCGCGTATTGCGCGGTGCCGTTCACCTTGTTCGGCAGCTCGACCCGCATCACGTCCTTGCCGATCAGCCGGAACTTCTCCGGCGCCTTCAGCTCGCTGTCGGCCACCTCCGGCGCCTTCTCGGGAAGCACCGCGAACCCGGCGATCTCGCCATAGGTCAGCTTACGGCCGGATTTCTGATGCATGACCACGTTCGGGCCCGTGGTCAGCTCGGACGCGGGCACGGCCCAGTGCCGGGCGGCGTTGGCCAGCAGGACCTTGCGCACCTGCGCACCGAACTGGCGCAGCGGCTTGAAGTAGGCGGTCACGGCATTGCTGCCGGCCGTGTACATGTAACCGAACGCCGGATTCTTGTAGAGCTCGTCGTTCGGCGGCGCCACGACGATGCGCACCTTCGACCAGTCGGCGTCGAGCTCCTCCGCCAGGATCAGCGGCAGCGAGGTGAGCGAGCCCTGGCCCATCTCGGCGGCGGGCGACACGATGGCGACCGTGTTGTCGGTCGAGATCGTCACCCACGGGCTCATCACGGTTTCTTTGCCGCGGGCGGCCTCGGCCGCGCCGAGCGGCAGGCCGCTGCCGATCGCCAAGGTGAAGCCGGCGGTGCCGACCATGAAATGCCGGCGGGTGATCTGAGACTGGCGGATGTCGATGGTCATGGCTCAGGCCTCCCGCGATGCGCGCTGGATGGCGCGGACGATTCGGGGATAGGTGCCGCAGCGGCAGATATTCGTGCTCATGTGCTCGACGATCTGCTCGCGGGTCGGCTTCGGGTTCTGCTTCAGGAGTGCTGCGGCACTCATGATTTGGCCGGACTGGCAATAGCCGCATTGCGGCACGCGCTCGGCGAGCCAGGCTTTCTGCACCGGATGGTCGGAATGCGCCGACAGGCCTTCGATGGTGGTGACGCTCTTGCCGGCGATGGTCGAGATCGGCGTCTGGCAGGAGAAGGCGCGGTCGCCGTCGATATGCACCATGCAGGCGCCGCACAGCCCGGTGCCGCAGCCGAACTTGGTGCCGGTGAGCTTCAGCTCCTCGCGCAAGACCCAGAGCAGGCGCGTGTCCGGCGGCGCCTTCGCGCTGACCGGTTTGCCATTGACGGTGAACGAAGTCATGTCGCTCCTCCCTTGGGGTTCGCGGGCCACGTCTTTCGAGGACCGAAAGTTGCGTGCCGAAACTGGAGCTCTGCAGCTGGCGCTGCTTTTTTGATTGCCGAAACGGTACACCCGCGCCCCGCGGAGGGTCAATCAAACCGCCGTGAAGACGAGGCCGACTTGCCAGGACGGCGCCGGACGGATAACCATCGCCGCTTCAAACGCTGGAGGAGCCCCCATGTTTCTGCCGCTGAAAGACCGTCGCGTGTATTACGACCTGGCCGGACCGGAGAACGGACCGGTGGTCGTGTTCGGACATTCGCTCGCATCCGACAGCGGCATGTGGGCCGAGCAGCTGCAATCGCTGTTCGACACGGGCTTCCGCGCGCTGCGCATCGACATGCGCGGTCATGGCGGCAGCGACACGGTTCCCGGCGATTACACCATGCAGCAGCTCGGCGACGACGTGATCACCGTCACGGACGCGCTGGGCATCCAACGCTTCCACTTCCTCGGCCTGTCGATCGGCGGCATGTTCGGCCAGTGGCTCGGCATCAAGCACGGCGCCAAGGTGCAGTCGCTGATCCTCTGCGACACCAATGCGGGTGCCGCGCCGAATGCGAAGGAGATGTGGGCGCCGCGCGTCGAGGCGGCGAAGCGCGCCAACTCCTGCGCGCCGATCGCCGAGGAGACCATGAAGCGCTGGTTCTCCGATGCGTTCCGCCAGAAACACGCAAACCGCTGGAAGCAGCTCTACGACACCGTCGCCGCCACCGACCCGCAGGGCTACGCGTCGTGCGTCGCCGCGATCGTCGGCTTCAACTGGCGGCCGCAACTGCCGTCGGTCAAGACGCCGACCTTGTGCATCTGCGGGACGCTCGACCCGGGCGGCGGGCCGGCGGCGACCAAGCCGATCGCCGAGCTGATCCCCGGCGCCAAATACGAGGAGATCCCCGACGCGCTTCACCTGCCGAACGTCGAGCGTCCGGACGTGTTCAACCGGCTGATGCTGGATTGGCTGAAAGCACGTCGCTGAATTCGGCCGCGGGTCCTGCCTCCACTCGCCGCAGCCTGCTTGCGCTTGATGCCCTGAACTTCTTTCTCGCCGACGTGACGGGTGGGCTGGGGCCGTTCCTCGCGGTCTATCTGTTGTCGGAACGGCACTGGGATCCGGCGCAGATCGGGGCGGCACTGACGGCCGCGGGTGTCGCGACCGTCGCCGCGCGGGCTCCGGCCGGAGCGCTCGTCGATGCCGTGACGGCGAAGCGCGCCACGATTGTCGCGGGCGCTCTGGTCGTCGGCGGCGCTGCGGCGACGATGGCGCTGTGGCCGGACTTCTGGCCGGTGATCATCGCCCAGGCGGTCAGCGGCATCGCTGACGCCGGCCTTCCGCCGGCGGTGGCGGCCATCAGCCTCGGCATCGTCGGGCGAGCGTCGTTCACCCGGCGCGTCGGACGTAACGAGGCGTTCAATCATGCCGGCAACGCGGTGACGGCGGTTCTCGCGGGCCTCGCCGGGTACCTGATCGCACCGAGTGCCGTGCTGTGGATCGTCGCCGTGCTGGCGCTCGCGAGCATCGCGGCGGCCCTCGCGGTTCGTGGGCATGACATCGATCACGAGCAAGCGCGCGGCTATGAGGACGCGCACGGCCAGCATACGCCGAGCGGGCTTCGGGCAATTCTCGGATGCCGGCCGCTTCTGCTGTTCACCGCCGCGATCACGCTGTTCCACTTCGCCAATGCCGCCATGTTGCCGCTGGTGGGCGAGAAACTCGCGCAGGAGAACCACGCCGCGAGTTCGCTCTTCATGGCGGCGTGCATCCTGACCGCGCAGATCGTCATGGTTCCGATGGCGCTCCTGGTCGGCCACAAGGCGGACGAGTGGGGGCGTAAGCCGATCTTCCTCGCCGGGTTCGCGGTCCTGCCGCTGCGAGGCATCCTGTTCACGCTCTCGAACGATCCCGCCTATTTGATTGGGGTCCAGATCCTGGACGGCATCGGGGCCGGTATTTTCGGCGCGCTGTTCTTCATCGTGGTCGCCGACCTCACCAAGGGCACAGGCCGCTACAACCTGGCGCAGGGTTCCGCCGCGGCCTGCTGGGGCCTGGGTGCGGCCCTCAGCAACGGCATGGCGGGCTTCATCGCCGCGCGGTTCGGGTACACGGCGGCGTTTCTATGCCTGGCAGCGCTCGCGGCTGCCGCCATGCTGCTGTTCTGGATTTCGGTGCCGGAAACCCGCGATGCCGCGCCGATGAAGACTGGGGCGTGACGTTCAGTGCGGTGCGACGTCGGCGAGGCGGTCGACCTTGCGCAGCTCGGGGAACCGCCACGCGCCGATGGCGACCACGAGGAGGATCCCGACGCCGCCGATCGCCACGGCGGG
>DASWFO010000162.1:0-1804 GCA_036394195.1 Alphaproteobacteria bacterium | reverse complement strand
GGAACCCCGCGCCCGCCCGCCCGCGGCGCCTCAGCCGGTGGTCGCCGATGTCGCGGTCGAAACGCCGATGCCGATTCAGATCACGGCGATCGGCAGCGTCCAGTCGATCGCCACCGTGATGATCAAGTCGCGCATCGACGGACAGATCAAGGAGGTCCATTTCAAGGAAGGCCAGGAGGTCAAGGAGGGAGACGTCCTCTTCACGCTCGATGACCGTGCGTTGCGAGCGCAGCTCGCCCAGAGCGAGGCGACCCTGGAGCGCGACCGGGCCTCGCTCCAGCGCGCGAAGCTCGAGGTCGCGCGGCAGAGTGGGCTTGCGACGCGCGGCGTCGCGTCGGCGCAAAAGTTCGAGGACGTGGAGACCACGCTGGCGGTGTTTGAAGCCACCGTCCGCGCGGGCGAAGCGGCCGTCGAAAACGCCCGCGTCAACCTGGCCTACGCGACGATCGCGGCGCCGATCAGCGGCAGGACCGGATCGATCGCCTTCAAGAAGGGAAATCTCGTCAAGGCGACCGAGCTGTCCACCACGGTGCCGCTGGTCACGATCACGCAGCTGCGGCCGATCTATGTGACATTCACGGTGCCGGAGGGGCAGTTGGCGGCCCTGCGTGCGGCCGCGGGCAGCCTGCCGGTGGCCGCGGCCATCCCGAGCGAGCCGCAGGCGCCGATCACCGGCGCACTCGTCTTCATCGATAACCAGGTCGATGTCGCGACCGGCACCATCACGCTCAAGGCGGAGTTCGCCAATGACGATACCCGGCTGTGGCCCGGGCAATTCGTCAACGTCACCTTGACCCTCGGCATGCAGGCGGACGCCGTCGTGGTGCCGAGCGCCGCCGTCCAGATCGGGCAGAACGGCCCCTACGTGTTCCTGATCCGGTTGGACTCGGTCGTGGAAATGCGGCTGGTACGCGTCGACCGGGCGCTTGACAGCAGGACCGTCGTCGCCGAAGGGCTCGCGGCGGGCGACCGCGTCGTGGTCGACGGCCAGCTCCGCCTCGCCAACGGCACGCGGGTTGCCGTGCAGCGCGGCGAGGCGGCGCCGGCGCCGAAGCCGCCCGCGGTGCCGGTGGCGGAGCGCTAGCCATGAACCTGCCCGCGCTGTGCATCCATCGCCCGGTTATGACCACGTCGGTGACCGTGGCGATCGTGCTGGTCGGCCTCATCGGATACCTGTTCCTGCCGGTGGCGGCGCTGCCGAAGGTGGACTACCCGACCATCTCGGTGTCCATCGCCATGCCGGGCGCCAGCCCGACCACCATGGCGGCCTCGATTGCCACGCCGCTGGAGCGCGAGTTCGCGGCGATTGCGGGCGTCGATTCGATCACCTCGGTGAGCGGCCTCGGCGTCGGCCGCATCACGGTGCAGTTCAACCTCAACCGCAACATCGATGCCGCCGCGCAAGACATCCAGGCCGCAATCGCCAACGCTTCACGCAAGCTGCCGGCCGAAATGACGACGCCGCCCAACTACCGCAAGGTGAACCCGACCGATACGCCAGTGATGTCGCTGACCCTGAAATCCGCGACCGTGCCGATGTCCACCATCAACGAATATGTGGAGATCAATATCGGCCAGCGCGTGTCGACGCTGCCCGGCGTCGCGCAAGTCTTCACCTACGGCTCGCAGAAATATGCGGTCCGGGTCCAGGTCGATCCGGACCTGCTCGCGATGCGCGGCATCGGGCTCGACGAGGTGCAGAAGGCGCTCGCCGCCGCGAGCTCCAACATGCCGGTCGGATCGCTCAACGGCCCGCAGAAGGCCGCAACCTTGCAAGCGGATACCGAGCTCACCAGAGCGTCCG
>DASWFO010000161.1:0-8701 GCA_036394195.1 Alphaproteobacteria bacterium | reverse complement strand
CGGCGAGGAACGCCTCGCGGCCCGCCTCCGCCGCGGCACGGATCGCGCGCGCCATGCGGACGGGGTCGCGGGCCCGCGCCACCGCCGTGTTCAGCAGCACGCCGTCGCAGCCGAGCTCGAAGGCGATCGCGACGTCTGACGCCGTTCCCAATCCCGCATCGACGATCACCGGCACCGTGACGCGGGCACGGATCATCTGCAGGCGCAGGGGATCGCGAATGCCGAGACCCGTGCCGATCGGGGCCGCGAACGGCATCACCGCGGCGCAGCCGGCGTCCTGAAGCTTCTGTGCCAGGACCACGTCGTCGGTGGTGTAGGGAAGCACGGTAAAGCCCGCGCGCACCAGCTGCCGCGCCGCGGCGAGCAGCTCCTCGGCGTCGGGGAGCAGGGTGTCGTCGTCACCGATGACCTCCAGCTTGATGCGGTCGGTGGCCAGGGCCTCGCGCGCCAGCTCGGCCGTCAGGACCGCCTCGCGCGCGGTGTGGCATCCGGCCGTGTTGGGCAGGACCGCGACCCCGCGCGCTGCCAGAAGGTCGTACAGATTCTCGCCGCCGGCGTCTGCCGGGCCGACCCGCCGCAACGCGACGGTCACCATGTCGCTGCCCGCCGCCGCGATGGCATCCAGCATGACGTCGAGGCTGGGATAGCGCGCCGTCCCCAGCAGAACCCGCGAGCGCAAGGTGAGCTTGCCGATGGTCAGTCCGGTGTCCATCTCAGCCCCCACGCGTCGCGCGCACGATTTCAACCACGTCGCCCGGCTGGAGCCGGCGCGACGGCCACTCTGCGCGCGGCACCACGGCGTCGTTCACCGCGACCGCAAGTCCCTGCGTCGGCCCCGGCGCGAATTCGCCGACAAGACGATCGATGGTCAGGGCGGCACTCACCGTGAGGGGGGCGCCGTTGAGCGTGATCTCAGTCGCCGCGCCCGCCGGAGCGGACGAAGCGGTTCGGGTCGAAGGATGCAAGTCGCCGGTCATGGGGACCTCCGGTCAGCAGTTCGAGAACGAGCTCGGCAGTGGCCACGGCGAGCAGGACGCCGTGGCGGAAATGCCCGGTTGCGACGTACAGACCCGCCGGACCGTAAGCGCCGATCGCCGGCGCGTGATCGCGGAGCGCCGGCCGGAAACCGACGGCCAGCTCGGCGATCGCCAGCTCATCGATCGCCGGCACGGCGCGGCGCGCTTCGGTCAGCAGCTCGTGGACGGCCCAAACCGTGGCGCGAGCATCGTAGCCCTGCTCCTCCATCGTGGCCCCGACCACGACTTCGCCATCGGCGCGGGGCACCAGATAGACGCGCGGCGTGCGCAGCACGTGTTCGATCACCGGTGCGCCGCGCAATCGCACGGTCTGCCCTTTGACCGGCCGCAGTGGCAGCGGCGCCACGCCGGCCGGCAGCAATTCATTGGTATGGCAGCCGGCGGCGAGCAGGACGGTGGGGGCGTGGATGCGGCCCCCCGCGCAGACGGCGCCTGCGACCCGGTCGCCGTCGGCGATCAGCGCGACGTCGCCGGCACCGTCGACGAGCGTGACCTGCTGTTGCCGGAGGGCCGCCGCCAAGGCGTTGGCGAATTTCCGCGGATCGATCTGCCGGTCGTCGGGCGCCGCCAGCCCGCCCAGGGTCCGCGGGCTGATATTCGGCTCTCGCCGCCTGGCATCGTCCGCGGTGAGGAGCTCGGTGTTAAGGCCGAGACCTTGGTGGATCACGTGCATCCGCTCCAGGAGGACTTGATCGTCGTGGTCGAGCGCCACCCACAGCCCGCCCTCGGTACGCAAGCTGCAGGACAGGCCCGACGCCGCCTCGACCGCGGCGACGAACGCGGGATAGCGCGTCACGCTGTCTTGCGCGAACTCGATCAGAAGCGGGTCGGCGTCTTCGGCTTCCAGCGCGGGTGACAACATCCCGGCGGCGATCTGCGTCGCCCCGCCGCCGAGCGTCGCGCGCTCGAGCAGAGTCACCCGCAATCCGGCCTGAGCGGCGCGAAACGCGGCGGCGAGGCCGATAATGCCGCCGCCGATGATCACGAGGTCGGCTGTCGCCGAAAAGCTGCTGGTGCGCATCGTTGTCCCTACGCCGGCATTACCCGGATCAGGTTCGCGGGTCTAATCTCAGGCCTGTTGTTTCAGACCACCCCGAACGATGTCGTATCCGGTAGCACCGAACCTCGGGCGAGGCAAGCGCCAACGGCGCAGAGCTACAGCTTGAAAACCCGCTTGAGAAAGTCTTTGACGTCGTCGGTCGCCTGACGACGCGCGGCGGGGTCGCCGCCGACGGTCGCGCCGCGGCCGGTGCAGCGGCGGAGATAGGGCGCCACGATTTTGGTGATGTCCTCGTGAGCCGGGAGCGACCACACTTTGAGCGCATCCACGTCCGTCGTCCGGTCGCAATTCTTGTAGTTGGCGAGGCTGGAAATGAAGGCCGGCGGCTGCGGCGAGTCGAAACCGTGAAACGCGTCGGGGTAGGTGATCACGCGGATGTCGACGCCCTTCGATTGGAACCACCGCGCGTAATCCTGACACGCCTCCGCGGGAGTCCAGTCGTCCCGGCCGCCGAGAAGGACGAGGAGCGGCGCCTTGGTCAGATCATGGGTGACCTGGCGATCGTTGCAAGTGGGGTAGAGTGCCACGTGGAGGGCGAACCGCGTGTCGTCGGAAACCACCGCCGTCCGGTAGACCTCAAACGAGGTTTGAAGAGCCACCGTGCCGCCGCGCGAAAAGCCGATGATCCCGATGCGCCGGCTGTCGATCCGCGGATGGCTGGCCAGCAGCCGTAAAGACGAGAGCGCGTCGGCCATGTCGGCCGCCGCCGTCAGCTCGGCGTGGTTCGTCGCCGTCTCGCGCACATTGCGCGGCGTGAAGCTGTCGACGACGAACGCGGCGACGCCCATCGACAAAAAGTGCTCGGCCCACCAGAAGTCACGGACGTCGGTGACGCCATCGCCGCCATGCGCGATGACCATCGCCGGCACCTGGCCCGCCGACGCCGGCGGCAGACTCAACGTGCCGAAGACCATGGTCCTTTGCGGGACCTGGTGGCGCGCGAGCTGGAAATGTCCGATGGGTGTCAGGCTTTCGAAATAGATGCGGCCGGCTCGACCGTCGCTGAGATCGGGCAACGGCGCATCCTCCGCAGCACCCGCCAGCGGACAGCCAAACAGAACGGAGATGATTGCAATCAAGCGAAGACAGCGCACCTGAACCCATTACCATTAGAGCCCCAAATTCGAAGTGACAGCCGTCACTTGGGCGATGGCGCGGGGGCATTGGTTAATGGTTGATAACCGTGTTGCGCCGTGCGGGCGTCGTCGCGCCGTTTAATGGCCTCTCGATCGCCCGCAAGGCGCGAGCGCAATCGCCCGCGGGACATTTTGCCGTTGCGCGGCCGTCCGGCCGCATTACAGTCGCGAGGATGAGATGCGGGGCTCTCGAAGCGCCCGCCCCGGGGAGAGAGCGTGAAGCCGGCACCGTTCGCCTACGCGAAGCCGTCCAGCCTGGATCAAGTGTTCGATCTTCTGGACCGGCACGGCGAGTCCGCCCGGCTTCTCGCCGGCGGTCAAAGCCTCGTCCCGACGCTCGCGTTCCGGCTGTCGACGCCGTCCCTGCTGATTGATCTCGGCGGCATCCCCGGGCTGTCCGGAATCTCGGTCAGCGCCGGCGTGGTGCGGATCGGAGCCATGACGCGCCATGCGGCACTGGACCGGTCGAAGGACATCGCCCGCCATCTGCCGCTCCTGGCACAAGCGGTACCCCATATCGGTCATCCGGCGATCCGCAACCGCGGCACCATCGGCGGCAGCCTCGCGTTCGCCGATCCGGCCGCCGAGTTGCCCGCCTGCGCCGTGGCCCTCGATGCGCGCCTCGTGCTCGCCGGCCGCGGCGGCCGGCGCGTCGTGACGGCCCGCAACTTCTTCAAGGGCCTCTACGAGACCGACCTTAGGCTCGGCGAGGTGCTGGTGGCGGTCGAATTCCCGGCGCTGGATTTGGGCTATCGCTCGCGCTTCGCCGAGCTGGCCCGGCGGCACGGCGACTACGCGATGGTCGGCCTGGCCGCCCATGGCCGCGTCGACGGCGAACGCGTGCAGGACGTGCGACTGGCGTTCTTCGGCGTCGGCGCCAAGCCGGTGCTGGCGACGCGCGCGATAAAGGAGCTGGAGGGCCAAACCCTGTCGCCGACGGCGCTGGCCCTGGCCGGCGAGGCGCTCGGCGAGGACCTCGATCCGCCGGATGACCTGAACGGGTCCGGCAAGACTAAGCTCCACCTCGCCCGCGTGATGCTGACGCGAACGCTCCGCGAGATGTCGGCATGAGCGATCACGCGCAGGACGTAACTCTGATCGTCAACGGCGAACGCGTGACGCGGCGGGTCGAGCCGCGCCAGCATTTGATCGATTTCCTGCGCCATGAGCTCGAGCTCACCGGCGCCCATATCGGCTGCGAGCACGGCGTGTGCGGCGCCTGCACGGTCCGCGTCGACGGCGAGATCGTGCGCGGCTGCCTGTTCCTGGCGGTCCAGGCCGACGGCTGCCGCGTCGACACCATCGAAGGCCTTACCGAGTCCGGCGAGCTGGCCGATCTGCAGAAAGCGTTTGTGGAGCGCAACGCCTTGCAGTGCGGCTTCTGCACCCCCGGCATGCTGATCGCCTCGGCGGCCCTGCTGGCGCAGACTCCCAACGCGTCGCGCGCCGATATCCGCGCCTATCTGTCCGGCAATTATTGCCGCTGCACCGGCTATCACGCCATCGTCGACGCCGTGGAAACCGTGGCCCGCGCACGGGGCGGGATGGGCCGCAAATGACCAAAGCCGACGGCCTCAGCCCGCTCGACCGGCCGAACTCCTATATCGGCCGCACCGTGCCGCGCCCCAATGCCCGGCGGCTGGCCGAGGGCCGCGGCCAATATGTCGATGACATCAAGCTGGCGCGCCTCACGCATGTGGCGTTCCTGCGCAGCCCCTACGCCCATGCGCGGATCAAGCGCATCGACAGCACGGCGGCGGCAAA
Source organism: Alphaproteobacteria bacterium (assembly GCA_036394195.1). Taxonomy (GTDB): domain Bacteria; phylum Pseudomonadota; class Alphaproteobacteria; order CACIAM-22H2; family CACIAM-22H2; genus DATJPD01. The sequence continues at coordinate 3,704 of DASWFO010000161.1, read as the reverse complement.
ATCGCCGGGCGTCCTCCGCATCGTCACCGGCCGCGAGATGAAAGAGGTGTGCACGCCGTGGGTCGGCGTGCTGTCGCACCTCAAGGGCATGAAATCGGCGCCCCAATATCCGCTTGCCATCGATCGCGCGTGCTGGCAGGGCGAGGCGGTGTGCGCGGTCGTGGCGCAGACCCGTGCCGAGGCCGAAGACGCGCTGCCGCTGATCCGGGTCGAGTGGGAGGAGCTGATTCCGGTCACCGACGCGGCGAAGGCGGCGGCGCCGGGGGCGCTGGTCATCCATCCGGAGCTCGGCGACAACATCGCCTTCCAGCGCGAGCTGGCGGTCGGCGAGCCGGACGCGGCGTTCGCGGCCGCCGACGTCGTGGTGGAGGAGACGTTCCACATCGGCCGACACACCGGCGTGACGTTGGAGCCGCGCTCGATCCTGGCCGACTACAACCGCGCCGAAAACCAGCTCACCGTCTATCACTCGACGCAGGCGCCGCACATGATGCAGGGCATCTTTGCCAAGCATCTCGGCCTGCCCGAAACCAATGTGCGGGTGATCTGCCGCGACGTCGGCGGCGCTTTCGGCATCAAGGTGCACACCTACCCGGACGAGATGGCCGCCGTCGCCTTGGCCGTGATGCTCGGCCGGCCGGTGAAGTTCGTCGCCGACCGCTTCGAATCCTTCGTCACCGACATCCACGCCCGCGACCATGTCGTGAAGGGGCGCATCGCGCTGTCCAAGGACGGCGACATCAAGGCCTTCGAGATCGACGACCTCACCGGCATCGGGCCGTATTCGGTCTATCCGCGCACCAGCGGCATCGAGGCCAACCAGGTCGTGAACCTGGTCGGCGGTCCGTACAAGCACAAGGCCTACAAGGCGCGTGCCCGGGTCGTGTTCCAGAACAAGACGGTGATGTGCCAGTACCGGGCGGTCGGCCATCCGGTCGCTTGCGCCGTGACCGAAGGTCTGGTCGATCTGGCGGCCCGCAAGCTAGGCCAGGATCCCGCCGAGCTGCGCCGGCGCAACCTGATCCCCGACGATGCCTATCCCTACACGGCACCGCCCGGCCTCGTCTTCGAGGGCCTGTCGCATCACCGCTCGCTCGACAAGCTCCTCGAGCTGATGGATTACAAGACTCTGCGCGCCGAGCAGGCCGAGCTCCGCAAGCGTGGCATCCACCGCGGCATCGGGCTGGCCAGCTTCATCGAGGTGACCAATCCGTCGGCGGCGTTCTACGGCATCGGTGGGGCGCGGATCTCGGCGCAGGACGGTTGCACCATCCGTCTTGATCCTTCGGGAACCGTGACCTGCGCCATCGGCGTGACCGAGCAGGGGCAGGGAACCGAGGCGATCGTGGCCCAGATCGCCGCCACGGCGGTCGGCGTGCCGATGGAGCGCGTGCGGGTGATCACCGGCGATACCGAGGTCACGCCCTATGGCGGCGGCACCTGGGCGTCGCGCGGGGCCGGCATCGGCGGCGAGGCGACCCTGCAGGCGGGCAAGGCCCTGCGCCAGAACGTTCTCGCGGTCGCCGGCGTCATGCTGCAGGCCGATCCCGGCCGGCTCGACATCCGCGATGGCAAGATCGTCGACGCCGACACCGGCACCGAGCGCATGCCGCTCGAGGAGCTTGGCCGGGTCTGCTACTTTCGGCCCGACACCTTGCCGAAGGACGTGCAGCCCGAGCTGATGGTGACACGCCACTACGTCCAGAAGGACTTCGCGTTCGTGTTCACCAACGGCATCCAGGCGTCGCATCTGGAGGTCGACACCGACACCGGCTTCGTGAAGCTCTTGGGCCATTGGTGCGTCGAGGATTGCGGTACGGTCATCAACCCGCAGCTGGTGGACGAGCAGATCCGCGGCGGCGTGGTCCAAGGGCTGGGGGCGGCGCTCTTCGAACAGTGCGTGTATGACGATCAGGGCCAGATGCGGAACGCGAACATGGCCGACTACCTGGTACCGATGGCCGCCGAGATGCCCGACATCCAGGTCGCGCACGTGATCACGCCGACCCGATCTTCGGAGCTCGGCGCAAAGGGTGCGGGAGAGGCCGGCACGGCGGGCGCTCCGGCCGCGGTCATGAACGCGATCAACGACGCACTCGCGCCGTTGCACGCGCGCGTGGCGGCGCAGCCCTTCACGCCCGAGATCATCCTGACAGCGCTCGGCAAGGCTTGATGGGGGACTTTCTCATGCGGACCGCAACGTCGATCCTGCTGGCGTGTCTCGCCGCGACGCCGGCCGTGGCGGCCAACGTCAACATCCCGGTCCTGGTCCCGATCACCGGCTTTCTGTCGCTCGAAGGGACCAGCCAGCGCAACGGCGCGCTGCTCGCGATCAAGAACGCGCCCGCCGGTGTCGCCGTCCGCTCCGAGGTGTCGGACACCGGCACGGCACCCGACGTGGCGGTGAACGCGCTCGAGCGCGCCCTTGGCCGCGGCGACGCGACGGCGGTGGTCGCCTCGATGCTCGGCACCCAGATGCTGGCGATGCTGCCGGTGGCGCAGGAGCACAAGGTGCCGCTGCTCACCGTCTCCGGGACCGCCGGGATCACCGAGAAAGGCAATCCCTATGTGTTCCGCTTCTTCCCCGGCGATGCGGTGACCAAGATCGCGCATGTCCGTTACGCGGCCGAGGAGCTGAAGGCGAAGAAGCTGGCGCTGATCTCGCAGACCACCGAATACGGCCAGAGCGGGCGCAAGCAGATCGTCGACATCGCGGCGCGGCTGGGCCTGAGCCTCGTGTTCGAGGAATCGCTGGACGTGCAGGTCCGCGACATGTCGCCGGTGCTGGGCAAGGTGAAGGCGGCGCAGCCGGACGTGCTGCTGCTCCATCTCCATGCCGGGCCGACCGCGCTGGTCATCCGGCAGGCGGCGGCGACGAACCTCGGCATCCCGATCGTCGCCGGCTCGGCGATGCATCAGCCGCCGACCGCGGCGCTGGTCGAGCCCGCCGAGCTGCGCGGCGTCTGCGCCGAGACCAACGCCTCGCCGATCTCCGGCGGCTCGCCGGAGATGGACCGCTTCCTGCGACAGTACCGCCAGGAGTTCAACGCCGAGCCGGACGGCTATGCGCTCGGCCAGTACGACGGCGTGGCGATGACCTTGGACGCGGTGGCAAAGGGTGCCCGCACACCCGCGGATGTGACGAAGGCGCTCGCGTCGGAGACCTATCGGGGCCTTGCGATGACCTACAAGTCGGACGGCAAGGGCAACATGGCGCATTCGGCGATCATCGTCTGCTACGACGGCCAGAGCCGCACGCCGAAAATCGCCAAGCGCTACGATGATCTTGATGGCGCACTGGGGCGATGACCCGGGTGGTCCGCGCCATACCCCCCACCCTAACCCTCCCCCGCAAGGGGGGAGGGAACAGAGCCGCAGATCACTTTCTTACCTCCTCCCCCTTGACGGGGGAGGGTTGGGGTGGGGGTGACTCACCGCGGCGCAATAGCGGGCGCTAGGCGTAACGCGCATGCTCCAAGTCCTCGCCAACGGTCTGGCCCTGGGTGCGGCGTATGCGCTGGTGGCGCTGGGCTTCGTGCTGGTGGTGAATGCCACCAACGCGGTCAACTTCGCTCAGGGCGATATGGTGATGGCCGGCGGCTTCGTGGCCGTGGCGCTGGCCTCGGTGTTGCACGTACCCGGCATCGTGCTGCTGCCGCTGGTGCTGGCGGCGATGGTCGTGATCGGCTTGCTGCTCTCGGCGG